>CAZFXD010000287.1:0-6445 GCA_964522795.1 uncultured Myxococcaceae bacterium
GCGGAACAGATTTCGTTCGCGTCGGCCTCCGAGAGCCCGTGCTCAATCTCCTGCGCGCAACCCAGGAACACCGCGATCACCAACGCGCACCACCGGTTCGTCATAGGAGCTTTCAGAGTTGGGTTTGCAGAACCTGTTTCACCCCGCCGGTCGCCTTTTCCACGAGCTTGCCGGCAAGATCGATTTGCTGACTTGAGCTGTACACGTCGGCCTGCAGTGACAGGAGCTGCGCCGGGGTGAACGTGGCGCCGGTTCGCGCGAGCTCCAACACCGCGTCCAGTCGCCGCTGCGCCGCGTCCAACCCCTCCACGAGGCGCGCGGCGACCGGTGGCGCGGCTTGCGTGGGTTGATGGGGCTGCGCCACCTCGGCTGCGCGCCGATCGACGGAGGTGTGGCGGGCCAGCGTCAGCTTGAAACTCTCGTGGGCCCCGCCGGTGGCCCGCGACGCCCCGACCGAAGGGCTGCTGCTCAACGGACTGAGGGCCATGGCGTCACCGAATGTTGTTGATGGTGGATTTGACGGTCTCGTGCCGCGTCTTCAAGACGTTGGTGAGGGTGTTGAACTCGCGACTCTCGTCCTGAAGCGAGGCCTGGAGCTTCAGGTACTCCATGTTCTGAGAGTGCATCTGGGACATCAGATCGCCGGTCGGAAGTTCGCTCGCACCACCGGCGCCTCCGCCTGGTGCATTGGAGGGAACGGCGCGCTGTGACGCGCCGCCCGTGACCATCTTCAACGCGGTCACCGCGGCGGACAGGACGGGCGTCGGGGTGACCGCACCGATCAACAGCCCGGCGTTGGAGAACGCGTTCGAGAGGTAATCGCCGAACGATCGCCTCGGCGTTTGGCGTTCAACTGAAATCGCTGCGCTGAGAATGCCGGGACCTTGCGACATGGTGTGCCTCCTGGTGATGAGAGGCACCCTTCAAACGGAGTGCGCACGTAACGTCTGAAAACTTCGTGCGTTCGCTGATCAGCGAGTCCGAAAAGTTGAACCGACCCGCCGCGGGTACAGACTGGCATCACCCTGTTGCACCCGAACGCAAGGAAGACCCATGTCGCTCTCGTATGAAGGCCACGTTGAACGATTCCACCCGCGAGTCACGACGAACTTCATGGTGAAGCTGAAGCTCGAGGGACGCACCGTGCTGACGCGGGCCCGGGACCTCTCCATGGCCGGGCTGTGCCTCCTTGGAGATTTCGCCGAGTCCATGGAGCGTGTGACCATCGGCATTCCGCTCCCGGATGATCGCGAGATCGTCACCGAGGCGGTGGTCAAGCGGCGAACACCGGCCACGCTGGCGCTGGAGTTTGACGGGCTGGACTGGGACGATTTCCTCGCGCTGGCGCGCTACCTGCACCCGCGACTGCCTTAGCCGGGCGGCGACGGCAACGCGGCGCGCTTCTCGCTGCGAAGCCGCTCCACCAACTCCACCAACTCTGAGGTGCGAAACGGCTTGTGGATGTAGCCGTTCGCGCCAGCGGCGGTGGCCGCTTCGACGTCAGACCGCTTGGAGTTGGCCGTGAGCATGTAGAGCGGCGTCTTCTGGAGCGTCGGGTCGGCCTTGATCAGCCGGCAGAGCGACAGTCCGTCGAGGACGGGCAGGACAATGTCCAGCAGGATGAGATCGTAGGCCGTCTCGCGCACGCGGGTGAGCCCTTCGGCGCCCGTGGCCGCGGCGTCGACGTCGGTGCTCCCGCTGCGAAGCATGGTCGCCACCAGCTCGCGAATGGCGGGCTGGTCCTCAACCAGCAGGATTCGAAATGTGTCCGCCCCCGAAGCCATGTCGCGACCTTCTCTCATTCGTAGGACAGCGCTTCAACCACGTCGAGTCTGGCGGCGCGCCGCGCGGGGTAGAGCCCAGCCAGCACGGCGCAGACCGCCGCCAACACGAACATCTGTACCGCAGTGAGCCACGGGAAATGAAAGGGGAAGCTCCAGCCCGTGGACCCCACCCCCACGACGGTGGTGACGGTGAAGCCGAGAATGTAGCCGGCCACCATGCCGATGAAGCCGCCGGTCAGCCCCATGAGCGCGGCCTCGCCCACGAAGAGGCGAATGATGTGGCCGCGGTCGGCGCCCACCGCCCGCAGGAGCCCGATTTCGCGCGTGCGGTCGAGTACCGCGGCCAGCAGGGTGTTGATGACGCCGAGGAGCGCCAGCACCACGGCCACCAACTCCATGGCGTAGGTGATGGCGAACGCATCGTCGACCATGCGGTGCGCCTCCGCCCGCAGCTCGGCGTTGGAGAGCACGTAGAGCCCGAACTTCGAAGCGTGCCGTTCGGTGATGGTGGTCCGAATTCGCTCCAGGTCGCGAATGTCGTCCAGGTAGAGCTCAAAGGAGTCGACCAGGTCGTCCTTGAACTGATCGATGAAGATCCGCCGCTCCATGAACACCGTGCCCTGGTCGGAGGTGTAGTCGGTGATCACCGCCGCGACCTTGTAGCTGTGCACGCCCGTGGGCGAGGGCATCTCGAACGTCGAGCCGACGTGGAGGTTTCTGCGCCGGCTGAGGTTCTCGGAGATGGTGACCCAGCCTTCGGCCCGCTTGGCGGCGTTGGGGAGCGCGCCCTCCCGCAGCTCGGTGTGGCCGTGCCGTTGGTAGATCTCCGGGTCGAGCGAGAGCACGAACACGCGCAGCCCGAGCACGTCATTGGAGAACATGCGGATCATGTCGACTTCCTGCACCCCGGGAATGCCGCGCAGGTCCTCGATCAGGTCGGGCTTCATGGGCGTGTTCTGCACGCCCGCGATCTTGGCGGAGGCCGTGACGAACAGGTCGGCCGGGACCGACTGGTCGATCCATCGCTGGGAGCTTCGCTGGAACGACCCCACGAAGCCGCCGATGCAGATGGTCATGGCCACGCCGATGGCCAGCGCGGAGACCGGGACGGCCGTTCGAACCGGGGTGCGTGAAAAGTTGTCCGCGGCGATGCGGCCGGCGATGCCGAAGGTCGCCTCGGTGGGGCCCTGGAACGGCCGCTGCAGGTTTCGCAGCAACAGGGGCGTCAAGAGCGTGGTGCCCATGAGGGTGAAGAACATGGCGAGGTAACCGCCGAAGGGAAAATTCTCCTGCGGCGCCGGAATCAGCGTGGCGGGCCAGGCAAGCAACAGGAGCGCCGCCCCGGTGATGGTGGGCCACGAAGCCAGCTGGCCGGACCCGCCCATGGCGAAGTCTTTGCGGAGCGCTTCCACCGGCTGAATGGAGGAGGCAGCGAACGCGGGGCGGAGCGCGGCGAACATGCTCCCGCCCAGGCCGAGCAGCGCGCCCATCAGCATGTCTCTGGGCGACAGGTGAATGTCGGCCACGTTCACCTGAATGTAGATCTGCGACACCGACGAGGAGACTCGCTCCACCGCGGCTCGCGCCAGACCGACGCCGATCGGGTAGCCGAGCACGGTGCCCAGCACGCCAATCACCAGGGCCTCGAGCGTGAAGAGGGCCCGAATGCGCCGCTTGGTCGAGCCCAGCGCGCGCAGGGTGCCGATTTCGCGGCGCCGCTGCAGCACGCCGATGGACACGGTGTTGTAGACGAGGAAGACGCCCACCAGCAGCGCGACCCCGGAGCCCAGGTTGAGGCCCATCTGGAAGCTGCGCACCATGGTCTCGACGCTGGCACCACGGCGTTCGGGGCGATCGACGTCGTAGGTCGGGCCCAGGGCCTTCTCCAGGTTGGCCTTCACCGCTTCCACCTGATCCGGGCTGGTGGCCGCCACGTCAATCCGGTCGACCACGTGACCGCGCGCGAAGGCGGCCTGAGCGGAGAACAAGTCCATCACCCCCACCGCGCCGCCGAACGCCTTGATGGGGCCGGTCTCCTTCAAGAGCCCATGCACGATGAACGGCTTCGCGCCCTCGGCGGTGATCAGCTCGAAGGTGTCGCCGACCTGGAGGTTGTGATCGTTGGCGAAGCGCTCCGAGATGAGCATGCGATCGGTGGAGTTGAGGAACTCGAGGTCGTCAGAGAGCTGACCGACGTTTTGCCCTTTGCCCTCGTAGGTGCGGAAGTACCCATCGTCGGTGGCGTTGATGCCCATCACCAACAGGTTGACGCCGGGCGCTCCGTTCACCGGGGCGACGATGCTGAGGCTGCCCGAGGCGTGGGCCACCCCGGCCACCTTCTTCACCGCGTCCACCACCTCGTCGTCGATGCCGCGCTCGGTGGCGCCGATGGACAGGTCGGCTCGACCCGACACGGTGTCGATGGTGGAGCGGAATGCGTCCATCACCGAACGGTTGATGGCCGAGACGCCCACCATGGTGGCGACCCCGATGGCCACGCCGAGAATGGTGAGCGTCGATCGAAGCGGGTGCCGCAGGAGGTGACGAAGGGAGACGAGCCGGAGGAGGGTCAGCATCGCCTAGGCCGCCTGCGGTTCGACGGCTTCGTCCCCGGCGATGGAGCCGTCCGCGAGGCGAACGATGCGGTCGCCTACCGCGGCCGCCTTGGCGTCGTGCGTCACCATCACCACGGTGAGGTTTCGCTCGCGCGTGGCGTTGCGAATCAGCTTCAGCACCTCGGACCCGGTCCTGGAGTCGAGGTTCCCCGTGGGTTCATCGGCCAGAAGCAGCGAGGGCTCGAGCAACAGCGCGCGGGCGACGGCCACCCGCTGCATCTCGCCGCCGCTCAGCTCGTCGGGGTAGTGCTCTTCGCGTCCCAGCAGCCCCACCTGCTCGAGCAGCTTCATCGCCTTGGGCGTCATCTCTGAACGCGATCGCCGGTTGAGCAGCGCGGGCAGAATCACGTTCTCGACCGCCGTGAGGGTGGGCAGCAGGTTGAAGAACTGAAAGATGAACCCCAGGCGCTCGCGGCGAAACCGGGAGAGCTGAGCGTCGGGGAACTTCGAAATGACCTGCCCGTCGATGCTGATCGACCCCATGGTCGGCACGTCGAGCGCACCCAGCAGGTTGAGCAGGGTGCTCTTGCCCGAGCCGGACGCGCCCATGACCGAGAGAAACTGGCCCTTGGGCACGACCAGCGAATCCACTGAGAGCGCCTGCAATTCAGTCTTGCCGCGGCGGTACACCTTCGTGACGTCGTTGACTTGAATCACAGCGGCTCTGACGCTCCCTTTTCGGTCCAGCCTTCGAGTCCGTTGGGTAACCGAATTCGTACGAAATTGCCCGACTCTTCAACGAGACGGACCTTCAAGCCAGCGTGGACTTCAAAAGAGACCGCCGCCTTCTCTTCAGGCGCCTTGCGGACCTGGGTCACCGGCACCAGCACCACGGCGTCTTTGCCTTCGTTGGCGGCCGACCAGGCGATGGCCACCAGGGAGGCGCCCACGGCCGAGAGCAGGAACACGAACGAGGCCGCCAGGGCGGGCCACAGGCGCCGGCCCGGCGCGGTGCGCGCGTACCACACCACGAGGAGCAGCCAGACCCAGGCCGCGCCGATGGTGAACTGGCCCACCAGCGTCATGTTCAACGCCGACGCCAGGCGCAGGTGAAACGGCTCGCCACCTTCGCTCCCCACGATCTGGTCCAGCTGCTTTCTCCGTGCGGCGGCGAGGTTGGCTTCAATGTCGTCGGCCCGCTGGACCCGGTGCGCGCGCTCGAGGTTGAGCACGGCGTGTCCCAGATCCCCCGCCTGGAGCGCGGTGGTGCCCAGGTTGTAGAAGACGTCGGCGTTTCGGTGGCCGTGCGCGATCAGCTTCTCCCACGCGGCGGTGGCGCGTTCGGAGTCTCCGGCGGTGGCCGCGGCGTTCCCCTCGGCGAAGAGGGCCGAGGCCTCTTCCGGGGTGTAGTAGCTCTGGGCCAACGCTGCGGCGATGACGAGGGCGATCATGGCGTCCTCCAGCCTTCCAGCGCCGCCGTGGCGTCTTCGAGCGCGCGTCGGCGAGCGGCGGCGTCAGCCATGCCGGGCGCGAACCGGCCCGCGTCGCACGTCTCCAGGCAGGCGAAGATGCGTCGGGCGACCTCGGGGGAGATGCGCCGCTCGTCCAGGAGCGCTTTGAGCGCGTCCCGGGTGAGGCCTCCGGTGGTGACGCCGAGTTGCGCTTCGAGAAAGCCGAGCACGCCGCGCTCGATCTCGCCGTAGAACTCGGCGGGGTTGCCCTGCGCCTCGAGCTTCTCAGCGCGGGCCAGGCGCTGGTGGGCGGCTTTGGATCGCGCGCGGCGCTCGGCGTCGGGCGAGGAGCGACGGAGAATGCGGCGCACGGCTGCACCAGCGAAGCCCACCAGGGCGAGGCCGAACGGGGTGAGGAAGGCGGGCAGGGCCCACGGTGTTTCCCACACCGGCCGTGCAATGCCCGTCTGGCTGAGCGTGTTGCGCAGCGGCCTGACGGCGCCGGCCTCGAGGCGGTTCTTCTGAATGGGGTCGCCGCTGGCGGTGGGGGGGGCGGTCCCGGGGGCGCCGCTGCCAGAACCCACGGCGATGGTCAGGGGTGGTGCGACGCTGGTTTCCCACTTCTGCGTCTGGGGGTTGAAGGCGTTGAGGGACA
>CAZFXD010000288.1:0-6443 GCA_964522795.1 uncultured Myxococcaceae bacterium
GCTTCGGTGACGATTCTGGACGTCAACCTGGCCCAGTTGACCTACCTCGACGACATCTTCGGCGGTCACGTCACCACCCTGATGTCTGACTCCGAGAACATCGCCAAGTCGGTGCGAGAGGCTGACCTGGTAGTGGGTGGCGTGTTGATCCCCGGCGCCAAGGCCCCCAAGCTCGTGAGCAAGGAGCTCATCTCCGAGATGTCGAAAGGCGCGGTAGTGGTGGACGTGGCCGTCGATCAGGGCGGCTGCATTGAGACCTGCCACCCGACCACGCACGACAACCCCGTCTACGAGGTCAGCGGCGTCATTCACTACTGCGTGGCCAACATGCCCGGCGCCGTGCCCCAGACGTCGACGTTCGCGCTCACCAACACCACCCGCCCTTTCGGTCGCAAGATCGCCGACCTCGGCCTGGTGGCGGCGATCGAGCAGGACCGCGCACTGTCCCGCGGCCTCAACACCTACGGCGGCCACGTGACGTACGAAGCCGTGGCGCGCGACCTCGGCTACCCGTACACGCCGATCTACGACGCGGTTCACAAGAAGGCCCACAAGCCGAAGACCACGTCCGGCAAGGGCGCCCGCATGACCGGCGCTATGCGCTGATTCCCATTAGATTCTCAACACTTACAAAGCAGCCCAGCGCCGAGCACCGCGCGCTGGGTGGGGAATGAAACTCGGGCCTGGCGCGTTACAACACGCAACGGAGACACGCTCGAATGGGACTGTTCAGCCGCCCCTCATCCCGGTCGAAATTTGAAAGTGTCGCGCTCCCCCACCTCGACGCGCTGTACGGCTCAGCGCTTCGACTGACGCGGGACGCGCGCGACGCCGAAGACCTGGTTCAAGACACGATCATGCGCGCGTACACCTTCTTCGACAAGTTCGAGGAAGGGACCAACGCCAAAGCCTGGCTGTTTCGCATTCTCACCAACACCTTCATCAACCAGTACCGCCGCACCCGGAAGGCGAAGACCTTCGATGATGAACAGGAGCGCGGGTCGGTCAAAGCGCAGCTCATCAGCGCTCAGTCCGACGAGCGGGCGGCGGACCCGGAGACCCACCTCGTCAATCAGCTCGTGGCCGAAGACGTGCTCCAGGCGCTCGATCGGCTGCCGCTCGACTTTCGCATGGTGGTGGTGCTCACCGACGTGCAGGAGTTCTCGTACAAGGACACGGCAGAGATTCTCGACATCCCCATCGGTACGGTGATGAGCCGCTTGTTCCGTGGGCGCAAACAGCTCCGCGCGCTGCTCGAGGGGCACGCGCAGGATGAGGAAGCTGAAGAACCTTCCAACGTGATTGACCTCGGCGCCGCCCGTGCTGAAGGTCAGAGGTCCCGGTAGGAGCGCGCGATGGATTGCACTGAATTCCAGCGATCACTGACCCCGTTCATCGACGGCGAGTTGTCGACCGAAGACAAGGCCGTGCTCGAGGCGCACGTCACGGACTGCGCGGCGTGCCGGGCCGACCTCGCCAGGGAACAGGAGTTTCGAGACACCATTCGAGGCCTGCTCGCTTCCTCCCCCGTCGTCGCACCCGCCAGCCTGAAGGCCCGCATCAACCGCGATCTCGCGTGGTCGCGAGGCCGCCGGCGCCTGGCGTGGGCCGCGGTCTCGGCCGCAGCGGCGTCGGTCGCGGTGCTGGCGGTCTCAGCCTCCTGGTCGGTCTGGCAACGGCACCAGCGACGGGCGGTGATTGAAGACGTGGTGGCACGGCACCTGCGGTCGTTTCCACTCGAGCTGCAGCACGCCTCGCCCGCGCAGATCGAAGCATGGTTCGGCAACACGCTCGATCGGCGCATCGTGGTGCCGCACCTGCCCAACGCCACCGCGCAGGGGGCTCGGCTGCTCAACGTGCGCGACAAACAGGCGGCGTACATCGTCTACAACGCGGCCGTCGGTCAGGGCCCCGAACTCACGCGCGTCGGCTTGTTCGTGTACGGCGACGACGGCGACGAAGATGAGTTTGCCCAGTCACCCGCGCCGCAGATCGGCTCCAGCCACGGGCTTCACGTCGCCACGTGGAAAGACGGCACCCGCGTCTATCACCTGGTGGGCGACGTCGATGAACCGGAGCTGCGCGAGCTGATGCCGCAAGGCGAGATGCCCCGCCCGCGGCAACGGTTGGAAGTCACGCCGGCCAGCTTCCAGCGCTAGGGCCTCGCCCGTCGCCGCCGCGACAGTCCCCGCGCCGCGAGCGCGACGAGCCCGAAGGCCGAGAGGTCGGCCGCGCTGGTGCACCCGCACGGCTTGTTCGTGGTGCCCCCGCCCCCGCCAGTACCGCCATCGACCTCGCCGGGGAGAACCACCGTGATGGTGAACGTGCACTTGTCCACGTTGTAGTTGGAGTCCTGCACGGTCACCTCGACGGTGGAGACGCCCAGCCCGAACGTGCTCCCTGGGCTGCGCGAGTACTTGATGGTCGGGTTGGGGTCGACCGCGTCATCCGCCGTGGCCGTGAAGTCGACCCTGGCGCTGGTTCCGTTGGTGGCCTCGACCACGATCGGCGCCGGGCATTTGGGGACGGGGGCTTTGGTATCGCTCACCACCACATCGAAGCGACAGATGACCGAGTTGCCGGACTGGTCGGTGGCCGTCACGGTCGTCTTGGTGGTGCCAATCGGGTACGTCGCCCCCGCGGGCGGAACGCTGGTGACCGTCGGGTTCGGATCGCCGTTGTCACTCACGGTCGGGGTGACGCCGGTCGTGGCGCCTCCCGGCCCCGTCGCTTCCAGCATCACCAACGGTGGGCACGTCACATTGGGCGGCGTGGTGTCCTTCACCGTCAGGTAGAAGGTGCACGTCGAGGTGTTGTTTGACGCGTCGGTCGCAGTCACGTGCACCGCCGTGGTCCCGATGGGGAACGCGCTCCCCGACGCGTGATCGGAGCTGATCACCACGGCCGGGTCGACCAGGTCTGATTTCATCACCGTGTACGTCACCGGCGTCCCGCTGGGAGACGTCGCTTCAGAGGTGAACCCGGCCGGGCATGTGAGCGTCGGTGGCGTGGTGTCCACCACGGTCACCTTGAACGTGCAGGTCGCCGCGTTACCGGCCCTGTCGGTGGCCGTGCCAGTGACGGTGGTGACGCCCGGGGCGAACGCAGTCCCGCTCGCGGGCACGGTCTTCACCGTCGGCGCAGGGTCGAGCACGTCAATGGCCGTGGGGCTGAACGTGGCCAGGGCGCCGTTGGGGCCCGTCGCTTCCACCGTGACGTCGGGACAGGTGGGCACCGGGGGGGTGGTGTCGCGAAGAATGATCACCGTCTTGGTGGCGGAGCCACCGGCAGAGCTGGCGGTGCACGTGAGCTGCGTCGTCCCGTCTGTGCTCACCGTCGCGGGCCCACAACCGACCCCGGGCGTCGCCGTGGACTCGTTGTCCACCACGTCAAACGTCACATTGACCACGCTGGAGTAGACGCCCCCCGACTGCGTGCCGGTGATGACCGGGGTGATCACCGGCGGCGTGAAGTCAGAGGTGGAGGCGTAGAGCTCGTTCTCTTCCTGGCTGTCATACGCCGCGAAGAACAGGTTGAGCGACGTGGCCGCCACGGGCCCGGGCGACGACGGGCCCGCATCAGGGTTGATGTCGGTCAGGCGGAACGTCCCCGCCGGAGTCCCGTCGGAGACCCAGAGTTCTTCACCCGTGGCCGGCGTGGTGGCGGAGAAGTACACCCGGCCCGCCACGGCGCGAAGATTCGTGGGGAAGCTGCCCGCGTCGCCGGGGTTGATGTCTTTCAACAGGAGCGTGCCGTTCACCGTGCCATCGGTCCGGTACAACTCCATGCCCCCGCCCTGGTTCGTCTCGGCGGCGAAGAACACCAGATCTCCGGCGGCGACAATCTCGCCGAACGCCGTGGACCCGCTGCCTGGGGTCAGGTCCACCACCGGCGAGAACCCGGCATCCGAAGGCTCGAACCTGAACAACTCAACCCCGGTGGTCCCGGCAACGGTGAAGCCCGGCGCGTAGAGGCGATTGGTCGTCACCACCGGCCGCCCGGTGATCACCACGGTCGACGCGGCCACCTGCGTTCCCGCCGAGGTGCCGTCGGTTCGGTAGAGCCGCCGGTCGACGCTCGGTGCAGGCTGATCGATGGCCGAGAAGTAGGTCGTCCCCAGCAGCGGAATGAACGCTCCCGCATTGGAGTCGTTCGGTACCGTTCCAGTTCCGCACGATCCGCCGGCTGTTTTGACACCGGTGTTGAGGTCGCGCAGCAGTCGGAAGCCGCCATCGGCGACCGTGGCGACGTACGGCTCAGCGCCTGTGGTGAGCCCGTAGCTCGTCAGAAACAGCAGGCCACCCGCGCCCGCGGCAAACTCGCCCACGGCCGTCTGTCCGCCCAAAGACACCACCGGCACGGTGCCGGCCGGGGTGCCGTCCGTTCGGTAGATGAAGAGCTGACCGGTCGCCTCCGTGCCGATGAAGTACCCCGCGTCGGCGGCGACGACGAAGTCGGTTCCAAACCCCGATCCCGCGCCAGCCCAGACGTCTCGCAACTGTCGAATGCCGCCGTCGGCGTCGACCACCCACGGTTCGTACCCGTCCGCCGCGCGGTACGCGCTGAGGATGACCCGATCACCCAGACGCCATGCCCCGCGGACAAACGTGCTCCCGCTCCCGGGCGTGAAGTCTGCGAGCAGGCTGGTTCCGCCTGCCGTGCCATCCGACCACCAGGGCTCGACGCCGTGAATCCCATCGTCGGCGAGAAAGAACATCCGCGTGCTCGACACGGGGGTGAGAAAGGTCGGTCGCGAGGACATCGGGCCCGTGGTGCGCACCCGTGCGGTGTTGGCCGTCGTTCCGTCGGTTGACCACAGCTCCAGCCCAAGCCCCGTCTCATTTGAGGCGAACAGCGCGTTGGGGCCGAGGGCGGTCATGAAGCGCGCGCCCCCGCTCGCGTTCGAGGGGGCGATGTTCTTCAGCAATGCCGTGCCAAGGCTGGTGCCGTCCGTAACCCACGGCTCGAGCCCGACCGTCGCTTCGGACGCTTCAAAGGCCACCCGGCTCCCTGCCGCCGTGAACTTCGAGTCGGCCGTGCGCGAATCAAGTCCGCCGGCGTTGATGTCGGCGAGGAGGAACGTGCCGGCGGTTGTGCCGTCACTCACCCACGGCTCAACCCCGGCGTCGGTGGTTCCGAAGAAGTAGAGCTTGCCGTTGACCCCGGCCAGGCCCTGCGGAGTGCCCGAGCAGGCAAATCCCGGGCAGACGTCTTTGACGAGCGTGGCCCCGGAAATACCGCCGTCGGTCCGCCACAGCTCGGTGTCGCCGGCCGGCCCGGTCGCCGAGAAGAACGTGGCTCCGCCCACCGTGGTCAGCTGCAGCGCGCCCTGGGGGTTGGGCGCGCCCGGGGTGGCGTCGCGCAATCGCACCGTTCCAGCCACCGTGCCGTCGCTCCGCCACAGATCCAGCCCGGTCGCGTCGAAGGCCGAGAACAAGACGAAGGGCCCAGGCCCCGCCACCGCGTCGGCCACCACCCCCAGCCCAGCCCCGAACACGCTCAGTCTTCGAGTGCCCGCGACCGTGCCGTCGCTGACGTAGACCTGTCGCGCGCCCGTCGACTCCGTGGCGCTGAAGTAGACGTTGACGCCCACCACGGCGGTCGGGATTGGCGAACTCCCGTTGAGGAGCGGGTTGGCGTCGATTAACACCACGGTGCCGGCGCTCGTCCCGTCCGACGAGAACAGCTCGTTCCCGCGCGTCGGATCGGTCGCCGCGAAGAACGCGCGAGCGCCGTTGGTCTTGAAGCTCCCTGGCGAACTCGAGGCCGGCCCGGGCTGAATGTCGCGAACCAGGCGCGTTCCTGCGGCGGTTCCGTCGGACACCCACAGCTCCAGACCGGTCGCGCCATCGTTGGCGCAGAAGAACCACGAGGCGCCGACGGCAACCAGGCGCGGCGACGCACTGGCACCGTCGAACGCGCTGGCAGAGCCCGGCCGAATGTCCTTCACCAGGGTCGTGCCCAGCGAGGTGCCGTCGGTCCGCCACAGCTCAAAGCCGAACAGGGGGCTCCAGCCGACGAACAGCGCCACGCCACCGGCCCCCGGAGCGATGTCCGGCGTGGGTTCGGCGCTGCCGACGCCAAGCTTCGGTGAGACCGGGCGATTCGCCGCGCTGGTGTTGATGTCGGCCACGCGCGAGAACGACTGAGCGTAGGCGTTCACGCTCGCGGCGAGCGCGCACGCCAGCGCCAGGCGACAGGGGCGACTCATGACATGGCCTCCTTCGAAGGCCTTTGGCTTGCGCACCCGGTGTGCGCCAGCCGCTGACCGGGCTACGGCCGGCGAGTCTGGCGCCTACGGCGACCCAGGAACAGCGAAAGTGTGCCCAGCGCGTACCAGGCGAAGTCGGCGCCACTGGAGCAGCCGCAGCCCTTTCCGCCCCCGCCCCCCCCCCCCCCCCCCGCGCCGGGGCCCCCCCGGCCCCGGCCCCCCCCAGCGCCCC
>CAZFXD010000289.1:0-6425 GCA_964522795.1 uncultured Myxococcaceae bacterium
GCGCACAGAAACGCGAAGGGCTTGCGCCGGTCGCGGTCCTTCAATTGGTAGAGCCGATCGATGCCCTTCTTGGAGAACAGGTCACAGCCAATGCCGAAATAGGTGTCGGTCGGGTAGGCCACCAGGCCGCCCGACTCCAGCGCTGCGACGGCGCGTTCCACGTGTCGTGGTTGAGGCCGAATCGGGTCGACCTCCAGGATGTTGGCTTTGTTGTCCATGCCGGGCCAGATCTACCTAGCCAAAGTCAGGGCGCTTTGCATGCACGCAGCGTGGCGTGAAAGAGCTGGGCCGCCTGATCAAATGTGAAATCGAGACATTGGTCGCGGTCGCCGAAAATTCGCGCCGAGACCTCTCCTCCGAAATCGGCGTCGTAGCGCGCCCGCACGGTGCCTTTGGCGTCGAAGTAGATGACCGACGCCGCGGGAAAACAGGACTTGGCCTCGTGACGGGGCGGCGTCACCAGCGTGGCGAAGGCCCACTTCCCTTCGGCGTTCTTGAACCAGTGTTCGGCCACGGGCCCCGTGGGCGCCGGGTTCTCCACCCACGCCACCGCGGCGGGGACCTTCCGCACGGCCCAGCGATACCCGTCGAGGGGCGCGGGCGTCTTCGCCGGCCGCTTCGGCGCGAGGCTGGCCTTGCGAGCGACGGCGATCACCTCGCCGAAGGCCCCCACCCGTCCGAACAGCCGCTTCTCCACGTCGGGTTGAGACGCCAGCCAGACTTTGAGCGTGGCCAGCCCGTCCTTCGCGCCTCCCACCAGATTCGCCAGTGAGATCACCTGTGGCGTTGCGCACCCGGGGAAGGAGAGGCGAACCGGGAGGTCCGCGGCGCTGACGCCGCCCGGAGCGTCGGTCAGCACCACGTTGCCCACGAAGCCCAGAGGCGGCGGGAGATCGGGGAGCTGCGAGAGGGTGAGCAGGAGCGTGAGCGAAAGCACCCCGCCCCTTTACTACGCCTTCGGCCGAAGCAACTGCGGGAGCGCGCCCTGGGGCGCACCGGCGAACTTGAGCAACAACCGCTCGCGAAAATCCTTCAGCTCTTCGTGCTTGAGGTCGATGCCGCGCCCGTGCGCGAGCGGGTCCCGCAGTCGTTCCTTGCTCCAGGTGACGAACTCCACCAGGGCGTCAAAGAAGCCGTCCTCGACGCTGAACGACTCTTTGAGGAACCGCGCGAACGGCACCAGATAGGACTCGTGTCGGCGCGACAGGACCCGCGCGATCTCCCCCATCGCCGGGGCCATGCCGGCGCTGCGCTGGTCGAACGCTTCCACGAAGAAGTCCCAGTACTCGATGCGCGAACCTCGGCGTTCGCGCACCGCGCCTTCCAGAAACGACTCGCGGAGCTTGTTCCGCTCTAACCAGCCATCAAACTGCTCCACGAACAGCGAGAAGAGCGCCCGTTCGAGCGCGCCGGCGTACAGCACCGCCACCGCGGCGGTGGGGAGCTCGGTGTAGAACGCTTTCTGAAACGTCTTCTCGGCCACCAGCAGCACGTTCATCAGCGCCGGCGGGCAGCTCACCCCGGCGAAGGCGGTCGTGAGTGCTTCGGTGGCCTTCGCCACCACGTCGCGCTCCCGCGCCTCGAGCTCTTCGGTCAAGCGGCGCTTCTGCTCCGCGTCGGACCGGGCTTTGACCGACGCGGCGTCGGCCTCGGCCTTCCGCGCTCGCGCCTCGGCATCGGCCTGCGCTTTGCGCATTCGGGCCAGCTCGTCCTGCAGTTTCTCGAGCTCGCCCTCGCGGGAGACGAAGCGGCGCCGCAAGGCTTCGGACTCGGCGCGGGCGGCCTCCACCTGGGCACCGGCCGACGCGCGCACGGCGTCGCGCCAGGCCACGCGGCCCTTGTTGTGTTCGAGCGCCTGCTTCGCCTCGGGATCTCCGGGGTCGAGCGTGAGCGCCTCGCGAAACAGCTCGTCCGCGGCTTCGAAATCGCCCGTCTCTGCCTTGAGGTGCCCCAGGTCGACCCGAACGCGGGCCCCCAACCGCTCGGTGCGATGTTCGGGCATGGCCGCCGCGAGCGCGAGCGCCTGGCGCGCGTTCTCCGACATGCCCATCAGCCGATAGGTGCGTCCCCACGTCGCCAGGGCCTCGTACTCGAAACCCGCGAACCGCTCGCCGCTGGCGGTGGCCAGCGCCTCGAGGTGCATCAAGGCGCTGCCCGGTCGATTGCGCAGGTTCATCACCTGGGCGAACAAGAGGTGTTCCTCGGCGCTGGGAGACGCCTGTGTCCGAGCGATGATGATTTCATCGGCCGTGGTCTGATCTTTCTGAAGCTCAGCCGCGTACGCCAGGTGCGCGAGGTAGCTGGGCTCCAGCGTGCCCTGCTGGTTCAGCTCCAGGAGCGCCGCATACGCCTTCGCCGTGTCACCGAGGAACAGTTGGCAATCGGCCCACATCGCCTTGGCCGAGGCGAACAGCGGCGTGCCTGCTGAGGAGGCCATCACCGAACCGCACAGCGCCGCCGCGTCTGCGAACTCGCCGTGCTTCGCTTTGAGCAGCGCCAGTACCAGCTTGCCCTCGTCACCGGCACCCTTCTTCATGGCGCGGGTGGCGAACGATTCGGCGTCTGCCAGGCGACCAGCGCGGGCCAACGCATAGGCGTACTGCACCAGAAAGCCAGGGTGGGCCGAGAGCGCGCTGCGCGCTTTTTCGAGCCACCGCAGGCCTTCTTCGACATTGCCTTCGCGGACCAACAGCGCGCCCAGTGTGCCCTGCAGCGCGGGGTCTGAGGGGTCGGCCTTGAGCCCCAGGTCGAGCGCTGCGCGCGCCTGCGGGCCGTGCCCCAACTGTCGGTGGGCTTCAGACAACAGCCCCCACAACGTCGCGTCACGCGCCGGGGGGACCACGGCCTCGATCAAGGTGACGATCTTCGCGAACTCGCCCTGGCCGAGCAGCAGCTGCGCCTGCGCCGCGATCGCACTGGCCTTCTTTTTGTTCACGCCCGAACCCACGAGTTCGAACGGTAGACCTCGACGTCGATTTGGCGAAAAACATTATCTTCCGTTTCCATCGCCGCCAGGTCGGCGCCCGCGCCGCCGGCCGATTCCGCCTCGAGCAGCGAAAAGCATCTGCCCAGGTGCAGCTCGAGCCGACGCGTGGCTTCGCCCATGGCGGCGTGGCGACTGAGCAGGAACGGCCAGTCCGACGCCTGCGCCAGGAGCAGCTCACGGGCCGCCTGTCGGCTGACGGGCGTCGCCCCTGTGCGTTCCACCAGCTCGCGCACGCCGCGCTGCGCGCGATCAAGCAACGGCAGGCGCCAGGCGTTCGACTCATCCACCCACACGTGGAGGTCGCCCGCCGCCCCCCAGGTGCTGGTGGGGAATTGAACCGTGGGTGCGCCAGCGGAAGAGCTGTGCAGATCACCCAGCGAGACGAAGTCGACCGTGCCCCGCTCGTGGGCCCTGGCGAAGAGCGCCTCGAGGAACCACAGGCCTTCGTACCAGTGGTGACCAAACAGCTCGGCGTCGAACGGCAACACGCAAGCCGACGCGGGGCCAGCCTCGAGCGCGTCGAGGAAGGCCACCGCGTGCGCCTCCGCCGACCGTTGCGCCGCTTCCGGCGTCCACGAGGCCTTGGCGCCGGCCGATCCCGTCACGCGCAGCACCCGCTGACCGTGCGACCGATGATGAAAGTCGAGGTAGTTCGCGTCGCCCGGAAAGCCCGACTCCGCGCTCCAGACGCGGGCGGACAGCGCGCGGTGGCGGGGAAAGAGCGTGAGCCCCTGGGTGGTGGTGAGGACCCGCGAAGGTTCCTGCGGGAGCGCATCTTCCACCACGACCATGCGCACCCCATCGGCCAGGAGCAGCGGCTCCAGGAACGGGGCGTACCCGCACTCTGGCAGCCAGAAGGCGCGGGGCCGGTGGCCGAACCGCTGTTCGAAGGCGTCTCGCCCGAGGCGAATCTGCGCCCAGGCCTGCTCCGGGCTCGCCTGGAGCAGCGGGAGCAAGGCGTGCGTGGCGGCGCAGGTGAAGAGCTCCACCGTCTCGGAGTGCGCCAGGAGCGAGAGGACCCCGGGGAGATCGCCCCCGAGAACGCGGAACCTCCGGAGCCGGTCGGCGAAGGTCTTCTTGAGGAAGGCCACCGCCTCGGGCGCGGTGTCGGCGGCAGCGCTGAGCGCCCCGAAGCTCTGGGCGATGAAGGTGGCGCAGGCCTCGCGAAGTTCGGGGTCGTCCAGCATGCCCAGCAACGTGGGAGAGACGCTGAGCGAGAAGCGCTGCCCGTGCCCGCGTCGCAAGTTGGCCTCCAGCAGATCCAGCAGGGGCAGGTACACGTCGCGGACGTTCTCGAACAGCCACGACAGCTCGGGGCCGCCGCGCAGGTGCGGGAGGTGCGCGTGAAAGACGAGTGCGACCTGCCGGTTCACGCCGAGGTGGGCCAGTCAGTCGGTTCGCCCGGCTCGACCGCTCCGGCCTCCGCGACGCCTCGGGGAACATCGACCGACGACGACCGCAGTTCGAACGACGCCGGATCGATCGGGCCGTCGACCGCCACCGGCCCCTTGCGGAGCCCGGCCACCCTCGCCCGACCCGCGCCACCCACCACCACGAATTTCGCCCCCCACGAGCGGCCGATCGGCTCGGCGGCCAACACCCGCCCCGTCTCCACGTCGCTGACCACCAGGGTCCACGCGTCGCTCGCAAAACGCGAGGGCTTGAGATCCCACGACACGTAGACGCTCTGGGCGTCGCGGGGGAATAAGAGCACCCGATCGTCGCCGAACGAGGTGGGCAGCCGCGGCGCCGCGGGATCGCGGAAGAAATCGCTCGTCACGGCCGCCTGCCCGTCGCCCTGCCGGAGCGCAAATCGCCGCGTGGGACGCATGGCCAGCACCGACTGCGGCAGCGCCGACAAGGCCTGCACCAACTCATCTTTCGTCTTGTACAGCAGGGCGCCGTCTCTCCCCATCAGCGCAGTGGCCAGGGTCCGGAGCGACTCAAGGCGCATGGAGGAGAAATCCATCGGGGCGAGCGTCAACGGAAAGACGCAGCGGGTCAAGCACGGCGCCATGGCCTTTTTTCGGGGGAGTGCGTCCGACGCCCACATGCGGGTCAGTCGACCGGGGTCGACTGTTTCGGAACGCGCGACGTCCGACACCCGGCACGCTAGGCTGCCCGACGCAACGATGGCTGACTCCCCTCGCCTCCTTCTCGCCTGCTTTGACGTGATTCCGGCCCCGACGGGGCTCTCCCGGAGAATCACGGAATACGTGCGTGCCCTGGGCGATGAGATCGAGGTGGTGGTGCTGTCGGTCAAATCGCCCGATCTGCCGCACGCCGAACGCTTTCTCGGAGGCCACATGCTGCGCGTGCCGGTCGGCACGGGCGACCTGCAGGCCCGGCTGTTGGCGTTCGAGCGCGCCGTGAAGCGGCAGTTGGAGTCGGATCACTTCACCACCGTGCACTTCTTTGATCCCTTCGCCGGCTACCCGTTGTGCGAGGCGAAGCCGAAGCGGGGCTTTCGCGTCGTCTACGACGCGGCGAACTTCCCCTCGCAGGAATTCCGCTACTCGCACCCGCAGACCGAAGGCGACCGGCGGTTCCTCAACAAGGTACGCCGGCAGGAGCTGTTCTGCCTGATGAACGCCGACGCCGTGGTGACCGGCTCGGACGTGACCCGCAACTACATCACGGGCCTGGGCGTCCCTCCGGAGACCGTGCGCGTGGTGCACGCCCCGGTCGATCGCACCTCATTCATGCACGTGCCGCTCCCGGCAGCCCACGACGGGGCGCTGCGCGTGGGGTACCTGGGGAGCCTGCTCGGCTATCAGGGCTTGCCCACCGTGCTGCGCGGCATCGCCAAGACCGCCGCGTCAGCCGACGTCACGCTGCAGGTGGTGGGGCCCCGCCACCCGGATTGGCAGGTGGTCCTCGACTCACTGGTGAAGGAGCTCGACATCGGGGCGCGCGTTCAATTTCAAGCGCCGGTGCCGCACGACAAGCTCCCCCGGGTGCTGGGGGGCTGGGACGTGGCCACGCTCCCTCTGGACGACGTGGAGCGAAACCAGGCGCAGGGCGGTCCGTTGTCCAAGCTGGCGGACTATCTCGCCGCCGGACGGCCGGTGGTCGCCTCCGATCTCGCGGTCACCCGCGAGCTCCTTCCGCAGGCCGCAGGACGATTCTTCCGACCCCAGGACTCAGACGCCCTGGCGGCGATTCTGGTCGAGCTCGCCAGGGACGCGCCGGCGCGCAAGGCCATGGGCGAAGCGGCGCGCGTAGGCGCACTGAAGTTCGACTCCAGCACGGCCAAGAACGTGCTGCTCGAGGTGTATCGCCTCGCCGCCACGGGCCGCGTGGCGATCAAAATTCGCGACGTCGAAGAAGAGCGCGCCAAGACCGACCCCAACATTCAAGTGGTCGCCATGGCGGACCCTTTCGAGGGGGCACCGAAGACCGACCGGCACGCGTCGCTCCTCACCGCGTCTGATCCTCC
>CAZFXD010000290.1:0-6422 GCA_964522795.1 uncultured Myxococcaceae bacterium
GAATGGTGAAGTCCTGCGCACCGTCGGAGAGGTTGAAGGCGTCGCCGACGTGGTGAATGTAGACGCTGTCGAAGGTCCAGCCGTAGTTGTTGTACTTGAGCGTGAAGCCGCCGTTGTGGTGCCAGATGTTGGCCCACGCGGTGGTGGGGCTGACGGTCGTGTCATCCACCGTGAGCGCGAGTTCTCCGCCGTAGAAGCACACGTTGTGAGAGTCCTTCGGAGTGGCCAACCACGCGTCGCCCAGCGTCCAGCTGGCGCCTCGAGCGTCGACGGTGGACCCGTTGGCCGGTTGCCCGGTGTACGCCGAGGTGAAGGCGCCGCTCACTTTGCTGATATTGGTGTTGGCGAGGCAGCTGCTGGGCGGCGGCACCACCACCTGACCGCACTTGTTGGCCACGCCCCCGCCGCCACACGTCATGGGCGAGGTGCAGGTGCCGCAGGAGAGCGTGCCGCCGCAGCCGTCGGAGATCGAGCCGCAGGTGGCGCCCAGGCCCGAGCAGGTCTTGGGCACGCACACGTTGGTGTGACCGCACTTGTTGGCCACGCCCCCGCCGCCGCAGGTGTCGGGCGAGGTGCAGCTGCCGCACGAGAGCATTCCGCCGCAGCCGTCAGAGACCGCGCCGCAGGTGGCGCCGAGGCCCGAGCAGGTCTTGGGCACGCACACCGTGGTGTGCCCGCAGGTGTTGGGCGTGCCCGAGCCGCCGCAGGTGTCAGGAGAGGTGCAGGTGCCGCACGAAAGCGTTCCGCCGCAGCCGTCAGGAATTGAGCCGCAGGTGGCGTTGGCGCTGGCGCAGGTCTTGGGCGTGCAGACGTTGGTGTGGCCGCACTGGTTGGCGATGCCAGCGCCGCCGCAGGTGTCGGGCGCGGTACAGCTGCCGCACGAGAGCGTGCCGCCGCAGCCGTCAGAGATGCTGCCGCACGTCGCGTTCAACTGGCTGCACGACTTGGGCGTGCAGATGGCCGCGGTGATGAGCTCCAGCTGCGGCTTGTTGGTGGACGACTCCTTCGAGCTGAAGGCGAAGCCGTCGTGCGAACGGGGCACGATGGCCAGCGAGAGCACCGAGTTGGGGGTGACGAAATTCGTGACGTCGATCTCCAGCAGCCCGCTGCCGACGCTGGTCAGCGACTTCACCAGGGTGCCGGCGATGGACGGCCTGTTCGCCCAGGTGATGGTGGATTCTGACCACGTGGTGTCGGCGATCTTGATGATGTCGGCGGCGTTGCCCGACTTGTTGGTCACCACCACCCGCAACGTGGCCCTGGAGATGGTCCCCACGTTGCCGACGGGGAAGCGGATGTACCCGATCAGCGTGTCGTTGGAGTCATTCTGGTCCGCGCGCACGCTGGAGGCCGTGCCGTAGTTGGCCGAGGAGTTCGAGCGAACATAGCTGTCAGCGCCGCTCGCCAGCGCCAGGCCCTGACCGCTGTCGGCCAGAATCTCATCGGTGAAGTCGTCGATCTCCACCACCCCGTCAGGCTCGCAGCTGAGCACCAGCGTGGCCGCGGTCAACAGGAGGAGGAATGAAGGTGAGCGGAACATGGTGGGCACCTCGTTGGGAGATGCCCGGGACATTGCAGCCGCTGGGCCGCCGGCAATGTCTCGTAATTGCTGTTGATTGTCAGTTTCTGCCGCTGGCGATGGCCGATCGCGTGTCCCTGTTCGGAGACAAGAAAAAGCGGCGTCAGGCGCCCGTCAGGTGCTGCACCAGAATGCGCGTCCCCAGCCCCAACAGCACCAGGCCGCCCGCGAAGTCGAGCCGTTTGCCGAGGCGCGCGCCCAGATGTCGACCCGCGAAGAGCCCGGCGACCGAGAGGCCCGCCGTCACCAGCCCGATGGTGACGATGGAGCGCAGAAACGGAGCCCCCAACATGGGGAGCGTGACGCCGACCGCGAAGGCGTCGATGCTCGTCGCCACCGCCAGCACGAACATGGGCCAGAGGGCGAAGAGGTTCTCGGAGGCGTCGACGGGCTCAGGTTCACCGCGCGCTTCCCACATCATTTTTCCGCCAATCAGCGAGAGGAGCACGAAGGCAATCCAGTGGTCCACCGCCTCCACCGCAGGCCCCAGCTGTTGACCCAGGCCCCAGCCGAGCACCGGCATCAACGCCTGGGAACCCCCGAAGTAGACCGCGACCAAAAGCGCGTCCCGCGCTCGGACAGTGGGCGCGGCCAACCCGCGCGCCGCCGCCACCGCGGTGGCGTCCATCGCCAGCCCCAGCGCCAGCATCAGGATGGAGGTGAAGCTCACGGCGCCACCGTAGCACCCGCGCTCTTCCAGTGACGTTGACCTGGCGACGTTGTATCCGCACGGGTCTCTTACTCCGTGGAGTGCACATGAAGACGCGAATCGTGGTGCTGGGGGCAGGCTTCGGGGGCCTCGAGTTGAGTACGTGCCTCGCGGAGACGTTGGGCGACGCGGTGGAGGTGACGCTCATCGACCGAGCCGACGCGTTCATCTTCGGCTACTCCAAGCTCGACGTGATGTTCGGGCACGCGGCCGCCGAGGCGGTGTGGCTGCCGTATGCGAAGTTCGTCAAGCCGGGCGTTCGCGTTCGACGGGAGACGGTGACGGCCATTGACCCCACCACCCGGCGGGTCACCACCAACGCCGGCCAGTACGAGGCCGATCACCTGGTGCTCGCGCTCGGGGCTGACTACGACGCCGCTGCGACGCCTGGCCTCACCATGGGCGTGAACGAGTTCTACTCGCCCGAAGGCGCGGCCGCGCTCGCCGAGCCGATTCGCAACTTCCGAAAAGGCCACGTGGTGATTGGCGTGTGCGGCGCGCCCTACAAATGCCCGCCCGCGCCGAGCGAGTGCTCGCTCATGCTGCACGATGCGCTCGTGGCTCGCGGCGTTCGGGACGACTGCCACATCACCTTCGTCACCGCGCTCTCCAGCCCGGTGCCCCCCTCGCCGGAGACGTCCGCCGCGCTGTTGGCCGAGTTCGCCTCGCGGAAGATCGAGTTCATCGCCAACCAGCCTGTCCGCTCCATTGACGTCGCAGCGCACCGGGTCACGCTTGGAGACGGACGGCAGTTGCCGTGCGACCTGTTCCTCGGGGTGCCCAGGCACGTCGCGCCCGCGGTGGTGGTGGCCACGGGCCTGACCGAGGCCGGCTTCGTCAAGGTGAACCAGCGCACCATGGAGACCGAGGTCCCCGGCATCTACGCCATCGGCGACATCGCCAACTCCGGGACCCCCAAGGCCGGCGTGTTCGCCGAAGGCGCCGCGCGGGTGGTGGCGGCCAACATCGTGTCGAGAATTCGCCAACAGGAACCCACGGCGCGGAACTCGGGGCAGGGCATCTGTTACATCGAGTTCGGCGGCGGCCGCGTTGGCCGGGTGGAGGTCGATTTCTTCTCCGGCCCGACGCCGACCGGGAAATACGGCGCCCCCTCGGAGGCCCTGCGCGCGGACAAGACCCGGTTCGGCAACAGCCGCCGTGCGCGCTGGTTCGGGCTGACCTGAGCGCCAGGCCCACAGGGAACCAGGTAACCTCGGTGGCCCTCGGACGTAGGACCGCCATGACCCGCACCGCTCAACTCAGCTGGCTTCTCCCGGTGGCGCTGCTCACGGGGTGCGACGTGGTGGAGCGGGTGCACCGACCGCTCCACGAGAACTTCGAAGCGGTGGGCCTCGACGGAACCGAGATGACGCTGGAGTCGTTTCGCGGCAAGCCGTGGCTGGTCGCGGTGTGGATGCCCGGGTGCGGCTCGTGCATCAAGGAGTTCGGCGACGTGCAGGCGGTGGCCAACGCGTGGGCGGGGCCGCCGGTCGGGTTCCTCGCGCTCTCGGTGCACGCCGACACGGCGCCCGTGCGTCGGTGGGCAGAGCGAATCGGCCTCACCATTCCCGTGGCGATTCTGAAGCAACTCACGCTGGAGGATTTGAAGTTGAAGACGGTGCCCGCCACCTTCTTCCTCGACGCCGACGCCAACGTGGTGGCCATCGCCAACGGAGGCCGCAGCCGGGGTTTTCTGGAGCGTCGCCTCGAAGAACTGACGCGCGACGGTGTGACTCGAACGCCCGAGCGCTGAACGGCGCATGGCGCGGGCGAACGCCCGGCGTTCGTCTTTGGCTTTCGCCTGGCTGGTTCCTAAGAAGCCACTCCATGAACCGAGCTGCAGCGGTCGTCGTCGTGAGCCTGTGCGTGTGTGCGTGCCAGTCCGGCAACCTCACCGGTGAGCCGCCGGTCTCTCCGTTCGCCGTGGACCACCGGCGGGCCGACGATGGACTGCACGCGCTCCTGCTCAACTACTGGAATGGCCCGGCAGGCGGGTTTGACCGGGCCACGCTCATTCGCGGTGTGCCGGCCTCGTACTGGAATTCGGCGCAGGCGTTCGACGCGCTCATCGACGCGGCCGAGCGTACGCATGGTGCGGCGAATCTGGGGCTCATCGAGACGTTCTACCGGGCGCGAGACGCGCGGGGCGCCTGGTCCGCGGGCTACTACGACGACGAGAGCTGGATGGTGCTGGCCCTCACCCGAGCCTACGACCTGACGCTGGACGCCCGGTACTTCACGCGCGCGCGCGGCATCTTCGACCACATCATCGCGGCCTGGGACACGACCTGCTGCGGCACCAACCCGGGCGGCATCTGGTGGGACGTGCAGAAGTCGAGCAAGGCGACGGCGTCGAACGGCGGGCCGGCGATCGCCGCGGCGCGGCTCTACGTTCGCACGCGCGACGCCGCGTACCTCGAGTTCGCGCGCAAGGTGTACGCGTACTGGCGAACCTTCATGGTGGACCCGGTCACCTTCCGCGTGACGGACAGCATTCGCAACGACGGGCAGAAGAACGCCTGGCTGTTCACCTACAACGAAGGGTTGATGCTGGGGGCGGCGGTCGAATTGCATCGGGCGACCGGCGAAGAGCGTTATCGCCTCGACGCCCACGGCTTCGCGCACGCCCTGGTCACCACCGAGACGCGCGCCTCGAGCCTCGGCGCCGTCTTGTCCGACGGGGCGCCTCCCGACTGCCAGGGTGAAGACTGCCCGCTCTTCAAGGGCATCGCCTATCGCTACCTCGCCCTGCTGCAGTCGATTGATCCGCGTGCGGAGTATGCGCAGGTGCTGGAGACCTCCGCGCGTGCCGTCTACGAGCTCGCCAGAGAAGAACAGACGGGGCGCTTCGGCATCGACTGGGCGGGCCCGGCCTCTGCCGGCGACGGAACCCTGGCGCAGCACGTGAGCGGCGCGTTCGCCTTGAACGGCTGGGCGCAGCTGCGGGGCCTTGTCCCCAACACCGAGTCCGAGGCCTTCGTCCGCGAGGCCGAGGACGCCGTGGTGGAAGGCATGTCTTTCGTCTCGGCCAGGACCGGGTTCACCTCGTGGGGTGGGGTGAGCGGAACCGGGGCCAGCGGCGAGCGCGTGACGTTCGATTTCTTCGCCCCCACCGCGGGCGCGTATGCGCTCTCGCTTCGGTATGCCACCCGGCAGGCGAACGTGGAGCGCATCGCCGCGGTGGATGGCATGCCGGTCACGACCGCGTTCCCCGCGGTCAGCGGAAGCGCGGTGGGCACCGTGGAGTTGAGCCCCACGACGCTCAACGTGGGACGGCACTCCTTCGAGCTCATCGTTCCCGACGGCGGGAGCGGCGCACTCGACGTCGATGCGCTGACGGTGAAACCGGCGGGAGCGTGCTCCAGAACGGCGCTGACCGAATTACACGTCTTCAGTCCGGGACCCGGCCACACCGCCTGTGGCACACCGCAGGTCTGCTGGGGCAGCTCCGCGGGGGCCGAGCGCTACTCGGCGGTGGTGGATGGCACCGTGACCTGCGAGTCGAAGACGAACTGCTGCACCCCGAAGCCGTTTTCGCCGGGCTGGCATCAGGTCTTCGTTCAGGCGCACGGACCGTGTGAGACGCGTTCTTCGGTCGTGGTGGCGTTCTTCTCGGCGCCACCGCCGAGCACTGCGACGCCGATGACCCAGGGCCTCGACGGCGGGTCGGTGCTCGTCACCTGGCCGGAGGATGCAGCCGCGGTGCAGGGCTACGACGTCTTCGCCGGCTCGGAGCTGCGGTGTGCCGCGGTGTCCTCCGCCCGGTGTGTGCTGAACGCGCCCGCCGCCGACCTGCGCGTGCGAAATCACGGCGAGTGCGCGCTCGACGGCGGTTGGCAGGCCCGCTGAGGCTCGGTCGGGCGGCGTCCGCCTCTTGCGACACGGGAGCGCGGGCCGGGTTCTCCGCAGAGGACGACCTGGGGTACGGCAGCCCGTTCGCTCGCACCCGGAGGTCTCATGCACGACCCTGAATTGGCCAAAGAAGCGCTCGCGGACCTGCCCGCCGATATCGCGACCAGCCCCCTGTTCAACGGCGACCTCGCGCCGGTCCCGGCCAGGCGTCGCGACTGGACCACCTACAACTTCGCCGCGCTGTGGATCTCCATGGCCCACTGCATTCCCACCTACATGCTG
>CAZFXD010000291.1:0-6401 GCA_964522795.1 uncultured Myxococcaceae bacterium
GTGGTGGCTCTTGATGGTCGCGGACGGCCCCTTCACCGAGACGCTCTCGATCACGTCCGGATAGAGCGTGCCCTGCGCCAGAAAAGTCGCCTGTCCCCATTTGTGGGCGGACTCGTCGAACACCGCCACGAACTCGCGCCCGATGATCTTCCGCTTCGTCTCCGGGTCTTCCACGCCCGCCAGCGCCTTCAGGAACCGCTCCTCGGCTTCCGCGGTCTCGAGGGGAATCTTCATCGTCCGGCCGAAGAACTTCTCGACCTGCTCGCGCTCACCCGACCGCAGCAGGCCGTTGTCGACGAACACGCACTTGAGGCGATCGCCGATCGCCCGGTGGATGAGCACGGCCGCCACGCTGCTGTCGACGCCGCCGGACAGCCCGCAGATGACCGTGCCGTCTCCGACGGTCTTCTGAATGTTGGCGAGGGCCTCGGTGACAAAGCCCTTCATCGTCCCGTTGCCGCTCGCTTTGCAGTCGCCGAACAAGAACGACTGCAGCAGCTCTTTTCCGCGCGGCGTGTGGACCACCTCGGGGTGAAACTGGAGGCCATAGATGGGCTTGGTCTCGTGCGCGGCGGCGGCGTACGGCGCGCTAGTCGTCTTCCCGATCGCGATGAAGCCCGGCGGGAGTAACTCCACGCGGTCGCCATGGCTCATCCACACGTCGATGGCGCTGCCCTTCTTGAGCGCCGCGAAAGGCCCCCGGGCAATGCTCACTTCAACCTGGGCGGGCCCGAACTCGCGATGGGCGCTCTTGTCGACCTTGCCGCCCAACAGCTTCGAGAGGAGCTGCAGCCCGTAGCAGATGCCGAGCACCGGAATGCCCAGCTCGAAGACGCCCTTGTCGCAGACGGGCGCGTTGGCGTCCTCCACCGAGGACGGCCCACCGGAGAGAATGATGCCGATGGGCGCGAACTCTCGAATCGCCGCCATGGACAGATCGGGCCGGTGAATCTCGCAATACACGCCCAGCTCGCGAACGCGCCGCGCGATGAGCTGGGTGTACTGGCTCCCGAAGTCGAGAATCAGAATCCGTTCTTTTCCTGCGCTCATGTGAAGCCTCGGGCGTGGGTGGCGGCGGGCGGATCGTCGGTTCAAGCCTCCCCGACATGCAAGGTAATCCGGCGCCATTCCCGCGTTGACAGGGGGCGACCCTCCCTCCACACTCACGGCGATGCGAACGCTTCTCGCCGCCGCGCTCACCGCCGCTTTCTGCGCTTCATGCGCGCACGAGATCAGCTCCGAGGAGCGCCTCGAGCGGGAGACGTCGCACATCAAGCCGGAAGAGGCGCTCTCGCGCGCCGAGCTGCTCAAGCTGAAGTGCGACGACACCGCCGACGGGCTGGCCAAGGCCCGCGCGGACAACCGGCCCGAGACCGACCGCGTGCAGGCGTACATGGAGCTGTTCAGCAGCCTCACCTCGCGCACGCAGAAGATCGAATCAGCGATGAGCCGAAACCCCGACCTGGCGTTCAAGGAAGGCAGCCAGGACCTGGTGTCGCTCAAAGAGAACTGCGT
Organism: uncultured Myxococcaceae bacterium; assembly: GCA_964522795.1. GTDB lineage: Bacteria > Myxococcota > Myxococcia > Myxococcales > Myxococcaceae > CAZFXD01. The sequence continues at coordinate 1,516 of CAZFXD010000291.1, forward strand.
GGCCCAGTCGTCTGACGTGCGGTTGGAGTTTGACCGCTACGTGCGAGACCTGGTTGAGGTCCCCACGGTTCAGGAGATCAAGGGTGGTTCGACGGTGACCGTCGCCCGCCTCGACCTCTCTGTCCTCAAGCAGGCGGTGGAGCTGCTCAACGCGGACGATAGAGACTCACTCCTCTCACGGCTCGCGTTAGCGGAGAAACGAATCGACGTTCCGGGCGCCGCCAAGGGCGCCAAAAAAAAATAACGTCCGCGCGGACCCTGACGCGGCGAAAGCTGCGCCCGCTCCTGCGGTGGACCCGCCCAGGAAATCAGGCAAGTCGAACCGTAAACGCCGCTAGCTGTGGATTCTCATGACGTTGTTCATGCTGCAGCGTTGAGGCGTTGGAGTGGTGTCATGCGAATTGTGCCGTGTAAGCGGTCTTCGTTGTAGTGCCGTAGCCACCCGCGGAGAGCGGTGACGCGTTGCGCGGAGCTGATGAAGGGCATGGCGTAGGCGCACTCTCGGAGAAGTGTCTGGATGAAGCGTTCGGCCTTACCGTTTGTTCGAGGCGTGTAGGGCCTGGTGCGTCGGTGCTGAATGCGCAGAAAGACGCAGCAGTTAGCGAAGACTTTCGAGATGAAGTTCGAGCCGTTGTCCGTGAGGACTCTCCGGACGCGTACGCCCATCGAGCGAAACCACGCCACGGCGCGCTTTAGGAAACCGACCGTCGTCGGGCCTGTCTCATCAGGCAGGACCTCCACGTAGGCGACACGCGAAGCATCATCGATGCAGACGTGGACATAGTCCCAGCCGATGCCGCGGTTCTTCGTCTGGCCAGTGCGGTTGCCGGTGATGCGATGCCCCAGGCCTTTAATGCGCCCGAGTTTCTTCACGTCCAGGTGCAACATGTCGCCGGGGTTGGGCCACTCGTAGCGGACGACCGGTTCCACTGGTTCGAGTGCGCGTAACCGAGACATTGCGTGTCGCTTGAGGACACGCGCGACTGTCGACTTCGGCAGCTGTAGGCGCGTCGCGATGGCTGGCCCAGACATTCGACTGCGCCGCAGCGTCAGGATGAGGTCGACCCACGCTTGCCCGAGCTGGAGCGGAGAACTCTTCGGTCGCGATGAGCGGTCGTTCAGTTCTGCTGCTCCGCCAAACTCGTGACGATTGAGCCACTTGTGCGCTGTGCGAGGGCTGACGCCAGCAGCTTCCGCGGCACGCGTCACCTTCCACCCGAGCCGAATGACTCGGTCAACAAGTAGCGCTCGACTCTCAGGGCAAGTCCGGGCTTTTCTATGCAGGTTCATCCGTGGGTCCTCTGTTGGTGGTTGGACGTCTCGCAACGCCAGCAATCCACAGAGCCCCTCGGCTGAACATCTCTTTCCGAGTGGGAACAACCTACTGAGACTTCACAGCTAGCCGCCGCCCAGGCGGTAGTTCGGCGCCTCATGGGCCACCGCGATGTCGTGAACGTGGCTCTCCCGGAGGCCGGCCGAGGTGATCTGCACGAAGCTGGCGCGTTCACGCAGCTCGCGAATGGTCCGCGCGCCGAGGTAGCCCATGCCGCTGCGCAGCCCGCCCAGAATCTGGAACAGGTGGCTGCCCACCGGGCCCTGGTAGCGCACGCGGCCCTCCACGCCCTCGGGCACGAGCTTCTGCACGTCTTCCACCCCGCCCTGGAAATAGCGGTCTTTTGAGCCGGCCCGCATGGCGCCAATGGAGCCCATGCCCCGGTAAGCCTTGAACGTGCCGCCGTCGGTGCGAACGAGCTCGCCCGGCGACTCGTCCGTGCCTGCCAGCATCGAGCCCATCATGACGCAGCTCGCCCCGGCCGCCAGCGCCTTGACCACGTCGCCCGAGGACTTGATGCCTCCGTCCGCGATGATCGCCACGCCAGTGCCGCGCGCGGCCTCCACGCACTGAAAGATGGCCGTGAGCTGCGGCACGCCGACGCCCGCCACGACGCGCGTGGTGCAGATCGACCCCGGGCCGATGCCGACCTTGACCGCGTCGACCCCCGCGTCGATGAGCGCCCGGGTTCCGGCGGCGGTGGCCACGTTGCCGCCGATGACACAGCGCAGGCCGGGGTACTTCTTGCGCGCCGTCTCGATTGTCTTGAGCACGTTGGCCGAGTGCCCGTGGGCGGTGTCGACCACCACGGCATCGACCCCCGCGCGCTCCAACGCCGCGAGGCGGTCGTTCATGTCGGCGCCGACTCCGACCGCGGCTGCGCAGGCGAGGCGGCCCTGGCGATCGCGCGTGGCGCCGGGTGCAAACTCCCCCGTCGCGGCCTTCACCTGGCCCACCTCGGCGGCCTGCCGCTCCGGTGGGAAGTTCTTGTGAATGACCCCGATGCCTCCGGAGAGCGCCATGGCGATGGCCATGCTGGACTCTGTCACGGTGTCCATCGCGGCCGAGGCGATGGGCGCGCTGAGGGGGAGCCCCCGGGCGAAGAGGGAGTCCAGCACGGCCTCGTGAGGGAGGACCGCGCTTGCCTGGGGGACCAGGAGCACGTCATCAAAAGTCAGCGCCAAAGGAATTGCTGTCGGCTCCATGCGAGGTAGATAGAGGATCTGCTAGCGGTTTTGAACCCGAAGTCGGACACTCTTTCGACCCTGTGACCGATCCCAAGCAGCCTCTTGGCCTGACCGTCAAACTCCCGTTCAGCTCGGTCGACGAGTTCGTCCAACGCTATGGCGCCAACGTCTCCATCGGGGGCGTCTACCTCCGCTCGAAGGCGCTCAAGCCACCCGGCACCAAAGTCACGCTCGACCTCAAGCTCCAGTCGGGGCAGCGCCTCATCTACGCGGCGGGCGAAGTGGCGTTCGTCACCGGGCACAAGGGCGGCGGCGTGCTCGGTCTGGGCATTCGATTCACCTCGATTCTCGACGAGGGCTCGAAGGAACTCCTCGGCACGCGCATCGCCACCCTGCCCCACGGGAAGTCGACCGAACCTCCCCTGCCCTCGAACGTCGGGCCCGCGGACAGCAGCCCAACCGCGTTGGGCGCTCCCGCCACTCCGCAGGCGCCGGCCGCGCCTCCGACGCTCTCGGCCCCTTCACCCGGGGCCCTCCCGGGGGGCGCGCCGCAGAAGCTCTCCGAGTCCGCTGGCCCGACGATCGCCGCGCCGGCGTTTGAGGAACCCAAAGAGGAGCCCAAGCGCGTCGGGCCGATCATCGGGATCGACCTCGGGACCACCAACTCCTGCGCCGCCTGGGTGGGCAAGAACGGCAAGCCGACCGTGCTCGCCTCGCGCGAGGGCTACAACACGGTGCCTTCGATTCTGGCGCTCAACGCCCGCGGCAAGCTGGTGATCGGCCACCCCGCTAAGGGGCAGATGCTCACCAACCCCCGGTTGACCGTGTACGGCTCGAAGCGCCTGGTCGGCCGCGCGTTCGACTCGCCGGTGGTCCAGCACATCAAGGACAAGTTCTACTACGAGGTGGTGGCTGACCCCGCCACGGGCGACGCCGCGGTCAAGTTGGGCGACCGGGTGTACACCCTGCAGCAGATCTCGGCGCTCATTCTCCGCGAAGTGCGGGAGATCGCGCAGATCAAGATCGGCGAGCCGGTGTCGCGGGCGGTAATCACCGTTCCCGCCTACTACAACGACAACCAACGCCAGGCAGTGCGCGAGGCCGGCCGGCTGGCGGGCCTGTACGTGGAGCGCATCGTCAACGAACCCACGGCCGCAGCCCTCGCCTACGGCTACGGCCGCAAGCTCGCGCAGAAGGTCATGATCTACGACCTCGGCGGCGGCACCTTCGACGCGTCGGTGCTCGAGTTGAACGACAACGTCTACGAGGTGCTCTCCACTGGCGGCGACACCTTCCTCGGCGGCCTCGACTTCGACAACGCCATCGTCGCGCACCTCCTGCACGAGTTTGAGACCAGGCACGGCGTGAAGTTCGACGGCGACCGCGTGGCCATGCAGCGGATCGTGGATGCCGCTGAGCGCGCCAAGTGCCAACTGTCTGAGCGGACCGAAGTCCGGGTGCACGTGCCGTTCGTCTCCATGGCGGGCGACAAACCGCTCGACCTCGACGTGATGCTGACGCGGCCGAAGCTGATCGAACTGACCCAGGCGTTGGTCGAGCGCACCATCAACGTCTGCAAAGAGGTCCTCGAGGCCCGCAAGCTGCAACCCTCACAGATCGACGAGTTGATTCTCGTCGGTGGCCAGAGCCGCTTCCCGCTCGTGCACGAAAAGGTGCAGGCTTTCTTCGGGAAGAGCGCCTCGAAGAGCGTTCACCCTGACGAGGCCGTGGCGCTCGGCGCCGCGCTGCTCGCCCACTCGCTCACCCAGGCCGAGAGCGGCCAGGTGCTCCTGATCGACGTCTTGCCGATGGCGATTGGCGTCGGGCTCCCGGGCGGTCGCTTCAAGCCGGTGATCGAGCGCAACACGCCGCTCCCGGCGAAGAAGGAATACAAGCTCGCCACCACGCGCGATAACCAGACCGACCTCGAGGTCACCGCCTTCCAGGGCGACAGCCTGAAAGCGCCAGAGAACGAATACCTGGGCACGATCAAGCTGACCGACCTTCCCCGCGGCCCCAAGGGCACGGTGATGATTACGGTGACGTTCGAGCTGTCCAACGAGTGTCTGCTCAAGGTCACCGCGCGCGACGACGTGTCTGGCCGCGAAGTCAGCGCCACCATGTCCACCAAGGACACGCCCGAGTCGCTCAAGAAGAAGCTCGAGGCCGAGGGGTCCATCTCTTCGCCGTCGTTGCCGACGGTCGGCAGCGCCGCGCCCCCGAAAGCCGCGGGTGGCGGCTTCTTCGGCTGGCTGAAGAAGCTCTTCGGCGGCTCGAAGTCGTAGCGCTGGCTAGGTCTCGCCGCGGGCCGCGCTCTTCTTCTCGCGCTCGCCCAGGGCCGCCTGCAGGTACTTGCCCGACAGCTT
>CAZFXD010000292.1:0-6361 GCA_964522795.1 uncultured Myxococcaceae bacterium
AACCGGGCCGAGGCGCTCGCGCGCTCGAAAGAGGCGCTGGCGAACTTCGAAGTCAAAGGAATCAAGACCAACATTCCGCTCCACCAGCGCATTGCAGGTGACGCGGCCTTCATCGATGGGGCATTGTCTACCCGCTTCCTCGAAGAGCACGCCAAACCCTGACCCACAGCAAAGAGGTAAGTGCCATGGCAGACGTTCCCGCCCACATCACCGGTACGGTGTGGAAAATCGAAGTGAAGGTCGGTCAGTCGGTGAGCTCCGGCGACGTGCTCGTCATTCTGGAGTCGATGAAGATGGAGATGCCGGTCGAGGCCACCGAAGCGGGCACCGTGAAAGAGATTCGCTGCAAAGAGGCGCAGGCGGTCAACGAAGGCGACGTTCTCGTCGTCCTGGGCTGAACGAAGATGCCCGGCGCCATCAACGTTGAGACGGGCGCCGACGGACTTCGTGTCGTCACGCTATCGAACCCTGACAAGAAGAACGCCCTCGACGACGAGATGCTCACGGCGTTGCTCGACGCCATTGAAGAAGCGAGCGGCGTGCGCGGGCTGTTGATTCGCGGCGCGGGTGATGCGTTCTCTGCCGGGTACGACGTGTCGCAGTTGGCGGCCGCATCGCCGGACGACTCGTCGCTCCCCGACGATGGGGTGATGGGCGCGCTGGAGGCGCTCGAAGCCGCGCCGTTTCCCACCGTGGCCTTCGTGCGCGGGGTCGCCTTTGGCGCCGGGTGCGACCTGGCGTGCGCCTGTGATTTTCGGGTGGGCGACTCGACGGCCGCGTTCTGCATGCCGCCGGCCCGGCTGGGCGTGGTGTACGCGCTGCCCGGCATTCGCAGGCTGGCGTCGGTGGTGGGGGCGCAGATGGCCCGGCGCATGCTGCTCACCGGCGCGACCGTGGAGTCCTCCGAGGCGTACGAGAAGGGCCTGCTGGACGACAGCGGAGACGAAGCCGCGGCGCGGGAGTTGTGCGCGTCGCTGGTGAAGATGGCGCCCCAGGCGGTGGAGGGGTTGAAGCTGGGGTTGTCGAGTCTGCGGAACGCTGATGCCTTCGCTTCGCGTCGCGACCTGTTCGATTCGATGCGGGTGAAGGCCTTCCAGAGCCAGGATGCGAAAGAGGGTCTGGCGGCGCTGAAAGAGAAGCGGCCGCCGAAGTTCACCGGGCGGTAGTACAGACTCCGCCGGCGACCTACGCCGCCGCCGGGCCGGCACAGGGACTCGCGCAGGAGCTCACGCCGCGCCGAACAGCTCGCTCATCCGCACCTTGAGCGCGCCGGAAATCCGGTAGAGCGAGGAAATCGACGCTGAGCTCTCCGCGCGCTCAATCTGCGACAAGAGCGACACGCTCAGGCCTGTGCGCCTGGCCAGCTGCTTCAAGGTCAGGTTCTGCCGCGTGCGCCCCTCGCGAATGGCCCGCCCGATGTTGCGGTGCAGCTCGGCCTCGGGGTCCTGGCTGATGCCTTTCTTGGTGAGCGCGGTGTTCACCGCTGCCACGAACGCCTTCGGCTCGAAGGGCTTCTTGATGTAGTCGGCGGCGGTCGCCTTGAGCGAGGCCAGCGCGTTGTCCACCGTGGGGTGGGCGGTGGCCACAATCACCGCCACGTCGTCATCCTGTTCCCGGATGATCTTGAGAACGTCCTCGCCGCTCAGGGTCGGCATCATCATGTCGAGCACCACGAGGTGAAACTCGCGATCCGACATGGTCTTCGCCACCTGCGTGGGGTCGTTGAGCGCGGTGACCGAGTAGCCTTCCGTGGTCAGGAGGGCCTTCATCACCTCGCTCACGTCGGGCTCGTCGTCCACGACGAGAATCCGAACCCGCGATGCGTCCTTCACTGCGCCGCGTCTTTCTTCACCGCTTCGAGCAGCGTCTTCACCTGAGGCGCGCTGGCGTGGGTGGGCGCAATCTCCAGGAAGCGGTTCAAGTGCTCGATGGCGGGCGTAAAACGGCGCGCGCGGTAGTGCGCCACGCCGAGAACCATCTCGCACTCGGGGTGGTCAGGGAACTGCTTGATGCACGAGAGCATCTTCACCACGGCCGCGTCGTACTGCTTCTGCTTGATGAGCAGGCGGCCCTCGGTCTCCAGCTCAATCGCCTTCACTTCGGCGACCATCTTGGGCGGCGGCTGGGTGTCGGTCGGCGGCTTGACCGCGACCGGCGGTTCCTTGGGCTTCACGCCCACGGGCGGAGGCGGCTCTTTGGGCTTGGTGCCCGGGGCCTTCTTCTGCGCTTCCTCGCGGGCGCGGCGCAGCTTCTCGCCCATCGCCTGGTGCAGCTCGGAGAGGAGGACCGTCTCTTTGGAGCCGTCCAGCAGCTGCTGCGCGGCGTCGAACTTGCCCTGTTCGATGATGGTGTCGACCTGCTCGAGCGCGTTCTTGTACGCCTTCTCGCTGCCCTGCATCTGATTGAGCAGCTCTTCGGCCGCCCGGCAGGCGTCGGCCGGGGTGCAGCCCTTGAGCTCGGTGATGGCCGACTCCCAGTCGAGCGAGCTGATGAAGTCCTTCGCCTTGGCCACGCGTCCCGCGGCAGCCGCGCGCTCCGCTTCGCTGGGGCCGGTGCTGGGAATCGGGGTCACCGCCACGGGCTCCGGCGGAGGCGTGGGGCTGCGCAGCGCCTTGAAACCGACGTAGGCGAGCAACACCGCCAGGGCGAAGACGGCGATGAAGATGGGCGCCCTGGGGCGCGGCTCTCGCGTCTGGGCCTCGTCGACGATGATGGTGGAGGGTGCGCCCGCGCCGACGAACTTCAGCTTCAGGTGGCCGAGTTCCAGCACGTCGCCGGGGTGCAGCGTGGCCTCGCTGTAGGGTTCGCCGTTGACCGACAGCCCGTTGGCGGACTGCATGTCGATGACCCGCCACTCGCCCGTGTCTTCGCGGACGATCTTGCAGTGGGTCCGCGAGAGCGAGCGGTGATCGAGCGAAATGTCGTTCTCTTCGGTGCGGCCAATCTTCAGCTCGTTCTTGGTGCAGACGAACTCTTTGCCCGCGAACTCGGTATTCACCACCACCAGCTTCGGCGCGTCGGCCGGGTCGATGGCGACCACCTGCCGCGGTTTGGCGGCTTCGACCTGCTCCACGCGAATGACGCTGGTGGCCGCGCGGCGCGCTTCGATGGCCGCGGCCGACTTCACGTCGTCGGGGTCGGCCTCGGGAATGTCGTCGACGGTGGCGACCGGAGAGGTGATCTTTTCCAGCGCGGGCGCCGTCTCCGCCGAACCGCCCAGCGCGGCTTTGACGTCTTTCGGGTCGGTTCCGCGCGGCTTGGTGTCTTCGGTGGACCACGCCGGGGCCGCAGGCGCCACGGGTGAGGTGGTGGCGTTGGTCGAGGGCGAGTCGTGGTTGATGCGCAGGTCGTAGTCGCCGATTTCAATCAGGTCGCCTTCGGCCAGGGCGACCACCCCGGCGATGCGGGACCCGTTGATCTTGATGCCGTAGGAGCTGTTGAGATCTTCAACCAGCAGGTGGCCATTTTGCTTCAGCAAACGGCAGTGGCGGCGCGACACGTTCCGCTCGGTGAGGCGGATGGTGTTGCCCTCCTGGCGGCCAATGGTGATCTCATCCCGCACGAACGGGACGACCGTCTTGCGGCCCTCATCGTCTTCAATCACCAGCCTCAGCACGCTTTGAATTTTTTAGCACAACAACTGCCGAAGCACTCCAAGGAGTTGATCTGAAATTGAATGGCCCCCGGGCATGGAATTCGGGCCCCACCCTGACAGTAAGATGAGGTGCGATGGCGCCTCCTTTGACCGTGCGAACGCTCGCTGGGGACGAGGTCATCGACCTGGTCGAATTCGAGCGGCGGGTGCAGGCAGGAGAAGTTTCGCCCCAGTCCCTCGTCAGTTGGTCTGTGGAAACCCAGGGGCGCTTCGTGCCGGCCGCCGAATTGAAGGTCTACCAGGCCCACCTGGAGCCACGGCGGGCGTATTTTTCGCGTGCCTTCTCGGTCAACCGCTTTCCCTTTCTGACCAGCGCCCTCATCGTGGCCGCCGTGGCGGCGTTCGTGCACTCCGCCAAAGCGGCGCCCCTCGACATCGACGACATGGTGCGATTGGGCGGCAAAGTCGGTCCCCTGGTGCTGGATGTGGGACAACTGTGGCGCCTGCTGATGGCCAACGTGCTCCACCGTGACGCGGTGCATATCGGCGTCAACCTCTTCGTCTTCTTCAACGTGGGCGGCGCGCTGGAGAACACCTACCGCCTGGCGGACTACGTCTTCATCCTCGTCGCCTCTGCCGTGAGCTCGATGCTGGCCTCGCTGTGGCTCTCCGACGCGGTCAGCGTGGGGGCGTCGGGCATCGTCTTCGGGTGCCTGGGCGCGGTGATGATCTTCGGGTTTCGGTTTCGCCCCCACCTGCCCACGCGCTACCGGCGCATCCTGGGCGACGCGGCCGTCCCCACCGTGGTGGGGTTTCTCATCATCGGCCTCACCTCCGCCGGGGTGGACAACTGGGCGCACCTGGGCGGCCTGTTCGGCGGCATGGCCTCAGCGGCGCTGCTCACCCCCCGCCTGCTAGCTGAACCGCGAACCCGGTGGGCCACCGCGCTGCGTTTCGTTCCCTCCGCCCTGGTCCTCGGGGTGCTGGCCATGGGCGAGCCGTTGGCTGCCGTGTGGCTGCCCAGCTTTCGAGTCGAACGCGACGACCGGTTCGGCCTGTCGGTGCCGGTTCCCGCGACCTGGCGCCAGAGCGCCAACCGCTTCGGGGCGCTCGCGTTCTCCAACGGGCTGCCCGGGGTGGGGCGCGCCACCTTCGCCGCCGAAGCCATCGACGTGCCCGTCTTCGGGAGTGAGGAGCTGTGGGCGCGCCGGTTCATGGCGGAGCAACTCTCCATCGAGAAGCTGGGGCCTCCCATCACGTCCATCGACGTGCCGCCGCTCCAGAAGATGACCCTGGGCGGCCGTCCGGCGGCGCGCGTGGAGGCCACGCTCTCGGAAGGCGCGGAACGCACCCGGATGCTGGCCGTGTTTGTCACGCGAGGGGCGACCGTCTTCCGCTTCGTCTGGACCTGGCCGCTCGACTACCCGCGGTACGAAGGTGTCTCCACCAAGATGCTCGAGCGGCTGAAGTTCGAAGAACCCCGTCAGCTGCGCAACGCTCGCGCGGTGGCGCTCCTGTTTCCCAACCGCCCGGACGCGGTCGCCACCCTGGGAGAGGCCCTGCGCCGCGACGGCAAGTCGGACCTGGGGGCCGCCGCGCTCCGAGGCGCGGTCCGCAGCGAGCCGGGCAACGTGCCCTGGCGCGTGGCGCTGGCCGAGGCCGAGTTCGAGCGCGGCGACGTGGCTCGAGGCTGCGAGGAGGCGAGGGCGGTGGCGCTCTACGACCCCGACCCGGCCAGCGGGTTCGAGCTCCTGGCGGCGTGCTCGCTGGCGCGCGGCGACGTGGCGGAGGCGTTGGGCAAATTGGAGCAGGCCCAGAAAGCCGCCCCCGGAGAGCCGCGCATCGAGAGCGCGCTTCAGATGCTTAAGCGGTTGTCCCAGAACTGATATGCGACAGCTCCCATGACCTCTCGACTCGTCACCGCCCTCACCCTGCTGACGTTCTCCGCGTTCGCGGAGGAGGACGCGCGCTCGATCGCCAAGAAGTCCCGAGATCAGGGGGCCTTGAACCTCGTGGGGTCCACCGCGGAGCTGAAGCTCATCACCACCACGCCTGACGGTCGCACCCGAGAACAGTCCGTCAAGTCGTCCTCCAAGCGCATCGGCGGCCGGGCCCACGCGCTCTCGGTCTTCATCTCCCCGCCGGGCGTCGCCGGCGTGGCCGTGCTCTCCATCGAAGGGCTCGAGGGCAAGGCGGACGACATCTCGCTCTACATGCCGCGCATCAAGCGGGTGAGGAAGATTGAGAGCGGCAAGCGGGGCCAGTCCTTCATGGACACGGACTTCAGCTACGCCGATCTCTCCGGGGGCACCATCAACGACGAGACGCTCCAGCGCCAGAAGGATGAGACCATCGACGGGCGGGCCTGCTACGTCATCGCTGGCCTCGGAAACGACGACTCGCCCTACGGAAAGGTGACGTTCTGGGTCGACAAGGCCACCTTCGTTCCCATGAAAGTGGAGTACCGCGACCGCGGTGGTGAGTTGTTCAAGCGCTACCAGACGCTCAAGCTCAAGCCGTACAAGGCGCGCACCCTGGCGTCAGAGTCGCTGATGGAGAACCTCAAGGCCGGCTCGAAGACCCAGATGCTGTTGCTCAAGCTGGACGACGCGACCCTGCCCGACGAAGCGTTCAGCGAGCGCGCGCTGGAGCGCGGGTGACGTTCACCACGGCGTTCCTCGCCTTGACCCTGGCCCAGGCGGCCCCGGCCTCGCTGCCGCCCGCCGAGGTGGTGGTGGACGACGCCGGAGTGGCGGCGCCCCTGCC
>CAZFXD010000293.1:0-6323 GCA_964522795.1 uncultured Myxococcaceae bacterium
GCCGATGGTGGTGTAGCCCACCGCCTTCTCGCTCATGTTGCCCGTCTGCAGGAAGAGCCCCCCCGAGGTATTGGCCCAGTTCCACATGCGTTGGGCGCGGAGCCGCGCTTGGATGTTCTGGAGCGTGATGGGCGTCAGCTCAGTCTTCCCCAGCATCTTCCTGGTGGCTTCAATCTCGCGCTCGAAGGCCTCGTCGATGGAGACCACAGAGAAAGAGACGCCCAGCTCTTTTGCAATGGTCTCGGCCGCCTTCTGCGTGCCCTCCGACGAGTAGCGGGTCGGCATGTAGAAGGTCTCAATCAAGCTTCCGGGCGCGGCCGGGTTCTTCTTCTTCGCGAACCGGTGGGCGATGAGCAGGGTCAGCAGGGAGTCGCGACCGCCGGAGAGCGCGATGCCGATTTTGGAGAAGGCGCGAGTCTTCTCGAAGTAGTCGCCCACGCCCAGGGCCAGCGCGTCGAGCAGGTCCTCACACAGCGCCTCGCGTGCGCTCCGGCGCGTCTCGGGCGCGGGGAGAAAGAAGCTCTGGTTCGAGGGCACGGGGTACTTGTGCCCGCTCCGCCTGGTCGAAGCAGCCACCGGCGTCACCCACGGCGCCGGGTGGCTGGAGGCGAACGCCTCCCGGTCCGAGCGCCAGGTGGTGTTCTCTGTGCGCAGGCGGTCCGTGCGGTCGAGGTCCACCACGGTGGTGGAGAACCCTTCGGTAAAGCGCGGCGCGTCGAGCAGCCACTTGCCGTTCTGATTGACGAAGCCGCCGCCGTCGAAAATCAACCCATCGTTGGCGCCCACCGCGTTGCAATAGGCCAGCAGGCACTGGTGGTCGCCGGCGCGCGTGGCCACCAGTTCGCGCCGCGTCCCCTCCACGCCGACCCGGTAGGGTGAAGCCGACACGTTCACCACCAGCTCGGCTCCCTGGTACGCGCGACGGCGGAGCGGCCCATCGGCGCTCCACAGGTCTTCGCACACCTCGACCCCCAGCGTGCCGAAGTCGCAGGCGAAGAGTTGGTCACCCAGCGGCACGAGCGCGCCCTTTGGGGTGCGGAATGTCTCTTTCATGCCGGCGAAGCCGCGGGCGAACGTCCGCCCCTCGTAGAAGATGTTGTAGGTGGGCAGCTTCTCTTTCGGCACGAGGCCCCAGACGGTTCCGCCTCCGACGACCGCCGCGCAGTTGTAGCGAAGGCCGCCCTGCGCCACGGCGATGCCGAGAACCGAGACCAGGGACAGCTTCGCGGTCTCGGCGGCGTAGCGCTCCAGCTCCGTCCACTGCCGCTCGACGAAGGCCTGCCACTGCACCAGGTCTTCGGCGGGGTAGCCGCCAATCACCTGCTCGGGAAACACCGCCACGTCGACGCTGGCCGCCGCCATCTCCCGCGCGTACTTGAGCATGCGGTCGGTGTTGGAGGTGAACGCACCGACGGTGGTGTTGAGGTTGCACAGGCCGAGTTTGAGGAGCCGCATCGGCGCGCACTCTACGTTGATCAGCGCGGGACTTCGACCCGAACGCGCACTACGGCGCAGGCGCGGCGCCAGCGTCGTTCGACGCCGCAGCAGGCACCGAACCTCCCGCCGGAGGCTCCGCCGCGGGCTTTCCGGCGTCCTGGGTGCGCGCCTTCCACCGCCGCTGCGCTTCCTTCTCAACGGCTTCGAACGTCTCGGTCACGCCCTGCTGATTTCCCATCTTGGCCGCGAACGCCGGAATCCAGCCGCCGGGGTCGATGGCGAACTTGTACGTCACCAGGCTCTTCGTCTTGTCGCCTGGCTTGGGCCGCACGTACCAGCCGCCGTCGTTGACCTTGATGCGCACCACGCCGGAACGCTCCGGCAGTCGCGTGGGGACCGCCGTCCAGCGGTTCTCGAACTCTCCCGAGCCATCGGGCGCGGTCGACTTCACAACCCACCCGCGCAAGATGTAGTCGCGCTGCGAGACGACCGGAAACGAGAGCCGCGTGTACATGTGCTGGCTACCGTCCGGTTCGGGCGGCCCGAGATTCCGCGCCTCCAACAGGTGCGGCATGAAGTTCTTGAAGTTCTCTATCTTCGTCACCGCGTCTTGAATGTCTTTCACCGGCGCGGCGATTTCACCTTCCGCCCAGACTTCGGTGACGCCCGAGTTTGGTCGCGGCCGGTTCTTCACCACGATGGCGCCTTCAGAGACGACTTCCCACCCGTCTTTGTCCGCAGCCGTGGCCGCGCCCGAAGCGAGCACGACGAAGAAGGCGACGTGAAAGGGGGTAGCGTTCATCGTTGGACGGTCATCTGACTAACGTTTTGGACCCTCGGCCAATTCATACCCGGGGTTTTCGGCCAGCAAATTCACGACCCTCTAGGCCGCCGTCGAAGGCGGCGCTTGCTTCTTCTTCGACGCCATCTTCGCCCAGGCCCACGGGAGCCCAATCGACAAGGCGACCACCAGCACGATGACCTTTTCAATGTGCTTGTCGATATCTGGCCACACCTTGCCGAGGAAGTAGCCGCATAGGGTCATTGACAGCACCCAGCCAGCGCCCCCCACCACGTTGAACATGGCGAAGCGGCGGTACTGCATCTTTGCCGTGCCGGCGACCACCGGGACAAACGTGCGCACCAGGGGGGCGAAGCGGGCGATGATAATCGCCTTGCCGCCGTGCTCTTCGTAGAAGGCCTTCGCCTTGTCGAAGTGCTCCTGGCGAACCAGGGGCCGGTCGCGCAGGAACTTCCACGTCTTGGTGGTGAGCAACGGGCCCATCAATTTTCCAATCGAGTACGACGTGGCGTCGCCCACGATCGCCGCGGGAATGAGGACCAGGTTCAGCGTCACGATGTCGAGCTTCCCCGCGGCCGCATACAGGCCGGCGGTGACCAGGAGTGAATCGCCTGGCAGGAAGAACACCAGGGCCCCGGTCTCGGCGAACACAATGAGAATGAGCGCCGCGATGCCCCAGAGGGTGATGATTTCGCCCGGGTTTCGAATCAGCTCCAGCCCACGCTGCAGAAGTTCAATCATGCAGGCGGCGTAGCACGCAGTGGGCACGAAACAAAAAGGGCCCCGAGGAAATCGGAGCCCTTGGGAGGACAGCGAAAACGCCGCTGCGGCTTATCGAACGGCGGGCGCCGCCTTGGGAACGCCGGGCTCGCCACTGCCCGAGTTCATCACGGCGAAGTTGATGTTCCCGAAGCCTGCCGTGGCGCAGGTGAACATCACGCGCTTGATGACCGAGAACTTCACTTCTTTGTGCGCCTGAATGTTGATGTTGCCCTTGAAGCCGTCGGCGTCTTTGGCGAGCGAGTGCAGGTCCTCGGTCTTCTTCTTCGCTTCGCGCAGGCGCTCTTCCAGCGACTGAATGTTGAGGTAGTCCTCGCGGGTCAAGTCGTCGACCTTCCCCACCATGGCGCCGTCGAAGAAGATGTAGTCCATGGACACCATCACCACCGGGTCCATCTGGAGCTCATCGACGTTCGCCGCTTCAGGCAGCTGAATGTCCTTCGACTGGTTCAGGATTTCGCCCGTCGCCGAGAAGTTGGCGATGAGGAAGAGCACGATGATGACGAACATGTCGACCAGCGGCGTAATGAGCAGGTCGGCGAACATCGTCTTCTTGTGCACCGCCCCGTGCCCGAAAATCTTCGAGTGCGCGAGGCGCTTGCCGTACCGCTTGCCTGGAACTTGGATTCCCATGTGTTCCCTCAGCCGGACGCGGGCGAAACCGCGACGCCTTTAAAGTTGTGGCCGACGCACTCGTCGATGATCGTCACCAGATCTTCGTAGCGAACGCCGTCTTCGGTCTGCAGGGTAATCGCGCCCTGCTCCGGGTACTGCGCGTGAATCTTCTCGAAGTGCTGGAAGAGCTTCTCCAGCTTCAGCTTGCCCTTCTCGCTGCGCTCGAAGGTGATTTCATCGAACACCGTGCCGCCCATGGTCAGCTTCAGGGCCTTGTCGGTGATGAGCAGGTTCACCGGCGGCATTTCGTCAGGCTTTTGCTCCTGCTCTGCCGTCGGCCCGCCCGACTGCGACACCTGCAGGCGGCCAATCTGCGTCCACACCGCCGTCATCAAAAGGAACGAGATGGTCACGGCCATCAAGTCGATGAAGGGCACCAGGTTGATAGCGGTATCGAGCGGCTTCTTTCCGCCTTTCCCACCCTGCCCTAAGTCCATTCCGCCGGCCATGGCACCCGCTCCTTTCTCAAACGAACGTCAGCACAAAGACAACAACGGCCGCCCAGGGTTCCGGGCGGCCGATCAACCGCGAAACTTCAGTCTTCCGACGACGAGGCCGGAACGCTGAGGTTCTTGAACTTGTCCTTGTTGGAGATGATGAGGTTCAGCACCGCCACCGACGTCTCATTGATGTCGTTGAGCAGCGCCTGGGTGCGACCCATCAGAATCGAGAACGCCACCAGCGCCGGAATTGCGGTGAGCAGCCCGAACATCGTGCAGTTCATCGCTTCAGAAATACCGTTCGCGAGAATGGTCGCCTTGTCGGCCGGGTTCACGCCGGCGACGCCTTTGAAGCAGAGGATGAGGCCGTTGACCGTTCCGAGCAGACCCGTGAGCATCGCCGCGTTACCAATCATGGCGAGGTACCCGGTGCGGGCTTCCAGCTTCGGCGTCTCGCGCAGCGACGCTTCGTCGAGCGAGGCCTGAACCTCTTCTTCGCCCTTGGGGACGCTCATCAGGCCGGCCTTGACCACGTTGGTCAGCGGCGTCGGCTTCTGGCCCGCGACGTAGTTGATCGCCTTGTCCAGGTCGCCCGCGTAGATGTGCTTCTTCAAGCCGCGAATGAACCCGTCCTTGTTGATGGACGCGCTCATGAAGAGCACGAGCACGCGCTCGACCATGATGGCGATGGCCACCACGAGGCAGACAGCAATCGGGTACATGCCCCAGCCGCCGTCGGAGAAGCGCTGCACGATTTCATTCCAGGCGCCCTGTTCGCCGCCACCGCCTTCTGCAGCCAAAAGGGAAAGATTTGCGAGAGCCATGTTGGTGATGCCTCCACTCGAGTGAACGCCCGACATCGGGCACTGCATGCGCTGACAGCCACACAATGTGTGGATCAGCAGAATCGTCTGATGAGAGGTGTGACTCTATCGGCCATAAAAAAACCCTGTCAAGGAACGGTTCGTCCAAAATCGTTCGTTCTCTCCGAGGGTTGACAAACGGCTATGGTAGGGCCCCACCTATGGCCCGCAAGCGAATCGGCGAACTGCTCGTAGAACGTAAAGCAATCACTGAGGATCAGCTCTTTGCCGCCCTGGCCACCCAGAAGGCCACCGGCAAGCGCCTGGGCGTCATCCTGGTCGAGAAAGGCTACGTGGCCGAGGTGCAGCTGGTGCAGGTGCTCTCCACCGCCCTGGGCGTTCCGACCGTCGACCTCAACACGGCGGACCTCGACTCGGGCGCCGTGGCCCTGCTCCGAGGCCGTTTCTGCGAGCAGCACACGCTCTTTCCCTACGGCATCGAGAAGACGGCCGACGGGCACAAGCGGCTGTTGGTGGCCATGGCGAACCCGCTCGACCACCCCGCGATTGAGGAGATTGAGTTCACCACCGGCCTGCCGGTGGTCGTGCGCCTCTGCCCGCTCTCGCACATTCGAACGGCGGTCTTGAAGCACTACCACGCGGCGCCGACGCCGAGCGCCCCAGCCAACGCGCTGGGCGCCACGCCCGACGGCACGACGGATTCCTACGGCGTCGTGGTGCCCGGGCGGACGAGCTCGGGCGAAACGCCGATGGTGGTCGGGCAGGAACTGCTCACGGCCACCTCGCAGTCCGAGCGCGAGGCGGTGGAAGCGCTCATCGCCAAGAGCCAGGCGGAGTCGATGGAGCGTCGGCGCAACGCGGGCCCCGGGCCGGACTTGTTCGGGACCGCGAGCGAGAATGCGGCGGAGCGGCTGGAAGGAAAGTTCTGGGCGCTCGTGCGCTTGCTCGCGCGGAAGGGCCTGCTGACCAAGGAAGAGTTCAAGAACGAGCTGGACGAGAACGCGAGTTGAGTCGGAGCGCCCTTACTCACGCGTACCGATTCTGAAATCGAATCTTCTCGGGGTACGGAAACACGTCGCTCTGCTCTCCCCGCGCCAGTCGCTCCTGCGTCGAAATCCAGAAGCGGGGGTCGGCCAGGTCTCCATGGTGCTTCATGAACAGCTCTCGGGCGGGCCCGGGCGGGACGAGGAACGTGGGGAACTGCTCGGGGAACACGTCAGTCTCCGCGATGGAGAACCAGTCGCTGGCGCGCGTGTCGTCGTCTGAAGACGCGCTGGGCATTCTCCGGAACGTGTAATCCGTCAGGTAGCCGATCTCGTCGTAGTCGTAGAAGACCACGCGCCCGTAGCGGGTGACGCCGAAGTT
>CAZFXD010000294.1:0-6277 GCA_964522795.1 uncultured Myxococcaceae bacterium
TCTCGCCTTCGATTTCTGATTTGGGAACCAGCGCGGCCACCGAGTCCACCACCACCAGGTCCACCGCCCCGGAACGAACGAGGTGCTCGGTAATCTCCAGGGCCTGCTCCCCGGTGTCGGGCTGCGAGACCAGCAGCTCTTCAACTCGCACCCCCAGTTTTCTCGCGTAGCTGATGTCGAGCGCGTGCTCGGCGTCGATGAAGGCGGCCACCCCGCCGGCGGCCTGACACTGCGCAATGGCGTGCAGCGTCAGCGTGGTCTTGCCCGACGACTCGTTGCCGAACACCTCGACGATTCGACCTTTGGGGAACCCGCCCACGCCGAGCGCGCGATCGAGCGCAATCGACCCCGTGGGCACGACCTCAATCTTCTGATCTTTCGCCCCTTCCCCCAGTTGCATGATGGAGCCCTTTCCAAACTGCTTCTCAATCGTGCACACCGCGGCAGCGACCGCCTTCAGCTTCTCCGTCATTCGACCCATGTGACCTCCGTTCAACAGTGGCGCGAGATGCGGCCACGCGTGCAGACACCCGGAGCAACGCCCGTGCCGATGGCGGGCCCGGGTGAGTCGTGGGGCCCCGCCCTTCGTTCTCCGAGCGAGGTGACGACCCCTCTCGCGCTTTCTTGAAAACCAAAGCGCACCGGCGCCGCTCCGGAACGCGGGACGGAGTCCACCCATCGGGACAGATCAACCTCCCCGCGCCCCAGTAGCGACCGTCGGCACGCGCATTGCTCCTGGGGGTGGTGACGCACGGGAGGTGGTGATGGAGAGGCGTGGGGGGCGAGGGGTCACTGCCAGGCGTGCGCGCGTGGCGGGGCTGGAGTGCAGCGCCGTGGTGGGCGAGTTGCTGCACTCCGGCCCTTCTGCAGTGGGCGACGCGCAGCTGCTCTCGCTCGTGTTCGAGGTGGGGTGGCCGCAGAGTCTCGCCGAATTTCGGGCGCTGCTTCGGCAACCCGCGCCCGAGTTGGCCTTCGATGGCCGCGTCAACGCCCTGGGTCTGGCCCGGTTTCACGCGGCGCTGGAGTTGATGCGGCGCGCGACGGCCGATGGGGCGCGCGGTTTGATTCGGAACGCCACCGACGTCGAACGAATCGTTCGCCCGAGGCTGTTTGGCGCTCGACGCGAGCAGGTCTACGTGTTGGCGCTCGACGCCCGGTCGGCGTTGATGTCGCTCACCTGTGTGGCCGAAGGCCAGGCAGACTCGTGCGTGGTCGACCCGCGCGAAGTCTTCGCACCCGCGCTGGCGGTGCGGGCCACGGCCATCGCCCTGGCGCACAACCACCCGTCGGGCTCGGAGTTGCCTTCGCGGAGCGACGTCGACCTCACCTCGCAGCTCGAGCGCGCGGCCCGGCTGCTGCGCATCCAACTCGTCGACCACGTCATCGTCGCCGGCGAGAGAACCTTCTCCATGGCGGCGCACGGCATGTTGGGGCGAGAGGCCCTCGACGTGGCCCCTGAGGTGCACGATGGCGCTTGAGCCCTCCTGGTCGCGCGAGGCAATGACCGCCGCGCTCCGCACCCACTTCGGTCACGCGGCGTTCCGGCCCGGCCAATGGGAGGTGCTGGAGCAGTGCCTCGGCGGCCGCAACGTGGTCGCGGTCATGCCCACCGGTCGAGGCAAGAGCCTGTGCTACCAGCTCCCGGCGGTGGTGCTGCCGCGCGTGACGGTGGTGGTGTCCCCGCTCCTCTCGCTCATGCACGAGCAGGTGGCGCGCCTCCTCGCTCGGGGCATCGCGGCGGCGTCGCTCGACTCGACCAGCTCAGACGCCGAGAAGGAGCGGGTGTGGGCCGCGCTGGAGACCGGCTCGCTCCGACTGCTGTACGTCTCGCCCGAGCGTCTCCAGAACGAAGCGCTGCAGAAGGGGCTGGCCCGGGTCGGCGTCTCACTCTTCGCGGTCGATGAAGCGCACTGCATTTCGCAGTGGGGGCATGACTTTCGTCCGGAGTACGCGGAGCTGGGGGCGGTGCGTCAGGCGCTGCGCCCCACCCTCACCCTGGCGGTGACGGCCACCGCGACCACCGAAGTCCGTCACGACATCGCGCGCGTGCTTCGCCTGCTCAACCCGTGGCACTACGCAGGCGGGTTCAACCGCCCCAATCTGTTCTTCGACGTGGCGCGCGTCGAACACCAGAAGGAGCGCGTGGCCCTGGCCCGGCACCTGTGCACGGCGCACCGCTCGGGCATCATCTACTGCGCCACCCGCAAGGGGGCCGACGCGCTCACCGCGCGGCTGGTGCGCGACGGGCACCAGGCCGTCGCCTACCACGCGGGACTTGGCGCCAAAGAACGGGCAGAGGCTCACCGACGCTTCGAGCGGGAGGACGGGTGCGTCGCGGTGGCGACCAGCGCCTTTGGCATGGGTATCGACAAAGCGTCGGTGCGGTTCGTGATGCACGCGAACATGCCGGCCAGCCTCGAGTCCTTCTACCAGGAGGCGGGCCGAGCCGGGCGCGACGGAGCGGAAGCAACTTCGCTCCTCTGCTTCTCCAACCACGACGTGTGGACTCAGGAGCGCCTGGCGGGAGCGCGCATTCCACCGCGCTGGGTGCTGGAGGGGCTGTGGAACACCGTGCGGCTGGCAGGCGGTCGCCCTACCAGCGTGGACGAGCTCGCCCACCAGGTCGGTGCCGAGCGGGGCGTGATTCGCGCGTCGTTGCGGGTGTTCGAGCGAGCGCGGCTGTTGGAGCGCCGCGAGGACGCCATGGGCGTGGAGCTCAAACCGGCGACGTGCCGCGAGTTCGCCGCGCTGCACCTCAACCTTCGGGCGCTGGTGGCCCAGGAGGCCCGCGCGGCGCGATTGCTGCGCGCCATGGTTCGCTACGGCACCACGCGCAGCTGTCGGCGCCACGCGCTGCTGCACTACTTCGGCGAAGACTCGCCCCCAACCTGTGGCGCGTGCGATGTCTGCACCGGGACTCGCACCGCCGAAAGGCTGAAGTCGTCGGTCGAGCCCACCCGACCCTCCAGCCAGTCGGCGCTCTTTCACGCCTCGGCGGTGGCCGAGAAGCTGCGGCGGTGGCGCAACGACCTGGCGGTGGACCTCGGACTTCCCGCCTACCTCATCTTCAACGACGCCACGTTGTTCGGCATCGCCAACGCGCTCCCCACCACCCGCGAGGAGTTTCTGCGCGTCAAAGGCGCGGGCGACGCGCGGTGGGAGCGCTTCGGGGCCAAAATCGTGGAGGTCTGTCGGCTGGCCCGGGCGGCGGGAGAGACGCCCTACGAGAATTCGTCGTGAGGGGGTTCAGCGGGAGGCAGCGCGACGTTCAATGGCGGCGCGCACACCCCACATGAGGCCGCCGACCAGCAGCGACAGCGCGTAGATGAAGGCCACGGTCACCGCGCCCAGGATGACCCGGGCCGTGACGTCGCTGAGCTCGCCCTGGGCGTAGGCGCTCTGCAGCGGGTCCAGCAAGCCCAGCGGCTTCAAGAAGCGCACCGGGAAATAGTCGAGCGAGTGGGCGAGCCGCAGGAGCGTGCCCCCAGGCCAGCGGCTGAGCGCCAGTTCAATGAGCGCTGCCCCGGCCAGGTAGAGCGAGGACAAGAGGGTGGCGTTCATCAGGCTGTTGCGCCACAGCGAATCGCGATGACCCGAACTCAAGGGGTGAGGCGCTTTTTCAGCGCGGGCAGCGCCTTCTTCACGCGACCGATCTCACCCTCGTCCTGGCTCAAGACGAGGAAGGACTCGTAGTTCTCGATGCCGTTCTTGAGCGTGTCGTTGTTGCGGCTGAGGAGCTCACCCAGGCGCAAGCGCACCAGCGCCCACGTCGGGTCGGCGAAGGCGGCGCGCTCCCACGAGGTGCGGGCCAGCGTGAGGTCGTTCTGCTTCGAGGCCACTTCTCCCAGCGCGAACTGCGCGGCGGACGACGAAGGGCACTCGCGCACGGCCTGGTCGGCGAACTTCCTCGCGTCGCCGATGGCCTTCTCCGCCAGCTTGGTGCGGGCCAGCGCCCCCAGGGCCATCGCGCGGTCCCACGACTGCGGGGCGGACTTGCCCAACACCGGCAGGTCCTTGTTGGCGCCGCCGGGCGCCCACCCCGGGCGCGCGTGGTGCGGCCCGATGATGCCGCAGGCGGCGTTGGGGTTCTTGGCCCGGGCGGCTTCGTACGCCTGGCCCGCGTAGTCGGGGTTCCCCTGGCGGACGAAGTTGTTGCCGATTTCGCAGAACGTCTCCGCGTCACTGGCGTCGAGCTTGTTCGAGCGCTCCAGCTCTTTGAGGCCGTCTCGCGCGTTGCCGTTGGCGAAGAGCACCTGGGCGTAGATGCGGTGCAGTGGGGCATCGTTGAGGTCGGGCTTCACCACGTCTTTCAACACCGTCAACGCCTGCGCCGGTTCCCCCGACCACAGCCAGGCGACCGCGGCTTCACGTGCGAACTCCGGGCCCTTGCCACCATCGGCCTGCCACGCCTTCACCTGGTCGACCGCCTCGGTGAAGGCGCTCTGTGACAGCAGGAGTCGAATGTACGCGCTGCGAGCCCGGGCGAACGACTGGTTGCGCTCAATCGACTTCTTGAAGCGCTCCTTGGCCTCGTCGACTTTTCCGGCCGCGGCAGACAGTTCGCCCAACATGGCGTTGGCCTCGTAGTCGCGCGGTGCGGCGGCGGCTTCGGTCAGGGCGGCGATGGCGGGTTCTTTCTCGCCCCGCGCCAGCAGCACCTTGCCCAGGGCCAGGGCGGTGAGCGCCTTGTTCTTCTTGGTCTTCTTGTGGAGCGCGTCGAGCACGTCGCGAGCGCGATCTTTCTGGTCTTCGCCAAAGTCGGCCATGGCCACGGCGACGGCCGACTCCACGGGGTACTTGTCTTTGACCCGCGTCTTCTCCAGCTCGGTGCGAGCCTTCTTGAACTCCTCCAGCTGCAGGTAGGCCAGCCCGCGCATGAGGGCCACCACCTTCGACTTGGAGTCGGGTGAAAAACGGGAGCGCCCCAGCAACTCCTTCTCTTGCCCGCGCGCGAGCAGAATGCGCCCCATCTGGTCGACGATGGCGTCGTCGTCGGCGGTGAGCTTCTTCTCGGCGGCGAACTTCGAGGCTTCATCGATGGCGGCCAGCGCGGCCCCCATGCGCCCGCCGATGCGGAACACGTCGGAGCGCGACTGAAGCAGACGCAACTGCTGGGCGTCTGAGCCCACCGCCAGCCCGGTCAGCAGCTGCTCGCCGTCAGCGGCCTGCCCCGCGAAGGCCTTGAGCCGCGCCAACACCATGGCGCGCTCGGCGTTGAGCTCGACGGAGAGCCCGAGGGTGGGCAGTTTTTCCACCTCGCTCAGCATCTCCAGCGCGGGTCGGTCGCCCGCCATTTTCGCGGACGCGAGGCCCAGCACGACCTCCGGGTGGTTGGGGGAGATCTTCGCCGCCGTCTCGAAGCTCTCGGCCGCGGCGTCGTTGTCGTTGGCGTCGAGGTAGTAGCGGCCCACGCTCACCAGGGCGCGCACGTTGTCCTTCTGTTGGTCGAGCGCCATCTGCAGCCGCTTCAACCCTTCGTCGGGCTGGCGCTTTCGGAAGACCAGGTATTCGCCGGCCGCCGCGTGCGCCTCGGTCTTCTGCAGCGCGCTGGAAGGGTTGGCCCCGAGGAGCGGAGCCGCGGCTGCCTCTTCGGCGGCGGCGTCGGGTGCGAGCCAGAGCGTCCCCACGGCCACGAGGGCGGGGAAGAGATCTTTGACGCCCGAGCGCCCGAACGCGGCCGTGGCCGCCACGCGGTCGTCATCGGCGTGGGTGTAGTGGTGAAAGCGCAGGGCGTGGGCGTAGCCTTTGAGCGCCGCCGCTTCGGTGCTGCCGCTGTCCATCTCCAGCGCCGTAGAGAGGAGATCGACGGCGTCTTTCAGGCTCTGCGGCGTGTCTTCGTTGATGGCCGTCTTCGCCTTGGCCAGCGCGGTCGGCAGGTCGAGCCCGTGGTGCTTCTGGCGCGTCATCAGATACGAGCCGCCCAACGCGCCGCCCACGACCAGAATCACCGCGATGAAGATGACGACGCCGCCGAACCGCTTCCAGAACGTCGGCTTCTCTTCTTCGGCTTCGAACTTCTTCCGAAGCTCTTCTTCGTAGGCTCGCGCGGCGACTTCGGCGCTGACCTTCACCATGCTGGTCTTGGGAGCGTCGAACGCGCCCGACTCGTGCATGTCCGGAACGTCGGCGAGCAGCGTGGGCTTGGGTGGCGCCTTGGGAGCGGCGGGAGCAGGCGCGGCGGGAGCGGGCGCGGCGGCCGCGGGCACGGGCACATTGGCGTCGGGCACGGTGCGCGGCTCGCCGGCAGGCCGCTGGGGGCCGGGAATCTTCATCACCG
>CAZFXD010000295.1:0-6258 GCA_964522795.1 uncultured Myxococcaceae bacterium
GACGCGCGGGTGATGTAGCTCTTCGCCTTGCCGTATTCGAAGTACGCCTCGTAGCCCCGAACCAGATCTTGATCTTCGGTGAGCCCCAGGTGGCTGGTGACGACGATCAGGTCCGTCACCGGTTTCAAGAACTCGACCCAGCCACGCGCCGCTTCGTTCTGTTCCAGCGGCGTGGCCTGCAGCGAGTTGCCGCCTTCGACCAGTGAGTTGAGTGAGGAGATGTTCGCCATGCCGATGATGCCCACGCGCACGCCGTCGACGACGCGAATCGTGTACGGCTCCGTCACCAACTGTGTCTGGTTGGAGTCGAGCTGGCGGTAGTCGTCCCAGTTGTAGTTGGCGGCCAGCACCGGGAAGTTGGCGTTGTTATTGGCCTGGAGCGTGAAGTTGAGCGGGCCGGCGTCGAACTCGTGGTTCCCAATCACCGCCGCGTCGAGGCGAATGCGCGAGAGGAACTTGTATTCAACCTCGCCCGAGTTGACGTTGAAGATCGGCGCGCCCTGAAACGAGTCGCCCGAGTCGATGTGGAGCAGCCGGTCGGCGTTGGCCCGCTCGCGCTTGATCAGCGCGCCCAGCCTCGCCACGCCGCCGAACGGTCCGGCCTCGGGAATGATGCCCAGGTCGGTGTCCGTGCGCGTGGGGGCGAAGTCGTACGGCAGCAGGCGCGAGTGAATGTCTGAGGTGTGGAGAAACGTGAAGCGCAGTTGGCGACCGGCCAGGTTTCGCGGCGCCCCGTCCACGAGCGGAAAACACGAGAGCGTCAGGGCGGCGAAGCAGGCGAAAGGGAGGCGCGACGTGTTCAAGTTGGGGACCCGGGCTGGAAGGCCGGCGGACCGTATGCGCGCCCCGTTCGATGGTAAAGCGTGTGGGTGATGCGACACCCGACCGTGACGGCGATCGAAGTGACAGAGGACTTTTCAGCGACGGCCCGCTGCGACGAGGGGTTCCTCCACCTTCGCCGGCTTCGGGCTCGCAACCGACGGGACGACGGCTCGGCGTCGGCGATCTACCGCATCGACATGGTCGACCGGCCCCGCCTCGACGCGGTGGCGGTGCTCGTCTACCGCCGGGTCAGCGGTGAGCCCGAGTTCCTCACCCACCGCAACCTGCGCCCCGCGGCCTATTTCCGAAAAGACAAGAAGCCCGTGGTCCCGGACGGCCACACCCACCTGTTTGTGGAAGAGATCGTGGCGGGGTTGCTGGAGCCCGGAGATGAAGGCGAGCGCGGCCTGCGAACCCGCGCCGCGGCTGAGGTGTTCGAAGAGGCGGGCTACCGCGTACGTCCCGAGTCGGTGGAGCTGTTGGGGCCCCCGTTCCTCGTCGCTCCGGGCATCATCTCGGAGAAGATCTTCCTCCTCGCGGCGGACGTCACCGGGCTCGAAGCTTCAACGCCCCCAGGAGACGGGAGCCCCCTGGAAGAGGGCGGCGTCACCACCTGGTGGACGTCGCAGGCGTTGCTGACGGCGATCGATCGCGGCGAAATCCAGGACGCCAAGACCGAGCTCGCTGTCCGCCGTTTTCTGTCCTGGAAATAGGGGCGGCGCTCAGTGGGCCGCGGCGCTGCCTCGCGGTCGCGCATTCCACACGCGGGTGGCGAGCAACAGACCCACCACCGCGACTGGGATCATCGTCAAAGGCCAGCGCAGCCAGTTTCCCACCAGCTTGGCATCGTCGCCCTGCGGGAGAATGGCGCCAAACACGAACGCCTGGGTCGAGGTGCCCAGGTAGACGAAGCCGTCGATGATGCCCGTGACGATGCCTGCGTTCTTCCGGCCGCCGAAGTCAGCGCTGGCGGTTCCGGCCAGCATGCCGTGCACGCCGATCACGCAGAAGGACATGAAGACCACGGCCCACCCCAGCACCGGCGTCTCCAGGGTGATCGCCGCGAGGACCGCGCCCGCCAGCAGCCCGGCGTAGAGCACTGTCGCGACCGGGCCGCGGCGGGACTCGAAGACGTGATCAGAAATGAACCCTGCGATGACCGCGCCGATGATGCCAGCCAGACATAGCAGCAGGCCCCAGTTCTCGTAGACGAACGAGTGCGTGTCTCCGATGGAGGTGGCGAAGGTGCGGTACCACTTCATCACCGCCTGTCGCAGGAACCCGCTACAGAACTCGATGGCGACGATGATCCAGATGACTCGCTGAGAGAACAAGCGGGTGACGATCTTCTTCAAGGTGGGGTTCTCGCCGTCTTCATTGACCGCATCCCCGGTGTCGAAGTCTCTGTGGCCGGCATCCACGGGAGAGTCGCGCACCACCAGGAAGTCAATCAGCGCGAAGGCCAGCAGAATCACGGCCGGCACCCAGAACGCGGCCACGTAGCCGAAGGTCTGGGCAATGGCTCGGCACCAGTCGTAGGCGAAGTAGAGACCCAGCGAGATGAGGATGCCGAAGACCCCGCCCAACACGCCACGCTCACGAACGTGGAACCAAGGCGCGTTCACTTTGACAATCGAAACCGCGCCGAAGCTCTGGAAATACATGTTGAGCGAGAAGAGAACGGTCAGCGCGAGGATTAACGTGGCTTTGTCAGGCAGCTCCCCGCCCAGCGCCATGCTCATCGCGACAGCGGTCGCGAGGTTCATCACAGCGGTCCCGATGGCCGCGATCAGAATGGTCCGGCGACCACCCCAAAGGTCCGTGAGCGGCCCGTTGAGGAGAAAGGCGATGCCGTAAACGGCCGAACCCCAGCCGTCGATGATGCCGAAGTCCTTCTTGGTGAGGACCCCCTGCTTGTCGAGAAGGTCCACGATGGCCGAGAGGTTGTATCGGCCCATGTAGAGGAAGGCGTAGGTGAGCCCGAGCGGGAACCAATTGAAGAACCGGCGACGCTTGTAGGCGTCAGAGTGGCCGAGGTCGACCCGGGGCAAGCGCCAGAGCACGAACGCAATGCCGCCCAGCAGCAGGAGAATCGAAATCAGCCCATTCATGCGTGTCTCACCTCGCAGGCGCCTGAGTCGGCGGTCGCAACCGCGCGCGGTCTAGCCGGTCTCGACTCGGTGTGCTACGGCGCGCCGCTCTCAATGGGCGATTTCGACTCACGGATTCATCCCACCTGGCGGCAAGAGCTCACGGCGGTGCTCGACGCCGCCACCACCGCCGGCGCCACCGGCGTGCTGGTGTTCGACCTCGACTCGACGGTCTTCGACAACCGCCCCCGCCAGGCGCGGATCATGCGGGAGTACGGCGCGCAGGCCGCGCTCAACCCGCTGACCGACTGTCAGCCCCACCACTTCAATGCGGGGTGGGACTTGCGGGCGGCCATGGTGGCGTGTGGGCTGACGCGCGAGGACGCCGAGCAGCACTACAAGCCCGCGAAGAAGTTCTGGGGCGAACGCTTCTTCACCAGTCGGTACTGCGAAGACGACGTCGCCGAGCCCGGCGCCAGCGAGTACCTCCACGCGTGCGTCGCGACGGGGGCGCAGCTGGTGTACGTGACGGGCCGCTACGAAGGCATGCGCAAGGGCACCGAGCGCTGCATGGAGAAGTGCGGCATGCCCATGCTCGGCGGGCGCGTGCAGCTGTTGATGAAGCCCAGGCTGTTTGAGGAAGACGATGATTTCAAGCGGGTCACCCACGCCCGACTGGCGGAGCTGGGACGGGTGATCGCCGCCTTCGACAACGAGCCCACCCACGCCAACGACTACGCCGCCCGGTTTCCGGAGGCGACCATCATTCACCTCGCGACCGATCACTCCGGGCGCCCGGTGACGCTTGACGCGCGCATCATCTCGGTGCCGCACTTCGCGCTCAAAACCTGACCCACCGTCTGATACATCGGCCTGCTGCCGGAGGTGCGCGTGCCCAACGCTGACGTTCTGAAACAGATGTACCGAGACATGGTGCTGATGCGCCGCTTCGAGGAGAAGGCGGGGCAGGCGTACGGCATGAAGAAGATCGAAGGATTCTGCCACCTGTACATCGGTCAGGAAGCCGTCGCCGCGGGCTCCATTCGCGCGCTCCGGCCGGATGACTACATGCTCACGGGCTATCGAGATCACGCGCACGCGCTCGGCCGCGGTTCGGACCCCGGCATGCTGATGGCCGAGCTGTTCGGGCGTGGCACCGGCTACAGCAAGGGCAAGGGCGGGTCGATGCACCTCATCGACGTGGAGCACCACTTCTACGGGGGGTACGGCATCGTCGGCGGGCAGATCCCCCTCGCGCTCGGCATGGCGTTCGCTTCGAAGTACCGCGGTGAAGATCGCGTCACGGTATGTTTCTTTGGCGACGCCGCCGCCAATCAGGGCGCGTTCCACGAGGCGCTCAACATGGCCGCCAAGTGGAAGCTGCCGCTGATTCTGGTCTGCGAAAACAACCGCTACGGCATGGGCACCGACATTGCCCGGGTCTCGGCTGAGCCCGACATCGCCAAGCGCGCCGCCGCGTATCGGATTCGCGGAGAGACGGTTCCGGGCATGGACGCTCTGGTGGTCTTTGAGGCCATGGAGCGAGCGGCGCGGGAGTGCCGAGCCGGGAAGGGCCCCGTGCTGCTGGAAATGGATACGTATCGCTTCCGCGGGCACTCCATGTCCGATGCCGCGACGTACCGCACAAAAGACGAAGTGGAGACGGAGAAGAAGAACGACCCGATTCCGCGGCTGCGCGCCCACCTGGTGAAGAAGAAGCTCGCCACCGAGGCGGAGTTGGACGCCGTCGACGCCGAGGTCAAAGCGGTCTGCGAAGAGGCCATCGCGTTTGCCGACGCTTCTGCCGAACCCTCGATGGACGAGCTGTACACCGACTGCGAAGTGCAGCCCGGCGAGCCCGATGTGAAGCCGCGGGAGCGCGTGCGCGGCGCCACCGATGTGCACTGGCCCACGTACCCCTCCGGGACTGAGCTCAAAGTGGCCTGGGAGCTCGAGCCGCTGCCCCGCAAAGCCTCAGCCAAGGGGGCCGCGTAATGGCGACCATTTCGTACCGTGAAGCGCTGAACCAGGCCCTGGCCGAGGAAATGCAGCGCGACGCCAACGTCTTTTTGATTGGTGAAGAAGTCGCCCGGTACAACGGCGCGTACAAGGTGTCGCAGGGGTTGCTGGACAAGTTCGGGAGCGCGCGGGTGGTCGATGCGCCGATCTCCGAGCTGGGGTTCGCCGGTCTCGGCGTGGGCGCGGCCATGGTCGGACTCCGGCCGGTGGTCGAGATGATGACGTGGAACTTCGCGATTCTGGCGATGGATCAGATCGTCAACAACGCCGCCAAGATCCGCCACATGTCGGGTGGGCAGATTCGATGCCCCCTGGTGGTGCGAGGTCCCGGCGGCGCGGGCGGGCGGCTCTCCTCCCAACATTCCCAGTCGCTGGAATCGGCCTACGTGAACATTCCGGGGTTGAAGGTCGTGGCTCCGGCGACGCCCGCCGACGCCAAGGGGCTGCTCAAGGCCGCCATTCGCGACGACAACCCGGTCATGTTCTTCGAGGGTGAGCTCCTCTACAACCAC
Organism: uncultured Myxococcaceae bacterium; assembly: GCA_964522795.1. Lineage (GTDB taxonomy): Bacteria > Myxococcota > Myxococcia > Myxococcales > Myxococcaceae > CAZFXD01. The sequence goes on from CAZFXD010000295.1 coordinate 5,444, forward strand.
AAGGGAGAAGTCCCGGAGGGTGAGCACGTCGTTCCCATCGGCGTGGCGGACGTGAAGCGCGCGGGGCGAGACGTCACGCTCATCACCTGGTCGCGCATGCTCACCGCCCACGTGCTCCCCGCCGCCGAACGCCTCGCGGCCGAGGGCATCGACGCGGAAGTGGTCGATCTGCGCACGCTGCGCCCGCTCGACGTGGAGACCATCGTCGCCAGCGTGAAGAAGACGAACCGCGCGGTGATCGTCGAAGAAGGGTGGCCGCAGGCCGGGGTCGGCGCCACCGTGGTGGACGTGCTTCAGAAGGAAGCGTTCGATTACCTCGACGCCCCCGTCCTCCGCGTCACCGGGCTCGACGTGCCGATGGCGTACGCGGCGAACCTCGAAGCAGCGACGCAGCCCTCGGTTGATCGCGTCGTTCAAGCCGTTCACCAGGTGCTGTACCGATAAGGACGGACTCGATGTCGACCGCGATTTTGCTCCCAGCGCTCTCTCCCACCATGAACGAGGGGAAGATCGTCCGGTGGCTGAAGAAGGAAGGCGACACCATCAAGACCGGCGACGCGATCGCCGAGTGCGAGACGGACAAGTCCAACCTCGAGATTGAGGCCTACGACGAAGGCGTGCTGCTGAAGATCGTCACGCCCGCGGGGGGAAAGGCCGCGGTCGGGGCTCCCATCGCGTACGTGGGCGCCAAGGGCGAAAAGGTGGATCTCTCGGCCGTCCCGGCCCCCAAACCCGTCGCCGCGCCCGCGCCGGCTCCCGCGCCTCGAGCGGCCGTGGCGACGCCCGCCCCGCCAGCAGCACCGGCGCCCGCGGTC
>CAZFXD010000296.1:0-6211 GCA_964522795.1 uncultured Myxococcaceae bacterium
TGGTCATCGGCGCCAACGACATCGTGAACCCGGCGGCGCTGACCGACACCGCGAGCCCCATCTACGGCATGCCGGTGCTCGAGGTGTGGAAGTCAAAACTCACCGTCGTGCTGAAGCGCGGCATGGCGGCGGGGTATGCCGGGGTGGAGAACCCGCTCTTCTACATTGAGAACACGCGCATGCTGTTCGGCGACGCGCGCAAGTCGATTGAAGCGTTGGTCAGCGCGGTTCGCTCTTAGCGAGCGAGCCCGCAGGCCTTCTTGCCTTCGGGCGTATCGATGAGGTTGCAGTCACACCCTTTGAGCAAGCCTTCGCACCGCGCTTCATCGGCGGCGGTGAGCGGCTCCTGCAACCTGGCCTCGGAGTTCCCGGCCTGACGGTTGCAGTTGTCCTTCAAGTAGGTGTTCCCGGCGCACTCGCAAATCTTCTCTGACAGCTGCCGGCACTTGCTCTTGCAGCCGGTGACGGAGAGGGCCAGCAGCAGCGCGAGAGCGAGACGGGGCATCGAGGGGGCGGACCTTGCCGGGGACTGGCTACTTTTTCAACGTTGTTCGCCACGCGCCGATTCCGAATGAAAAAGTTGCCTGTCCCCTCCTGCGCCCTGCTGTGCGTCCGTTCCCGGGTGCGAATGAAAAAGTAGCCTGTCCCCTCCTCCTGTCCCCTCCTACCCCCTCCTGCGAACTCGACCGGTGCTATGAGACGCCCCCATGCTCGAACGAATCACATGTTCGCTTCTCCTGGCGCTCCTCGACGCGGGCTCGGCGGCCCCCCCGCCGTCGGCTGCGCTCCCTCCGCCTGAAGCGGTCGATGCGTTCATGCAGACGTACTACCAACACCCCCGGGCGGAGCTCGTCCCCAAACTCATCGCAGCGTTGAACGCCTCTGCCAGCCTCCAGGACGCCGCGAACGCATCGCCTGCCCTGCTTGGGTTCTTCACCGAGCTCTTCCTGGACAAGCGCCGACTGCACGAGTGGCACGCGCTGGTCGAGAAGCAGGGCGACACACTGCGCGCGACCTTGCGGCAAGCGGAGACGCTCAGTGGGACTCCCGGCGGAGTCCTTTCAGGAACGACTCGAAGTTCCGCGCAGCAGAACGACGTCTACTGGGGCGCGTTCTTCGCCAGCGGGAAGCCGGTCTACCTGAACAAGCTCATTGGAGAGCTCCGACACTTCGACGAGCGACAGGACCTCAACGTCTTCATGGCAGGAATGAGCGCCAAGTGGTCGCTCTGTTCAAACGCCCGCAGGCACCCCATCGTCCGAGCGAGCCTCGAAGACGCCAGCCGCAAGGGTGATGCGCGAACCCGAGCGCTGATCGCAGAGGTCCTCACCCGGACTGAGGCAGAGCTGAAGGAAGAAGCGATCGGTATTGTTCGAGCCCAAAAAGAAGCCGGCCTCTGGAAGTAGCGACCTACCGAATCAGCGCGGCCTCGACCGTGGCCCGGAAATACCTCGCGGCGAGCGCGAGCGTCCTCTCCCGCCCATCGACCGACCGGTGCACCGCTGGCGCCACCTCCATCACATCGCCGCCCACCAACCCGACCTCGGCCCCGAGGCGCCGAATGAGGGCCAGCACCCACTCCGGCTCCAGCCCGCCGGGCTCGGGCGTGCCGGTGGCATCCGCAAATCGCTCATCGGTCCCGTCGATGTCGTTCGAGAAATACACGCCGGAGGTCTTCGTGGCCTTCACGGCCGCGAGCACCTCATCGAGCGCCTTCTCCGGCGCTCGGAGAATCTCCTCGGCCCAGAACTGCCGCACGCCCAGGGTCGACTCCCAGTGCGCCCGGGGTTTCCCGGAGGCGCGGATCCCCACCTGCACCAACTTCCCGCCGCGGCCGAGGAGTTCGTTGGCGTGAAAACTCCACGTCGCGAAGCACTCGCGAACGCCGAGGCGCTCCTCCAATAGGTCGGTGTGCGCGTCGGGTTGAACGATGGCAAACGTTGGGCCTCGCGCGGCGGCGAGCGCTTTCACGCCCGGGAGCGCCGTGGAGTGGTCTCCGCCCAGGGCAAAGACCTTCGCCTGCGGATTCAACGAGAGCGCGAGCTGCCACGCGCGTTCCGCAATGGAGAGAGGCGACACCGGAAGCCCCGCCGCGACGTCGCCCGGGTACAGCGCGCGCCGGGTCTTTTCCAGTTGCTGGGCGCTCAGCATGTCGTCGCGGAGCAACTGCGGCACGACGAACACATCGCCGAGATCGACGAGGCCGTTCCGCTCCATCCACGCTGGCCACGCCGGGTCATCAACCAGGAGCCGTTCGCGAATCGCCTGGGGTCCCAGGTTCGCGCCGCGCACGAACCCGGCGCCGACGTCCGACGGAAGGCCCAACACCAGCCCCTTCGCCGTCGCCACGCGCGAGAGCGCCGCCTTCCAACGCGCTTCAATCTCGGCCTCGGTGCTCGCGCCATACAGCCTTCGCTGCAGCTCAAGCTGCGACTGTTTGCCGGTGGAGACGACAAAGATGCCGCCGCCAGCGGGGCGCAACAGCTTCGAAAGCTCGTCCAGAGGAGTCACGCCTTCACAGCGTATTCCCGAGCCTGAGCGTCGGCCACCAACTGGCGACCGCCACCCGCCGCACCGGCCCCGAGGCGGCTTCTCGTCAGGACCGTTCCACGACATATCGTGGAACGGTCTGGACTATTCCACGATGCGCCGTAGAATGGTCCCACCATGCCTCATCGGCCTCGTCTCTACGACGGGTTGGTCAAACGCCATCTCGCCGAGAACCGACAGATGCTGTTTCTCACCGGGCCGCGACAAGTCGGGAAGACGACCGTGGTGAAGGCGGCTGCGGATCTCTACCTGAACTGGGATTCGCCGGTGGACCAGCGGCTCATCGCTTCCGGCCCCGAGGCGGTGGCGCGCCGCCTGGGTCTCGACGCCCTCTCGGAGCGCCGACCGGTCCTCGGTCTGGACGAGTTCCACAAGTACGGCGCGTGGAAGAACTGGCTCAAAGGCTTCTTCGACACCTACGGAGATCGCTGCCGCGTCCTCGTCACCGGCTCCTCGCGCCTCGACACCTATCGCCGCAGCGGAGACAGCTTGATGGGTCGCTATTTTCTCTGTCACGTGCACCCCTTGTCGGTCGGAGAGCTCAGTCACCCCGTGCCTCCGACCACGGCCTCCGCTCGCGCACCTCGCCCGATCTCCGACCGAGACTTCTCGGCGCTCTGGAGCTTCGGTGGGTTCCCCGAACCGTGGTCGCGCCACTCGCTCCCGTTTCTCAATCGCTGGCTCCAGACCCGCTACACCCAGTTGGTGCGCGAAGAGGTCCGGGACCTGACCCGCATTCATGAACTGGGGCAACTCTCGGTCGTGGCGGACCTGCTCAAAGACCGCTCGGGCGAGCAGCTCATCTTCTCGAATCTGGCAGGCGAGGCGCACGTGGCCGAGGACACCGCGCGCCGCTGGGTCGACACGCTCGCCTCGCTCCACTTCGGGTTTCTCGTGCGCCCGTGGTTCAAGAACGTCGCCAAGTCGCTGCGCAAAGAGCCCAAGTGGTACCTCACGGACTGGTCCGGCGTGAGCGACACCGGGCGGCGGGCGGAGACGCTGGTGGCGTGCCATCTGCGCAAGGCAGTTGAGACGTGGACGGACCTCGGACTCGGCAAGTTCGAGCTGCGCTACCTGCGTAACAAGGCGAAGCGCGAAGTTGATTTTGTCGTTATCAAAGACGGTTCGGCCTATTGCCTGGTCGAGGTGAAGCACGGGAACGACTCGCTCTCGCCGGCGCTGAAATACTTCCAGGACCAGACGAGCGCTCCACACGCTTTTCAAGTGGTCCTCGATGCGCCGTTCGTGAAAGCCGACTGCTTCAAGCACCGAGGCCCGCTGGTGGTGCCGGCGCGGACCTTCCTCTCCCAGCTTCCCTAGCTCGCCATCACTTCAGCGAGCGAAAAAGCGATGACGCCAGAGGCGACGGCGATACGTTCGTGGCGGTGAACCGTCACTCCGCTCGAGGCTGCCTCCGGTGATTTCCACCCTCGCGCTGCTGGCCTGCCTCGCGGCCGACGAACACCCGACCGGCTTCAGCTTCGCCCCGGCCAACCCGCTGGCGCGGTCACGCTCACCCATCTCTGTCATCACCCCGCCCCGGGCCGGCGAGCGCTCCATCGCTGTGTCCCTGGACGCCGACAACACCGTCGAAGCGCTGGCCATTCTGCCCTCCCTGCGGCTCGACGCCGAAATCTGGCAGACGCGCGTGGAGCTCTTCATGCCCATCAGCGCGCGGTCGTGGCTCTACGCCCACTTCACCGCGGGCGTCTCCGGCGGAGGAGGACTCGACGGCGTGGTCGACGCCTGGCACGAATTCCTCTTCGCCGGGCGCGTGTACATCGTCGAGCGGGCCGTGGCGCCGAACTACGCCTTCAGCTACCGCGTCAACCTCCCGCACACCCAGGCCACCTGGACGCGCGGCGCCTACCTCTCGGACACCCGCATCGGCCTCGCCACCGAGCTCCTCGAAGACCTCTCTGTGGCCCTGACCCTCGCGCTCCCCACCACCACCCGGCCGGGCTACGGCATCGAGACTTTCGGCGTGGCGGGCTGGTTGCGCTACCGGGTGAAGCTGTTCAGCTGGTTTCAGGTGGAGCTCGGAGGCGGGGCGGGCCTCGCGCCGCAGTTCGGCCCGCTGGCGTTCTATCAGCGGCCCATTCTGGCGGCCGCCTCGCTCGACACCTCCGTCTTCTTCGCCGAGCACCACGCGCTCTTCGCCCTCTTCTGGATTCACACGCCCTACTACGCGCGCACCCACCACCCGTCGCTGGACTTTCCAGACATCTCCATTCGGGTCGGCTGGCGCGGGCGGCCGTTCGGGCTGTTCGAGATCGAAGCCGCGCTCACCGAAGACCTGCTCGACGGCCCCGCGTCGGACGTGGTGTTCAACCTCTCGGCCCGGTACTCGCTGTGAACCTCGCCCCGTCGCCCGAGCGAGAAATCGTCTAAGGAGGCGCCGTGGAGCGCCCACCGCCGCCGCGCCTGGCCAAACGCATCAAACGCACAGCGCGGTACTACGTGCTGCGCGTGCTGGCGGGGCTCGTCTCCCTGCTTCCGCCTCGCGCCGCAGGCGCGCTCGGAGAGTTCTTCGGCGGGCTGGCCGGCCGGCTCATCGCCCGGGAGCGGGCCAAGGCCTTCGAGTCGCTCGGCATCGCGTTCCCCGAGCTCCCCCGCGCCGAGCACGAGCGCATCGTCAACGCCATGTTCCGGCACCTGGGCCGCATGCTGCTGGAGCTCGTCTGCTCTCCGAAGATTGACCGCGAGCTGGACGCGTGGGTCGAGTTCCCCCCCGAGACGCGTGCCGTCATCGCCAACGCCCTGGCCCCCGGCAAAGGGGCCCTCTTCGTCACGGGCCACATCGGCTCCTGGGAACTCCTCGCCCACGGCCTGTCGGCGCTGGGCCACGGGCGCCTGGCGGCCATCGGTAAAGAGAGCTCCGACCCCCGCCTCTCGAAGCTCGTGGAAGACCTGCGCGCCCGCGGCAACGTGGACACCGTGTGGCGCGGTCGCCCTAGCGCAGCCCGCGCCATGCTGAAGACGCTCAAAGAAGGCCGGATGCTCGGCATCCTCATCGACCAGGACACCGACGTGCAGAGCGTCTTCGTGCCGTTCTTCGGGAGGCCGGCGAAGACGCCGCGCGCGGCGGCCGACCTGGCGATGCGAACCGGCGCGCAAATCATTCTCGGCACGTGTACCCGTCAAGCGAATGGCCGCTACAGGGTCTTTGCCGAACAGGTGCCGCTCCCGGCCACCGACACCGAAGCGGATTCCGTCGCACTCACGGCCGACCTCACCGCGCGCCTTGAACGCGAAATTCGAAAGACGCCCGAGCAGTGGGTGTGGCTCCACCGCCGCTGGAAGACGCCGCCGCCCGCCTAGAAAAAGTCGCGCGCCGGAAACAGAAGCACATCTTCAATCCGCGTCGCGCCGAGCGCCAGCATCAACACCCGGTCCACCCCGATGGCGATGCCACTCGACGGTGGCATGGCCGGGAGCGCGGCGAGAAACCGCTCGTCGAGCTCGAAGGCCGGGCGCCCGTGCGCGCGGCGAAAGGCCTGCTCCTCCTGCAGCCGGCGGCGCTGCTCAGCGGCGTCGGTCAACTCGGAGAACCCGTTGCCCAGCTCGTGGCCGCCGGCATACAGCTCGACGCGCTCGGCCACCTCCGGGTGCCCCGGCTTCCACCGCGCCAGCGACGCCATGGAGGCGGGGGACTCGGTGA
>CAZFXD010000297.1:0-6208 GCA_964522795.1 uncultured Myxococcaceae bacterium
GCCACAGCGCCACAGCCAGCACCGCGGCCAGGCCCCCGCCCACCCACGCCAGCGCCACGCGACGCGGCCGCTTGTCCGCGGGTGGCTCACCCTCCCGCGCCAGGCGCGCGTCGACTCCGGGAGATGCGGCCACGGTCGGCGGCGCCTCAATCGAGGGGCCCGACGCCACGGCCGTGCCCTCCGCGGCGCCGGCTGAGTCCGCCGGCGTCCCCGACGGGAAGAGCGACGACATCAACGAGGCCAGCTGCCACGACGAGACCGGGGGCTGCCCCTGGAGGTAGGCCTCCAACTGGTCGCGCATGGCCTTGGCCGATGCGAGGCGCGCGGTCCGGTTTCGCTCCAACGCGCCTGCGGCCACGGCCTGCAGCTCGGGGCGAACCGTCGCCGGGAGCGGCTCGCGCTCTGCGTGGAGGATGGCGTGCATCCAATCGGCGGCGTCTTTCTGCCCTCGCGCCGAAAAGGGGCGGCGCTGGGTCAACGCTTCGTAGAGCACCACGCCCAGCGCCCACACGTCGACGCGGCGATCGAGCGAGCGCCCCTCCATCTGCTCCGGCGAGAGGTAGGCGAATTTCCCCTTGAGCTGGTTGGCCTCGGTGCCCCCGCCCTGGCGCTGCGCCATCGCCGCGGCGATGCCGAAGTCGATCACCTTCACCTGCCCGGAGTAGGTGATGAGGATGTTCTCGGGCGAGACGTCGCGATGAATGAGCCCCAGCCCCCGGCCTTCGTCGTCCTTGAGCTCGTGCGCCGCGTGCAGACCCGCCGCGCACTCGGAGACGATTCTGGCCGCGACGTCGGCGGGCAGCGTGCGGTTCTGTCTCGCCAGCGCGGAGAGCACCTGACGCAGCGTTCGGCCGTCGAGGTACTCCATCGCGATGTAGTAATGGCCCCGGTCCGCGCCGAAATCGAACGTCTGCACCACGTTGGGGTGGTTGAGCAGCGCCGCCAGCTTGGCCTCTTCCAGGAACATGGCCACGAAGGCCTCGTCGTCCGACCACTGCGCCGAAATCGTCTTCAGCGCGACCGTCTTCTCAAAACCGCCCTGCCCCCGCTGCCTGGCCAGCCACACCTCGGCCATGCCGCCCGAACCCAGTCGACTCTTCAGCTCGTAGCGGCCGATGGTGTCGCCCACCGCGAGGGCCTCGACCGTGGGGGCCGCGGCCTCCACCCGTCCGCCCTGCTGCGCCGCGAGGTCCATGGTGTGCTGAGCGCCGACCTCGGCTGAGGCCACCGCCGGAAACAGCCCGCCCACCCAGGCCGCGAGCGCCACCGAAGACGTCTCGGCCAGGCGAGGGACCGCCGCCCCAATGGCCGCCTTCAGCGCCGAGGCGCTGGGAGGCCGCTCGTCGCGGACCACCGAGAGCGCGGCGTGAATGGCGTCGCACAGCGCGGGCGGAGCGTCGGGGCGAACCGTGCGGAGCGAGGGAGCGCCGCCCTGGAGAATGGCGCGCCACATGGTGGTGGGTTCTCCGCTGTACGCGCGTCGACCCGCGAGCAGTTCGTGCACCACCAGGGCGGCGCCATAGAGGTCGGTCCGCTCGTCGAGGGCCTCGCCACGAAGTTGCTCGGGCGCCGCGTACGCCATCGACAGCTTGGCCACGCCGGGCCGCGTGCGGTGCAGTTGCACCAGCACCGAACGGGCGATCCCGAAGTCGATCACCTTCAGCTCGCCGGCGCGGCTCACCATCACGTTGGCGGGTTTCAAGTCGCGGTGCAGCAGGTGGAGCGGCTCACCCTTGAGGCTCCGCGCCCCGTGCAGTGCTTCGAGCGCGTCGCAGAAGACGAGGGCCACGTGGGCCGCGATCTCCCACGGCACCGGCTTGCCGCGGCGGCGGGACTCCTGGGACAACTGATCGACGGTGAACCCGTCGATGAACTCGGTGGCCATGAACAAGGCGCCATCGACGTTGCCCACCTCGTAGATGCGGACGAACCGGGGGTCGTGCAGGTGGGCGCACACCCGCGCCTCGTCGAGGAACATGCGCTGCACGTCCGCGTCATCAGCCAGCCCGGGGTGCACCCGCTTCACCACCAGGCGCGGCGGGAACCCCGAGGCCTCGGTCTCGGCCAGAAACACCTCGGCCATGCCCCCCGCCGCGAGCTTCTTCTGCAGCCGGTATTTTCCGAATGCGACTCCAGCCAGAGCGGTCTCTCCTCGCCACCGACAACCCCAAGCCTAGGCCAGCGCCACGAAATCTCGATTGTCTGGCGCGGCGTCGTTCGCCCGCTGCACCAGGCGCCAGCGCGTGGAGCGGATCGATTCCTCGCCGTCCAGGCACCGACGGACCCCTCGAGAATCGGTCGGCTCTCGACGCGAACCCGGCTACATTGGCGCGCATGAGCGGCGACGGCGGTTCCACCAGCCCCATGCCAAGAACCGCGCGAGTTCGCCTCGACGCGAAGACGGGAAACTTCGAGACGTCGAAGTACACGGTGGAAGTGCTGACCGGGGCCGAGAAAGGCCGCCGATTTACGGTCGACGGCACGGCGTTCGTGGGGAGCCACCCCGACTGCGACATCGCGCTCACCGAGGCCTCGGTCTCCCGCCATCACGCCGAGCTCCAGGTGACGCCGGAGGGGCTGCGCGTGCGCGACGTCGGCTCGACCAACGGCACTCGCCTGGGTGGAGCGAAGATTGATTCCGCGTTGATCGAGTTCGAAGGCGAGCTCGCGCTGGGGCAGGCGCGCATTCGCGTCAAGCTCGAGCGCGAATCGCCCACCACCGCGCCGCTGGGGCCGACCCAGTTCGGCACGGCGGTCGCCGAGAGCGCGAGCATGCGGCGACTGTTCGGCGTGCTGCAGCGGGTGGCGATGTCCGACGCCTCGGTGGTGCTGCTGGGCGAGACAGGCACCGGCAAAGAAGTGCTGGCGCGGGCCATTCACGCCGCGTCCTCGCGAGCGGCGGGACCGTTCGTGGTCTTCGACTGCGGCGCGGTCAAATCCGAGACCGTGGAGAGCGAGCTGTTCGGCCACGTCAAAGGCGCGTTCACCGGGGCCATCGCCTCGCGAGACGGCGCGCTCAAACTCGCCGATGGCGGCACGTTCTTTCTCGACGAGCTGGGCGAACTTCCACCCGAAGTCCAGCCCAAGCTCCTGCGCGCATTGGCCCAGGGCACCTTCACCCCGGTGGGAGACTCCGAGACCAAGCGCACCGACGTGCGGGTCATCTCCGCCACCCACCAGGACCTGGACGAGCTGGTCCGTCGCGGCGCCTTCCGCTCGGACCTCTACTTCCGCCTCGCGGTGGTGGTGGCCACGGTCCCCGCGCTGCGCGAGCGGCTGGAAGACCTGCCCGCCCTGGTGCGTCGGTTCGCCAGCGAGTTCGGAACGCCGGCGTTCGAGCCGGGTGCGTCGCTGCTGGCCAAATTGGCGTCGCACCCGTGGCCCGGCAACGTGCGAGAGCTGAAGAACGCGGTCGAGCGGGCGCTGCTGGGGCTGGAGACCGAAGACGCGGATCGGGCGCCGGACCGCGCGGCCGGCACCGCGGTGCCCTTCAAAGAGGCCAAGGACCGCATCGTCGACGCCTTCACCCGCGAGTACATCGCCGGGCTGCTCAAGGAGCACGGCGGGAACATCTCGGCCGTGGCGCGGGCGTCGCAGCTCAATCGCAACTACGTTCGGCGCCTGATGGTGAAGTTCGGACTCGAGGGCAAAGAGTGAACCCCCGCTCGAGCACCGCGGCGCGAATCGCGTGGCTCGCCGCGCTCTGGCTCGGGTTTCACCTCGACGCGTCGGCCGCCGAGGTCGATGGACGCGCCGCCGTGGGCACGCTGGAGCGCGGGGAGCGCGCGGCACGAGAGCTCGACTTCAAGACCGCGCTCGGCCTGTTCAACGAGGCGTTGGGCACCGGCGGCCTGTCGCGCGCCGAAGTCATTCGCGCCCTGGCCGGCTCGGGCATCGCCTCCAGCGCGCTGGGAATGAAGGAGCGCGCCGCCTCCAGCTTCGCCCGGTTGCTGGCCATCGAGCCCGCCTGGACCTTGCCAGACGACGCCAGCCCCAAGGTACGCGGCCCGTTCGCGGAGGGCCGCCGAATCGCCACCGCCGCGGGGCCGTCGCTCACGCTGGCCTGGGAGGCGCCCACGCGCGTCGTCGCCGGGGCGGCGCTGGAGGTGCGGCTGGGCGTTCGCGCCAACCCGCTCGAGCTGGCGCACTCCACCCGACTGCGTTGGCGCAGCGGCGGCGCGAAGGGAGAGCTCACCGCCGGAGTGAGCGCGACAGAGCTCTTCTCGCTCCCGCCCGGCGCAGTGCGCGTCCCTACGCTGGAATTGACCGCCGAAGCGCTCGACGACCGCGGTTCGAGCGTGGGCACGGCCACGCCGCTGCAGCTCGCGGTCGACCCCGCCCCCGTCGCGGACACAACAGCGACGCCACCGGCCCCGACCGCCGATGTGACCGACGCGGTCGAGCCCGCGCCCGCGCGCTCGTACTTTCTGCACCTGACGGCCAACGCCTTCGTGGCGCTGCTCGGCCCGGCGCTCGGCGCCGAAGTGGGCGCGGGCATCTCCGTGGCGCCGGTGTTGGACCTGGGCCTGTGCGCCGTGCTGGGGTCCACGGTGGGGGTGCAGTTGACCGCCACGCTCCGGCCCCCGCCGTCGTTCATCGACGGGCGCGTCGTTCCCTTTCTCCAGCTGCGCGGCCTGTTGGCGCCGACCGCGCTGGGGCTCGCGGGTGGGGGCGGTGGGTGGGTGGGGGCCGACGTTCGCATCGGCCGGCTGAGCGTCCTCACCGGGCCCTCGCTCGAGGCGTACGCCGCCCCGGCCACCTTTCGCGCCTTCAGCGTCTTTTGGCTGCTGGGCTTTGACGTCGGCCTGTTCGGCGACGGCTGAGCGCTCCCAGCCACACCGCCAACAGGGCTCCGGGGAGCGCGGCGGGGCTTGATGAGCAGCTCCAGCCCTTGAGGTTCACCGCGCGTGGGAGCGAGGGAAGGCCGCCGTCGACCGACGGCCCGCCGTCCAGCCCGGAACCGGCGTCGACCGGGCTGCCGGCATCGCCCGTCGCGCCTGCATCGGCCGGAAGCGGCGGCACGCCAGCGTCGGGGAGCAACCGGATGGCGGTCACCAGGTCAGCGCGGATGACATCGCCGCTCGTCGCGCCTGTCTCGCCCAGGTACACCTCCAGCTCACCGTCCTCGGTCGCCTGGGTCACCACCACCGCCTGCGCGTACCCCGACGACGACAGCGTGGCGTACCCCTCCCTGGCGAATGAGGTCGACGTTCCCCGCACGCGCAGCGCGATGAACGCCTGCTTGCCGATGGCGCTGGCGTTGGCCGCGGAGAACCAGGCCGAGCCCCGGAACCAGTCGCCCGCCTTCACGTTCGAGACGGTCGCAGGGTTGTCGTCGATGTCGAAGTAGTTCCGCCCGCTCAAGGCCGCGGTCATCTCCGCCACGTGCGTGCCGTGCGGTGCGTCGGGCGCGGTCACGACCGTCGAGGTGCACATGTAATTCATCCACCCGTTGAGGGCCCCGAGCTCGAACGACGGGTTGGCCACCAGGTTGCCGGGTTCGATCTCGAGCGCCGCGCGGTCCACGCCCGGCCATGGGGCGACGCTCGCACCACAGCCGAGGGCGAGGCCGCACAGCGTCAACGTGGCGAGTGACCGCTTCACGGCCTCGAAGGGTATCTCGAAACGAGCGCCGACAGGACCCTCAACGTGGCGGTGGCGGAGTCAGGACCTGGCCCACGTCCACCGCCTTGCGGCACCTGCGCTCAAGCGCCGAACTGCTTCAGTTCGCGACGCTTCAGCCAGTGGTCGACGCTGGTCGCGCCGCCGCCGTGTGAAAACACCATGAAAAGCGCGCCGGCCAGCGCCAGGTTCCGCAGCCCGAACTCCTGGTTGATGGGGAGGTCAAAGCGATGGTGAACCAGCAGCGTCACCGCCCCGAGGTAGCCGATGAGCGCGATGGCCACCGGGCGAGTCTTCAGCCCGAACGCGAGCAGGAGCCCGAGCGCGATTTCGAGCACGCCCGCGAACCCGAGCGGAAAATCCATGTCCCCGGCCCCGAAGGCGTCGGGCCCGAGGCCGCCGGTGCCGCCGGTCAGCTTCCACACCCCGGTGAGCACAAAGGGCGCGGCCAGCAACACCCGCCCTACGAAGTACATCTTCGAGCGGGCCCGCTCCTCCGATTCGTGCTCGGCGCGGCGGCGGGCTTCGTCTGCCGCGAGCGCAGCGGCAGCCGCCTTGGGGTCGTGGTGGTGGACGTGGGCAGTCG
>CAZFXD010000298.1:0-6207 GCA_964522795.1 uncultured Myxococcaceae bacterium
AACGAGGCGCCGGGCCGCGGCCGCAGCGTTCGATTGGCAACGTTCACGTCGTCGACCTGTGGCCTACGGAAGCGTGGGCGGCGTGGGGTACGACGAAGTCCCGGAGAGCGAGACGAGAAACGCCTGGAGGGCCGCCGCGTCGTGAGGCGTCAGTCGCGCCGGCTTGAAGAGCGGGTCGAGCTTCGCTGCGGGGGCCGCGCCTCTGGCCATCACCGCAATCGCCTCTTCCAGGGTGGCCACGCTGCCGTCGTGAAAGTAGGGGCCGGTGACGGCGACATCGCGAAGCGAAGGCGTCTTGAATTGACCCTTGTCCGCGTCGACCTTCGTCGCGTCGAAACGGCCGAGGTCGCGTTCAGCCTCGGGTTTGCCCGCACCAATGCCCACCGCGTGAAACTGGTAGTCGCTGAACATCGGCGGCACATGGCAGCTCACGCAGCCCGACTTGGTGAAGACGTCTTTGCCGTGTCGAACGTCGGCCGAGACCACCGCCACCTCCCCTGCCTGCCAGCGGTCGTACGGAGAGTCACCGCTGGTGAGCACGCGGAAGAACGAGGCCAGCGCCATGGGCACGTTGGCCTCGGTGGGGTCTTCCTTGAACGCGGCGTCGAACCACGGGGCGTAGCCGACGATGGCCTTGAGCGCCGCCGCCACGGTGGCCGGGTCGGCTCCCAGCTGGCCTTTCCACGCGGCGAGGCTCACCGCTTCCAGCGTGGGCGCCCGGCCGTCCCAATAGAACGAGGGGTGGTAGCCGAGGTTGTGCATGGTGGGCGCGTTGCGCTTGTTCTTCGCCCCGCCCACCTTGGCCTCCAGCGCGTTGGCCGTGGTGTAGGCGCGCTCCGGCAGGTGGCAGGAGCTGCAGCTCATCGAGCCGTCTTTGGACAGGCGCTTGTCGAAGAAGAGCATGCGCCCCAGCTCGGCCTTGGCGGGCGTGACGGGGTTGGCTTCGGGCCCGACCACCGCGGCGAGGTGTTTGGGGAGCGGAGGGAGCGGCGGCACGGTGATGGCCGGCATCAAGGGCTCCGACTTCTTCACTTCGACCGCCACGTCTTTCGGCGCAGGGTCCGTCGTCTTGCAGCTCACGACGGCGCAGCACACCACGAGGGAGAGGAGAGTCTTCATGGGCGCTCTTGTACTCCAGCCACCCCCGCCTCGCTCCTTCATCTTGATGGAACTGATCAACCGTGGGCGTGGCAGACTCCCGCCCATGCCGAAGCCCAAGCAACGCCTGCTCGACCGCACGCCGCTCTCGTACGACTTCAAGGTGTTCAAGCCCGGGACCCTTCGCCTCGAAGATGTCGACCTCGACGCCCAGTACGACGACAAGAAGACCTACGAGAAAGAGTTGGAGCGCCTGCAGAAGAAGCTCTTCGAGCTGCAGGTGCGCTACTTCCTCGAGAAGCGCAAAGCCTGCTTCGTCTTCGAAGGGTGGGACGCCGCGGGCAAAGGCGGCGCCATCAAGCGCCTCACCGCGCTGATGGACCCCCGTGGGTACAAGGTGTGGCCGATCGCCGCCCCCAAAGACTCTGAACCCCGCCACCACTACCTCTGGCGGTTCGCCACCCGCATGCCCGAGCTGGGAGAAATCGGCATCTTCGACCGCAGTTGGTACGGGCGCGTGCTGGTGGAGCGCGTGGAGGGCTTCTGTGACGCGCAGGCCTGGAACCGCGCCTACGACGAAATCAACGCCTTCGAGCGGATGCACACCGACGACGGGTTGGTGTTGGTGAAGTTCTTTCTCCACATCGACCAGAAGACCCAGCTCAGAAGGTTCAAGGAACGCGAGAAAGACCCGGTGAAGAACTTCAAGATTGGCGAAGACGACTGGCGCAACCGCAAGCGCTGGGACGAGTACGCGCGCGCCTACGAGGACATGTTCGACCGCACCCATCGCCCCGACGCGCCCTGGGTGCCTGTGCCCGCCAACGACAAGCGGCTAGCCCGTCTCACCGTGTTGAAGCGCGCCATCGCGGCGCTCGAGCCCTGACGTGCAAGCGGCCGACCTCGACCCACGCCCCATCGACGCGTTCGACGCGGAGCACCACGTCCCCTCCGACTGGACGCACGAGCCCTCCATGGCGCCGACGCGCTTCTCGGTGAAGCGCAGCCGGAACACGCTCACCAACATCGTCCTCCGCCGCCTCGCGGTCTTGCTCGCCAGCCTGGTCTTCACCGGGGCGCTGGTGGCCGCCACCTCGGACGCACAGCCTGAGCTCAAGGGCCTCACCGCGCCGGTGGCCCTCGTCTTCGCGCTCATCGCCTTCCTCGCCGGAGCCTCGGTCGTGTCCGCGGCCCGGGCCGCCGTCTTCGGAGTGGAGTTCGGCGTCGACGCGGCGAGGAACATCTGGACCGGGCCCTCCCAGTCCGTCTGGCCGTGGGTCCAACCCGAGCTCCACGACTCGCTTGGCGACGTGGCGGCCATCGCGGTGCGGATTTTTCGCGACCCGGTGCGCCTGGGGGCCCTCGCCCGTGCGGTCATCGTCTTCGAGCTCAAGAACGGCACCCTCATCGAAGGCCCCGACGCCCAGTCACCCGACCCGCAGTGGGCCGACGCCCGCGCCCGCCTCACGCCGCTGGCGAGAGAATTTGCCCGCGCCGCCCAGAAGCCACTCCGCGTGGTGGACGTCGCCTCCACCACCGTCTTCGACGTGCCGCTGTGAGGCGGGCTTGCGGGGGGAAGGCGCGGTAAGTTACGCGCCTCTCATGACTCCGCTCGAAGCCATGCCGCTCATCTCTGAGGCGTTCGCGAACCGCGCCCTCCTCAAGGACGCCCGCTACGTCGCCGCCGTCCGCGCCACGCTGGAGGCCCTCGACCAGGGCCAGCTTCGCGTGGCCGAGAAACAACCCGACGGCGCGTGGAAGACCAACGCCTGGGTCAAAGAGGCGATTCTGCTCTTCTTCGCCATCTCCGAGATGAAGGTGATGGAGGTGGGGCCGTTCGAGTTCCACGACAAGGTGCCGTTGAAGAAGAACCTCGAGGCAGCCGGCGTGCGCGTGGTGCCCCCGGGCACGGTCCGCTACGGCGCGTTCATCGAGAAGGGCGCGGTGGTGATGCCGGGCTACGTCAACATCGGCGCCTGGGTCGGGTCGGGAACCATGGTCGACACCTGGGCCACCGTCGGCTCCTGCGCGCAGGTGGGCAAGAACGTGCACCTGTCCGGCGGCGTCGGCCTCGGCGGCGTCCTCGAACCGCCCGCGGCCAGCCCCGTCATCATCGAAGACGGCGCCTTCATCGGCTCTCGCTGCATCTGTGTGGAAGGGGTGGTGGTTGAAGAGGAGGCCGTGCTCGGCGCGAACGTCGTGCTCACCTCCTCCACGCCCATCATCGACGTCACCGGCGAGACCGAGGTCATCTACAAAGGCCGCGTGCCGAAACGCAGCGTGGTCATTCCCGGCATGCGCCCCAAGGAGTTCAAGTCGGGGACCTACATGACGCCCTGCGCACTCATCATCGGTCGGCGCACCGAGAGCACCGACAAGAAGACATCGCTCAACCAGGCGCTGCGCGATTTCTCGGTGCCTGCGTGACGGACCTCGCCTCCGCCGTCGACCTGGGCCGGCTCGCGCTCCGCCTCTGTCAGATTGCGAGCCCCACCGCCGAAGAGAAGGCCATCGCGGACGAAATCGAGACCTGGGCCCGCAAGCACTTCATTCCGGCGGACATCACCCGGCACGGTCATTCATTTGTCCTCGGCAACCCCGAAGACAAGCGCCCTCACATTGCGTTGATTGGTCACATCGACACCGTGCCGCCCCACGGCGAATCGGAGCCGCCACGGCTGGAGGGAGACCGCCTGGTCGGCCTCGGCTCGGCGGACATGAAGGGCGCCCTGGCGGTGATGATGCGCCTGGCCGAAGACCTGCCGCGCGTGCTCCTGCCGTACAACCCGATCTTCGTCTTCTACGAGCGCGAAGAGGGCCCCTACGCCGACAACGGCCTGGGGACGCTGTTCGACCGGGTCCCCCTGCTCTCCAGGCTGGCCTTCGGCATCGCCATGGAGCCCACCGACAACGTGGTGCAGGTGGGGTGCATCGGAACGCTCCACGCGCTGCTCACCTTCGAGGGCAAGAGCGCGCACTCGGCTCGGCCGTGGCAGGGCATCAACGCCATTCACGCCGCCGGTGGCCTGTTGACCGACCTCGCCACCCGCGCGCGGACCGAAGTGAACGTCGACGGGTACCAGTTCTACGAAGTGATGAGCATCACCACCGCCAAGGGCGGGCGCGCGCGCAACATCATCCCCGAGAAGTTCGAGCTCAACCTCAACTACCGATACGCACCGGGAAAGACGATTGAGGCCGCACAGGAAGACGTTCGCCGCTTCGTCAACAACCGGGCCCAGGTGACGTTCACCGACCTCTCACCCTCGGGCCGCGTCTGCGCCGACAACCCGCACTTCGCCCGCCTGCTCAAGCTGAGTGGGAAGCCGGCCGAGTCCAAACAAGCGTGGACAGACGTGGCGCGGTTTTCGGTGCACGGCGTGGACGCCGTCAATTTCGGGCCGGGCGAGTCGGCCCAGGCGCATCAGAAAGACGAGTCCACTTCGGTGGCTGCGCTCAAGACGTCGTACGACCTCGTCTCACGGTTTCTCCGCGGCGAAGGCGGCCCCACGTCGGCGTAGCAGCAGGAGAAACAGAGGCCCGCCCAGCAGCGCCGTGAGGACCCCCACCGGCGGCTCGGCGTGGAAGACTGAAAACAGCGCCCGCGCGCCGGCGTCGGCCAGCATCAGGAAGGCAGCGCCGAACAGGGCACTGGCAGGCAGGAGCCGGCGCTGGTCGTGCCCCAGCCACAGGCGCCCCAGGTGCGGCACCAGAAGCCCGACGAAGCCCACCAGGCCGCTCAACGCCACGGCCGCGGCCACCGCCACCGAGCTGGCCCAGAACACGACGTGGCGCGTGCGGTCCACGTCGGCCCCCAGCGTTCTCGCGTCGAGCTCGCCGAAGGCCAGCGCGTTGAGCGAGGGCGTCGCGCGCCACATCGCCGCCACGCACACCACCTCGATGGCGGCGAGGACGCCCAGCGAGGCCCACGGCTCGACGCCGATGCTGCCCGCCAACCAGTAGAGGACCTCACCCAGCACGTCGGGGGCGACCAGCACCTTGATGAAGGTGACCACCGCCAGCGCGAAGGCATTGAAGATGACGCCCCCCAGCAACGTGGCGTCGCTCGCTCGTGCCCCCCCCAACCGCCCGAGCCCGAGCACGAGCAGGGTGGCCAGGAGCGCGCCGGCGCACGCGCCCACGGTGGTGGCCGAGAGCAGGGTGGTGCCGGCCCAGAGGGTGCTCCCCAGAGCGAGCACCACGGTGGCGCCCAGCGCCGAGCCGCCCGACACGCCCAGCACGAACGGGTCCGCCAGGGCGTTTCGCGTCCATGCCTGCAGGACACAGCCCGACGCCGCCAGGGCTGCCCCCACCAGCCCCGCTAACACCGCCCGCGGGAGGCGAATGGAGAAGACGATGGTGCGCGCTTCCTCGTTTCCAGAGAGCGCGTCGAACAGCGAGGTCGAGCCTTCCCCCACCCACAGCGAAACGAAGAGCGCGCCAAGCACCGCGCCGACGCCGAGCGCAACTACGGCCAACAGTCGCGCACGCGTGAACGGCCCACGAAGCATGGCCGACGCTTGTAGCGGAAGAGGTCGCTCCACTTCGACGCCTTTCGGCCCAAAGGCGCGCGCGTCACCACTCGTTCTTCGTCACCACCGGCAGCTGCAGCGCGCGCTCGCGGTCCAGGTCCAGGTTTCCCACGTGCAGGGCGAGCGGCGATTGCACCCACTTGTAGATGGACTGGGTGAACAACTTCACGAACCGGTCCGCGTTCGCCTCCAGCTTCTCTCGGGGGTGCTCGGGGAACATGGTCACCAGCACCTGCTTCAGCTCTGCCGGGGCCAGCTTCTCCCCCGCGAAGAGGTGGAAGCAGGCGTCCAGGACTGGAAACGGCATCAGCTCGTCTTCGCCCCACTGGTTGGGGGCCAGCTCAGGCCCCGCCGGTCGCGCGGTGACCAGCGCAATGCCCGACAGGCCCGTCTTCTCGCGCAGGTACTCGAGCAGGTACATCACCACCGTCTTGGGCAGGTTGGAGATGACCGCCAGCGCGCCCATCAGGTCGCCGCCCACGGTGGTGTAGCCGACGGCCTTCTCGGACATGTTCCCGGTCTGGAGGAACAACCCACCCGAGGTGTTGGCCCAGTTCCACATGCGCGCCGCGCGGAG
>CAZFXD010000299.1:0-6153 GCA_964522795.1 uncultured Myxococcaceae bacterium
CGCCGCCCCCCACACCGCCGTCGGCCGCCGCGCCCCCGCCGCCGCCGGTCTGGCCAGATCCGCCCGCGTTGCCGCTGCCGCCGCCGCTTCCCCCAGCCGAACCTCCCGCGCTCCCTCCACCGCCGCCGCTGCCGCCGTCGTACAACGGAGGTGGCGAGCCGACGTCGACGGCGAAGAGCGCATCGCCGTCGTCCTCGTCCGCCACGAAGTAGAGCGTCGAGCCAACCCGGAAGGGGTGGTGTGGCGAGGAGCTCCTACGCCCCGGGTTGAGGTCAGCGAGGATGGTGGCGTTGGCGCCGACAGACTCCACCGAGTACGGCTCGAGGCCCAGCTCCGGTGTCCCCAACGTGAGGAAGAGCCCACCGCCCGAAAGGCCGAGCAGGTTCTCGAAGGCGCTCGGGTGGCCGGGGAACACGCCCGGCCCCAGCGGGGTGAACGTGCCGCCATCGCCGTTCGACGCCCACAGCCGCGGCGCGTTGTCGGTGGCGAGGGTGGTTTCTCCTGCCATGATCACGTTCCCATTCCACCCGCGTACTCGCCAACCGCTGGGGGTAGCCCAGGTGCTCGATGGCGCCGTGCCGACCTGCTGAATCGGCCCGTTGACGTGCGGCAGGTACCAGGCGGTGGCGGGGAGCAGCGCCCCCGCCAGCACGTAGAGCCCGTCGGGCTCCGCGCGAAGCAGCGACGCGCCGACGCGACCGCCGTCCGGACGGGTGATCTCTTCGGGCGACACCCCGCCGTCGGAGGCCGGGGTTCGCCACAGCCGGCCGTAGAGCGGGCCGCTGGAGGCGAGGAAGAACAGGACCCCCTCGTGGGCCGCCAGGCCGGTGAAGTTGGTGGAGTTGTTCCCGGGGGTGAGGTCCTGCACCAGACGCGTGCCGGCCTGCGTTCCGTCACTCGCGACCAGCTCGCGGCCCGCATCAGGCATCACCGCGGTGAAGTAGAGCGTGTCGCCGGTGGTGGTGAGGAACTCGGGGTCGGAGGACATGTTCGGCCTCGCGTCGACATCGAGCGCCTGGAACCCGGCGTCGAGGTCGTAGGTCCAGACCTCGACGTCGTTGCCGGTGCGCTTGGTGAACGCATACCGCGCCCCCACCACCGCGCGCTCCATGCCCACGTTGCCGGCGGGAATGGTGGCCGTCGTTCGCTCCAGCCCGCCGTCGGCTCCGTCCGTGTAGCGCTCCAACACCAGGCCCGGGCTGCCGATGCGATAGAGGAACGTCGGGCCCACCCCGGCCTTGAGCGGGCCCCACATGGCCGACGAGAAGCGTTGCACGGGACCCGGGGGCACCGTGGTGACCACCAGGTCGTCACCGTCGAGCAGCAGCTTCCCGTTCCACGCGATCGCCTCGGTGATGCGAGAGGGCGCGTACGGGCGCGGCGAGCTGACCCGGCGTGTTCCGGAGGGCGTTCCGTCCGTCATGGCCACGAAGTCCTCGACGCCGGCGTCACTGAAGTTCGTGACGAGAAAGAACACCCGCGAACCGTCACCGTAGAAATTGCGCGGCGCGAGAGTCGTGGTCCCGGGGAACGTGGCGAGCTTCTGCGTGCCAGAAGGCGTGCCGTCGCTCACCCAGGGGGCCTGCGCGGTGCCGACGCCCGCGCCGAAGACGACGCGACCATCGGCGAGCGTGGCCGAGGGCGACAGGCCCGCCGTCTCCGGGTACGCCACCGGGAGCTTGAGCGTGCCGGAAGGCGTTCCATCGGTGCCCCACAACGAGACCTGCCCCAGCACGTCCGACGCCGAGAACAACAGGCGGTTGCCCGAAGGCGCCAGCAGGGTGGGCGTCGAATCTCCGGCGCCGACCCGAATGTCCGCCAGGCGCAGCGTCCCCGCGTCAGTCCCGTCGCTGACCCACGGCTCAAGCCCGGTGGCCGCGGTGCGCATGGCGAACACGACGCCAGCGGGCACGGCGCCCAGGATTCGGCCCGGCGTGCCCAGGGTGTTGTCGGTCACCGCGCGGGTGCCGGCCGCCGTGCCGTCGGACATCGCGAGCTGCAGATTCCCAGGCGTCACTTCGGCGATGAAGGCGACCTTCGAGTTGCCGAGCACGGTGAGTTGTCGCGGGCTGCCCGAGCCGCTCCCGACCTGCAGGTCCGCGACGCGCCAGGTGCCACTGTCGGTACCGTCGCTGCGCCACAGCTCGTTGCCCAGCAGGCTGTCGATGCCGGCGAAGAACGCGACGTTCCCGGCCAGCACGATGGAAGGTGAGCCCACGCCGTCGCCCGGGCCGGGCACGATGTCGCGAACCATTCGCGTCCCGGCGGTGGTGCCGTCCGAGACGTAGAGCTCGCGCCCGGTGGAGGCGCTGTCGGCGGCGAACCACCACAGCCCGCCGTCCTCCACGACCTCCGGCGGGTTGATCAGGTCAGGCGCGAGGGACGAGTTGAAGAGGACCGCCGAGCCGCCCTGAGCGTCGACGCGGCAGATCGTCACCCCCGACATGCTGTTCGACGCGACAATGCCGAGGCCCGATCGGGTGAGCTTCAGCTTGTAGTTGCTCAGGTCCCGACCGCAAGGGGCGCCAGCGTCGAGCGCGGGGCGGGTTCCATCGGGCGTTCCGTCGGTTCTCCAGAGGCGCCGACCCAGAGCGTCGGTGAGGCCGGCCCAGTAGGCGACGTTGTTCATCACCACCGGCACGCCCCCCGGGCTGCCGAGCGACATGGCGGTCCCGTACCAGGTGTCGCGCAGGAATGTGTATTGCCCGTCGAGCGCGAGCTGCCAGGGCTCATCGGCTTCGCCGTCTGAGCTGCCGAGCACCAAGGCCCCGCCGTTGAGCGGCATTGCCAGCTGGGGCCTGGGGTACTCGGCCGTGGCGCCCGCGCGGCCGAGATCGAGCACCTTGACCGGGGCCCCCAGTGCGGACTGGGCGCGATCGAGGGGCGGCGAAGACTGCGGGGCGGAGTCGCAACCGCTGGCGGCCGCGACGACGCACAGCCACACCCCAACGGCGCGATGGTTCATGAAGGGCTCCCGGTGAACGAGGGACAGAGGGTAACGAGCGCACAAATTCTCGGTCGCGCGAGCCATGCGCCACAAGCAAGACCTTCGAGTTCGTCAGCGCGCTGTCGGGTCAACGCGGCAACCATGTCGGAGATCGCCGTGGGTTTCCCCTGAAGGTGGTGTGCACACACCGTCCTGATGGGTGGGGCAGGCGGGTGACGTCACGGGCGAGGCGCTTCGGGGGCGCTCGGTGCGGCGTGCTCGCGAGTGGCGCCGAAGAGCGCGTGGAAGGGCGAGAGGCGTGTCGAGCGGGCGCCCGCGGCACCGTGCGTGTGGGGGTGCTGCGCGTCGACGCCGAGATCGACCAGAAACCGCGCCATGCGAATTCCCACCGGGCGCAGGGGCCCGCTGAAGGGAAGCTTGTAGATGGGCCCGGACACGGAGATGCCTCGCCGGAGCAACTGCACCGCGGTGCGCCAGCGACGCGACCGGGGAAAGTTCAACTTGTCGGCGTTGGCGTCGCCGATGAGCGCGCGCGAGAGCTCGTAGAGAAACGCGTGCCGCTGACGGGCGAGCGCGCGTTCGGCCCGGGTCTGCGTAATCGTCAGATCGGCCAGGATGAGCGCGTGCGCCAGCGCGCGAGAGTCGCCGTCGGGCTCGCCCGTGGTGAGCCAGAGCAGATCCCACAAGCGCCGCGCCTCGGTGTAGCTCCGGGGGTTCAGGCGGTCGGGCACCCCGAGCAGAAACCCGAGGTAGGTCCAGAAGTGAATCAGCGCTTCGCGGTCCTCTTCCGACACCCGGGCCCCCAGCGCCTCCACGCCGTCGATGAGCGAGAGCGAAAAGAGCAGCTGAGTTCCGGCCATGTCGGACTCGTTGATCGGCCGCCCCCACGCGGGCGTGTTCCAGCGGGGAGATTTCTCCAGCTTGACGCGGAGGCTGGCGTGCAGAATCCGCACCGCTACCACGGTTGAGAAGGCCCGGGTCCCGGGCAGCGGCCCCCGGCCCTGGCAGACGTCGACCACGAAGCTCGCTGTCTCGTAGATGCGGCGGGTCGCTTGCTGTTCGAGGCGACCCGAGAAGGCGAGGGGCTTGTTGCCCGCCGCCTGGAGGTAGCTCATCACCAGCGAGCGGTAGATGAGCGCGTAGCCGGTGAGCAGGCCCGGCCTCACAATCGCCTTGCGGCCGCGCTCCATGCGCCGGCGATCGAGCCACGGCGGCGTCTTTCGCATCGCGTCCACGAGGCGAAGGAGCTCGGGGGGCGCGTCGGCGGGTCGGCGCCCCTGTGAGGCGGCGTCAATCCACGCGGCGCGCTGGGCGTGCCCGGTGTTCATCAGAGCGATCGCCGCAGCGTCCGCCAGCGCGTCGGTGGTGGTCAGGTGGTGAAACAGGTGGTCCGCGAGCTCGCCGAACTGCTCCCGGGCCAGCGTGGCATTGTTGACGCGGCTGGGAATCTCACTCACGCGGGCGCCCTCAGCGCCGAATAGGACTCGAACTGATGCGCCGTGGCAATCGGCATCGGCGCTGACGCCCTAGAATCGCCAGGCCCCGGGGCGATGGGTGGCGAGGGTGGCTTTGATCGACGTCAAGGCCCAGCGGAGCGGCGCGACGACGAAGGGCGCGCTGAGCCAGAGCGCGGTGATCGCCGCCAGCGCCAGTTGCACGTGGTGCGACCAGTCGAGCGGCGCGTGAGAGATGAACGGCCGCCACAGCACGCTGTACTCCATGGTGAAGTGGCAGAAGGCGCCGTAGACGCCGTTCTCGTGCAGGCACAGGCCCAGCTCGGCGTCCTGCGTGCGAAACACCACCCCGTTCACGGCGACCCAGCAGGACAACCAGGTCACTGCCACCGTGAGCGCGTCAGCGCCCGGCTGGCCGGTGGGCTCGCGCAGGCGCAGCGCGAGGAAGAGCGAGGCCGGCAGGCAGAGGAACAAGTAGAAGCGCGGGCCCCAGAACCAGTCGCCGCTCCACGCCCACCACTGGCAGTAGACGACGACGAGCGCGATGGAGAAGGCGGCGGCGTACCGCACGAACCGCTTCGCCCGCTCTGGCAGCTCGCGCACCCGGTCCAGCGGCGCCACGAACGCGCCCGGCGTGAAGAAGACGAGCCCCTTCCCGAATGAGAAGAGCACGGCCATCAACCCCACCGGCAGCGGGTAGCTGAAGCCAGGGCGATCGGAGAACGGCATCAGCGTCCTGGGGGTGACGTGATCGAGGTAGTACGTGTGGAACGGCCCTCCGCGGCGAAGCCACGACTCGAGGATGAACAGGCCCCCGGCCGCGAGCGGAACCAGAAACGGCCCCAGCCGCCGCTCCTTCCACGCGATGTAGGCGCAGAGCACGCCGAGTGGAACCAGCGCGCCCGGCGTGTTCACCGCCGACAGCACCAGCAGCGCGAACCCCAGCCAACGCCGCTCTCCCGCAACCCACCACAGCCCCACGCCCGCGAGCAGCGCGCTGAAGACCTCGGTGTAATAGGTGAGCACGTGGAAGGGGAACATGGAGCCCAGCACGAGCAGGAGCGCGAACCGCCGCGCCGTGCGGCCCCCCAGCGCTGACCGAAAGCGCCAGACGATGAAGGCCAGGGCGCTGAAGAAGAGCACCAGGTTGTAGCGCGAGGTCCACACGCGCTCGTCGTGGAGCGCCTTGCCCAGGAAATAGAGGGGCGCGGAGAAGAGGGGCCCGACGATGGAGTAGCCCGCGCCTTCGGGGTTGGGGGGCGTCAGGGTGTGCTGCTCGAGGAGCGCGACGAGGTTTTGATAGCGC
This sequence comes from uncultured Myxococcaceae bacterium, assembly GCA_964522795.1. Classification (GTDB taxonomy): domain Bacteria; phylum Myxococcota; class Myxococcia; order Myxococcales; family Myxococcaceae; genus CAZFXD01. The sequence goes on from CAZFXD010000299.1 coordinate 5,708, forward strand.
AGCTCAGCGTCGCCCCAGATTCCCGTGCCCGTGAGGAACACCAGCGCGGCGAGCCCGGCGAGCAGGAGCGCCCACTCCACCGCCCAGGCCAGCGGCTCCGGGTAACTCCAGGTGGGCGACGGGACTCGCGTCGGGAGCGGCGCGTGCGAGGCAGGCCCGAGCGCGACGTGGCTGCTCACAGAAACCGCCTCGTCACCAGGGTGCGTCGACTGCGCGAGCGCGCGTCGACCCACTCGTCGCGCTCGAAGACCTTGATCAGCAACGCCCCCGCGAGAAACCCGCCGATGTGCGCCCAGACCGCGACGCCGCCGCTCGCCGCCGCGCCGCCGAGGGTCGAGAGCACCTGCAGCCCGAACCACCAGAGCAGCACCAGCCACGCGGGGAGCGGAATGACGCGGATGAAGACAAACAAGAAGAAGAGCATGTTAACGCGGGCGCGCGGGTAG
>CAZFXD010000300.1:0-6138 GCA_964522795.1 uncultured Myxococcaceae bacterium
ACACCAAGGGCGACAAGAACCTCGCCGCCCGCATGCTGGGAATCGCCGCGCGCACCATCTACCGGAAGCTGGCGCAGGACGAGAAGTCGACCGCGCCCTCGGGCGACGCGTCGTAACGCTCAGCTCAGTCTTTCGGCGAGGCGTTCGAAGCGCTGGAGCAGCTCGGTGGCCTCTTTCGAGGGTGGCAGGCCCTCCAAAATGCGGTCGAAGCGCACCACCAGCTCCTCCAGCAGATGCCGGTCGTTCTTCATCTCCGCTTCCGTGACCAGGGTGGCCATGACCAGCTTCGCTTCTTCCACCGCCTTCAACTGAAACAGGACGTCGTAGGCCGAGAGTCGGGAGAACACGTGGCGCCGCGAATCGAGCCCCTGCTTCTCCATGGCCTCGATGGCCCCCGCGGCGTCTCCGGTCAGTCCTCGCACCAGCGCGGTGGCGCAGCCTTCGCGCACGGGGAACAGCGCTTCTTCGAGCTTGGCGAAGCGTAGCGCCAGGTCCGGGAGCTTCGCCTCCACCAGCGCGTGCGCCGTGGCGTCGAAGTCCTCCAGCCAGTCGCCCAGCATCATCGAGAGGTCCGCGGAAAAGGCGTCTCGCAGCTCGCCCTGAGGGAACCTGGCCAGCAGCTGCTCGACGGCATCAAACCGCGCCACGTCAACCGCCCCCGCTTTCTCCACCGGCCAGAGCGCCTGCACCAGCTTCACCAGCGGCTCAGCCACGTCTCGGGGGCGAAGCGCGCCCGGCAGCCAGCGCGACCACAGCTCTTCCGCAGCCGCGATGGGAAAGAGTGCGAACTGGCCGGTGCCTTTCCAGTGATGGTCCCAGTGCGCGGCGATGCCGAGCGGCGCGTCGGTCTTCGCCAACTTCACGAAGTCTGATTCGGTGGTGGTGACGCCGTAGTGCGCCAGCGTGCCCAGAATCTGTTCCACGCTGTAGGCGGACAGACCTTTCTCTTTCCACGTCTTCTCAACGCGCGCGTTGGCGGCCACGGCTGGTCACCTACTTCGGTTGTTTCGGTTTTCCTACCCCGAGGCCAAGCAGCGTATCGAGCAGGTCTTTGACCTGCTGGCGCGCGGCTTCAGACGGCGGGGTGAACTTCATGCCCACGCGAAAATGCCCATCGGGCTCGGGCGCGCAGTGGAGGACGGTGCCCTTCACTTCAATCAGCCCCTTGGTCCCCTGCAGGCCGAAGTGGACGGCCATGGTCTCGCCCTGGGCGATGGCGCGGGGCGTGCGCACCGACAGCCCGCCCTTGGAGAGATCGTTGAGTGTGGCCGAGAACCCTTCGTGCGTTCGGCAAGTGACCCCGATGCGCGTGGCCACGCGCGGGTGGGCACGACTGCCCTGACCTTTGCCCCCAGCCACCGACTCGAGCAGCTCCGTCAGCTGCTCCTCGGCTTCGGGCGGAAGCGCCTCGAACTCGCAGCCGAACACCGCGAGCGCATCTTTCTCGTCGATGCGTACCACCCGGGCGGAGAGCGCGATGGAGATGAGCCCCTGCTCCCGTTCGATGAGCAACGTCACCGGCTCGTCGATCTTGGCCGAGCCCTTGGCCGCTTCGAAGGCCACGCCACCTTTGGACAGGTTCACCACGCGCGCATCGAAGGCCGACTCCGCGGCGGCCACGCTGCACGCAAGGCCCGTTTCGATTCGCGCGTGTTCTCGGCGTTCGTCGGTGGTCATGGAAGAACGGGCAAAGCGTAGCGCCCGAACGAACTGTGTCCAGCGCGAGCGCGCCTCCTCGGGCTGATCGGGTCTGCCACCTCGTCAGGGGCCTTCGTCGCACTGTGACAATTTGTCTCTCCCGCCGGCGATTTCAGCCTCAGAACCCAGACGTTTCAGCGGGTTGGCTGGCACGTCGGTTGCTCTCTTGCGCTCCGTGGAGTTTCTCTTTCGCCGCCATTTCTGGATCGTGAACCTGGCGTTCATCTTCCTGGTCGCCATTTTTCTGGCGCGCATCGTGAACGTGTTCGTCGAGGCCCGGCTGGCTGGCCTGCCCAAGCCGAAGGCGGTGGTGGCCTCGGCCCGGCCGATGGCGGTCCGCCCGCGCGCGGCGATCAACGCTGAGAAGCTCTCCAAGCTCCTCGGGGTGCCGCTCCCCAAAGAGCCGGAAGTGACGGCGCCGACCGAAGTCAAAGTCGACCTCAACGCAGAGCCCGTTCGCACCTCGCTGCGGCTGAAGCTCCTCGGCACGCTCATCTCGCTGTTGCCCGAATGGTCGGTGGCGTCGATTCAAGACGTCACCTCGCTCAAGACCGCGACCTACATGGTGGGCGACATGGTGCAGACCGCCAAGGTGCTGGAGATCGAGCGCACCCGCGTCATCATTCTCAACAACAACCGGCGCGAGTTCATCGACTCCACGCCGGGAGACGGCACGGGCGCGCCGCCGCCGCCCGCGATGGTCGCCCCCATCGCCTCCACGCCGCCGCCGCCCGGAGGGGCCGCCCCGGGAACGCTGGTGACGGGCGCGGGCGTGAAGCAAATCGACGAGAACAACTACACGGTGGCGCGTTCCGAAATCGACAAGACGCTCTCCAACTTGAACGACGTGGCGATGCAGGCGCGCATCGTGCCCGCGTTCAAGGACGGCGTGTCGCAGGGCTTCAAGCTGTTCTCCATTCGCCCTGATTCCATCTACACGAAGATCGGCATTCAGAACGGTGACGTGATCAAGCGCATCAACGGGTTCGACATGAACAGCCCGGAGAAAGCGCTCGAGGTCTACACCAAGCTCAAAGAAGCCAACCGCATCGACATCGAGATCGAGCGGAACGGCGCCACCATGAGGAAGACGTACGCCATCGGTGCCCAATGACCTCCATGAAACTCCACGCCGCCATTGTTGGTTTCTTCCTGCTCGTTCCCCTCGCGTCGGCGCAACCGAAGTTGCGTCAGGCGCCCACGCGGCTCGGCGAGCGAACCATCGCGCCGGCGCTTCCCACCGGCGACGCTCGTCCGACCATCGTGCCTCCGGGCCCGCCAGCGAACCCGATGGGCGCGCCGTTGCCTCCTCCCAACGCGGCCCCCATTCCCGGCGCGCCGCAGCCTGCGCCAGGCGCCCCCGCCGCCACGGCCCGCCCCAAGCCCACCTGTGAAGAGGTGCGAAGGAACGCCAAATACAGCGTCTATTTCGACAAGGTCGACATCGAGAAGTTGGTGCAGACGGTCTCCGATGCGACGTGCAAGACGTTCATTCTGCCGGAGAACGTCCGCGGCAAGATCACCATCATCGGGCCGGAGAACGGCAACGCCAAAGTCGACGCCGAGCAGTTCTATGCCGCGTTCCTCGCCGCGCTCGACTCGAACAGCCTGTCGGTCTACCCGCACGGCAAGTTTCTGAAGATCGTCGATAAGCAGCGGGCCAAGCAGTACCCCATCTCCACCATCACCGACCCGGACGAGAACTACACCACCAACGAGCAGATGGTGACGCGTCTGTTCAAGGTCCGGTACGTGGAGATCGAACAGCTGCGCGGCGTCTTGCAGCAGTTGGTCACGCCGTCGGGCGACACCATTCCCTTCCAGCCGGACACGATCATCATCAACGACCTCGGCTCGAACATGAAACGGCTCGAGAAGATCGTGGAGCAGCTCGACTCCCGCGCCTCGACCGACGAGATCAAGATCGTCCAGCTGATGTACGCCTCGGCGCAGGAAATCGCCGACAAGGTGCAGAAGCTGTTCGAGTCGAAGACGCCGCGACCGGGGCAGCGCCCCGGCAACATCGCCGCGGTGCCCTCGCCGCCTCCCGCGCCCGGCATGCCCACCCCACCCTCGCCCACGCCCGACGCCAACGCGGGGGCCAAGACGGGCCCGGCCACGTTGACTCAGCTGATTCCCGACGAGCGCACCAACAAGCTGATCATCATCGCCACCCCGGCGGCGATGGACCGCATTCAAGCGCTGATTCGCGAAATCGACATTCCCATCTCGGGTGAAGGGCGCATCAACGTCTACTACCTGGAGAACGCGAACGCCGAGGAGATCGCCTCCACTCTGCAGTCGTTGGCGCAGGGCACGGCCAACCGCCCCAAGACGCCCGCGCCGCCTCCCGGCGCGCCGAAGAACCCGAGTGCCGCGGAGCTGTTCGCTGGTGAGGTGAAGGTGTCGGCCGACAAATCGACCAACTCGCTGGTGATCATCGCCAGCCAGAACGACTACCGGTCGCTGGTGCGGGTGATTGAGAAGCTCGACATTCAGCGGCGCCAGGTCTTCGTGGAAGCGGTGATCATGGAAGTGAACCTCGATCGCGACCTCGAGGTGGGCGTGAACATGCACCAGGGGTTCCCGCTCCACACGGCGCAGGGCGACATCCCCGTGCTCTTCGGCACCAAGTACACCAAGCAGGGCATTCCGCCGTCGCTCTCGCTGGCGAACCTGGCCTCGTTCGGCGGGTTTCTCGCCGGCATTCAGGGCCCGAACATTCCCAACGTGACCGTGCCGGGCCTGGGGTCGATTCCGGCCTTTGGCGTGGTGCTCAACGCGCTGCAGACCAGCTCCGACGTGAACGTGCTCTCCACGCCGCACATTCTCACCAGCGACAACGAGGAAGCAGAGATCACCGTGGGCCAGAACGTGCCCTTCCAGTCGGGCTTCTCGGCGGGCGGGCTGTCAGGCTTGTCGGGCTTGAGCGGCGCCTCCGGCCTGTCGGGGCTCTCGGGGCTTTCGGGCCTGGGGGGCGGTCTTCCCTTCGGCAACATTCAGCGCACCAACGTCGACCTGAAGCTGTCGGTGAAGCCGCAGGTCAACGAGAGCGACTTCGTGCGCATGGTGATTACCGAGAGCATTGAAGAAGTCGCCTCCAGCGACCCGGTGCTCGGCCCGACCACCTCGAAGCGCAACGCCAAGACCACGGTGGTGGCGAAGGATCAGGAGACGGTGGTCATCGGCGGCATCATGCAGGACCGCACCATCGAGTCGGTCTCGAAGATTCCCATTCTGGGTGACATTCCGGTGCTGGGAAACCTCTTCCGCGCGCAGAACCGCAAGAAGGTGAAGACCAACCTGCTCCTCTTCCTCACCCCGTACATCATTCGGGACTCGGGCGATTTCCGGCGCATCTTCGAGCGCAAGATGAAGGACCGGCAGCAGTTCGTGGAGATGTTCTACGGCTCCGCGTCTGAGTACGACATCGCCATCGACTACGACCGCAAGTCGGGGCCCATCGCCCGCATGACGCAGGTGTTGAACCACGAGTCGAACAAGCTGGAGAACGGCGGCCTGGGAACGCCCGGCGAGCGGCTGATCGCGCCCGCCCCGCCAACCCACTCGGGCTCCACCAGCGCTCCGGCTCCGGCGCCAGAATCAAGCACCGCGCCGCTCCAGGAGGCGCCGCCACCGCCCGGGTCGGGCGCCGTGGTGCCTCCAAGTCCGATGCCCGCCGGAGGCCTCCGCCGCGGCATTCCCCCCGGGGTCAACCTGCCTCCGGGCACCACCCTGCCGGCCATGGAAGACCGTCTCAAGGTGTCTCCGCCGCCTGACCCGGGGCTGCAATGAACGAGCTGTCCGACAACGCCGAGACCGCGATCTTCGAAGCGGCCCGCACGTTGACGGGCCCCGCCGTGGCGCCGCGCCTGCTCGGGCAGATTCTGAAGGCCCGCGCGGGGGTAACCGATGCGCAGGTGGCCGAGGCTCTGGCGGCGCAGCAGGAGCGGGGAGGCCGCATTGGAGAGCTGCTCGTCGGGCTCAAGGCCATCACCGACGTGCAACTGGCCGAGGCGCTCGCCGACCAGCTCGACCTCAAGTACCTGGACGTGATTGGCGCCGACGACGTCGAGCCCGAATTGGTGAAGCGCATTCCCATCAACTTCGCCAAGCAGGCGCGCCTGATTCCGCTGCGCGCGGTCGACGGCGTGGTGACGGTGGCCGTGGCCGACCCGCTCGACACCTCGGTGCTCGACCATGCGCGGCTGTTGCTCGGCGCCGACGTGGAGGCGTGCATCGCGCGCGCTTCAACCATCGTCGACTCCATCAACTCCATCTACGACCGCGAGCTGAACGAAGCGGAGCAGGTGGTCGACGAGATGGAGGCGCAGGACCTCCAGAGCGTCGAGCAGTCGCTGGAAGAGACGCAGGACCTGCTCGATTCAGGCGACGAAGCGCCCATCATTCGCCTCGTCAACTCCCTGCTCTTCCGCGCCG
>CAZFXD010000301.1:0-6109 GCA_964522795.1 uncultured Myxococcaceae bacterium
AGAAACTCGACGTTGTCGAAGATCGGCTGCATCCACGGATTCAGCTTCTCTTCTACGCCGCCCGGGAGGTACCCGATGTCGCGCCCCAGGGGGAAGATCGGTCGGGACACCAACATCTTCTGGTACACGGTCTCTTCGGTAATCTTGTGCAGCCCCGCCGCGATGGCGAGCAACGTCTTTCCCGTACCGGCCTTGCCCACGATGGTGACGAGCTTCACTTCGTCATTGAGGAGGAGATCGAGGACGAACGACTGCTCCATGTTGCGCGGGCGAATGCCCCAACCGCCGTCCTTCACCTGGCGTGAGATGGGGACGATCTTGCCCTTGCTGGCCGACAAGCGCCCCATCGCCGTGTGTGAGGGGTTCGACGCGTCCTTCAGCAGGACGAACTGATTGGGCGACAGCCCCGCGTCGGCCGGGGCATCGACCTCGGCCTGGGGCTTGTACATGGCGTCGACCAGCTCGGGCGCCACCGAGATCTCGGCGTACCCCGAGTAGAGGTCAGAGATTTCGACGCGCTCCGGCTCGAAGTCCTGCGCCTCGAGGCCCAGCGCGTCGGCGCGGATGCGGAGGTTGGTGTCTTTGGTGATGAAGAAGGTCTGGTTCTCTTTGTCTTCGTCACGCGTCTCAATGCCCACCGCGAGAATGCGGTTGTCCATGAGCTGGCCGTCCGCCATGGACTTGGGCAGGTCTTTCTCGGCGAAGCGAACGCAGATGCGGCCGCCGCCCGGCGTGGGGACACCTTCGGCGAGGCGGCCCTCGGCGCGAAACGCGTCGAGGTACCGGGCCACCATACGGGCGTTGCGGCCCAGTTCCGAAACGTCCTTCTTGAACTGATCCAGTTCCTCGATGACGTAAATGGGGATGATCACCCGATTGTCGCCGAACGCGTAAATCGACCGCGGGTCGTGGAGCAGCACGTTCGTATCGAGAACGAAGTTTTTTTGGGTCAAGTCGTCCCTCGCGAGAGCAGCGTTCGCTCGACTGGCGCCTTCGAGCCGGGCGACTATAGACACTTCACGACGAAATTCGCGCCTGAATCACACGTAGGCGATGGAGACGATTTCCAGCTCGACTTCGCCCCGCGGCCGTTGCACCGCCACCACTTCACCCCTGGCTTTTCCGATCAGCGCCTTGCCGATGGGTGAATCGACGCTGATCTTGCCGCCCTTGGTGTCGGTCTCATCAGGCCCGACCAACTGGTAGGTATTGACCGCCCCGTCGTCCTCGTTCTTCAGCGTCACGGTGGCGCCGAAGAAGACGCGCGAGCGATCTTTCTGTTCGGTGGGGTCCACCACGATGGCCACGTCGAGGCGCCGCTTCAAGAACCCGAGGCGACGGTCGATCTCCCGCAGCCGCTTCTTTCCGGAGATGTATTCGGCGTTCTCCGAGCGGTCACCCTGGGCCGCCGCGGCGGACACTTCGGCGGTCACCTTGGGTCGTTCGTGCGACAGGAGTTGCTGCAGCTCTTTGTGGAGCACCGCCGCCCCTTTGCGGGTGAGGTAGACCTTGCCCTTGGGCGCGAGGTCTTCCTCGTCTTCGACGTCTTCCTGGAGCTCGAGTGGTTCGTCGTCTTTCGGTTTCATGCGGGACCCTTTCTTACACGAAGTTTCGTGATATCTGCGCCGCCCCGATGCGCTTCATTTTGATTCTCAGTCTCGCGCTTTTGGCCTGCGACCAGGTCACCTACATTGACCTGGAGCCGGCGCCGGTCCTGCTCAAGACCCGCGGCGCGGTCGTGCTGATGCACGCCAAGCCCATGAGCGCGCAGCAGCGGCACTTTCCCCGCGCGGCGGTGACGTGGTCGGTGGGCGATTCGTCCGTGGCCGAGGTCAGCGCCGATGGAAAATTGACCGCCCGGGCCTCTGGCCACACCGAGGTGATCGCCACCCACGAGAAGGTCGTGGCGGCCACGCCGGTCGACGTGGTGTTGGTCGAGAAGGTGACCGTCTCCCCCGAAGCGCTGCTGGTGCAGGAAAACGGCGATTCGGTTGAGTTGAAAATCGCTGCGTTCGATGCCAAAGGACGCGAGCTCAAGGATCGTTCCGCGCTGCTCAAGACCTCCAACAAGGACATCGCTTCCGTCGCCGCCCACACCATCATTCCGGGTTCGCCCGGCGCCGCAGAGATCACGGTGGTGGTCGACGACGCGTCGTTCAAGCTGCCCGTGACCGTCACGGCAGCGCCGCAGAAAGGATCGAAGCCGAAGTAGAGAGTTGTGATACGAGTCGATAGCTCAGTTGGTAGAGCACCGGCCTTTTAAGCCGAGGGTCGGGGGTTCAAATCCCCCTCGACTCATAGAAGTGAGAGACGCCGGGGCCCCATCGTCTAGCGGCCCAGGACATCGCCCTTTCACGGCGAGAACACGAGTTCGAATCTCGTTGGGGTCATTCCCTGCGTCTTCTCCTTCGATGTTGTTCCCGGAGTGTTGAACACGCCGCCGAGTTCGAAACCGAACTACGGGTTGGACGCCCCGACGGTTCTGCGCAACCTGTGCATGGGCGGCCTCGCCTGCTTGAGCGCGGCCCGAGCCGCTCACTGGATCTGGCCGTCGCTGCGCCCGCTGCTGGGCTGGTTGGCATGGCCGGCGGCAATCCTCGTCCCGGAGTCCTGCTGGATGATGTTCTCCAGCGCGGTCGAGAAGATTCACCGCGTGCTGACACCCCGCGGGCGCCAGCCGCCTGCCCACGGTGTCGCTGGCACGCGCCCGACGCGGCGGCGCTCCTCCGTGACAGCGCGGGCTGGGCGGCCTACCCTGCGCGACCGTGCGAACGCTGGGCCGCTACGTGCTTCGGGAGATGACCGGCCCGTTCCTCGCGTGGCTGCTGCTGTTCGTGGCGCTCTTCGTGGCGATGTCGTTTCTGCGCGCGACCGACATCTTTCTTGGTCCGTCAGTGAGTCTGCTCGACGTCACCCGCATCATCCTGCTGCTGTTGCCACACTTCGCGCAGCAGGCACTCCCCATCGCGTTCCTCTTGTGCGTTCTGGTCGCCTTCGGGCGGCTGCGCGACGACGGCGAGCTGCGGGCCATGCAGTCCGTTGGCGCCAACCCGTGGCGACTCGCCATCTGGCCCTGGGCGCTGGGCGCGGCACTGAGCGTGGTGGCGTTCGCCGCCACGTCCACCATCGAGCCGTGGAGCATCACGCGCGTGCTCGAGACGGCGAACGACGTCCTCAAGCGCAACGTGCTGGGCAGCGTGCAAGCGGGCCGGTTCTACGACGAGCTTCCTGATCTCACCCTGTTCGCCGACGAGGTCGACCCCACCACCCTCGCGTGGAAACGGGTGCTCCTGTTTGACGGCCGTGAGCACACGCAACCAAGCATCGTCCTGGCCAGCACAGCCCAGGTGCAGACCCGCACCGATGATGACGCGGTCACCCTCGCCCTGGGCCGCGGGGTGGCCCACCGCATGGAGCCCGGGGGCTACACCACCATCGACTTTGAGCGCGGAGAACTGAACCTGGCGCTCTCAGGGGCGCTCGGCGCCAAGCACCGGCTGAAGAAACCGAACGACGAGTGGACCCCGTTCGAGCTCTACCAGGCCGCCGAGCAGGCCGACGCGGTTCAGGAGCCCTCACAGCGCCACTGGGTGCAATTTCACGCGCGGGTGGCCCAGTGCGTCGCGCCACTGGCGTTCGCGGCCATCGCCTGCCCACTGGCGCTCGGCCTGCGCCGCGCGTCTCGCCGGAGCGCCTTCGTGGCCACCGTGGCCGGCTACGCCGCCTACTACGCGCTGGCGCGGCTCGGCGTCAGCCTGGGCAACTCCGGCGTCTGGCCGCTGTTCTCGGGGCATCTGGCCAACGTGACGTTCCTGCTGGGCGGCATGCTGGCCCTGTGGGCGCTGGCGCGAACGCGAGGCGTCACGTGAGCCGCACGCTCTTCCGCTACGTGGCCCTGACGTTCTTCTCCACGCTGGTGAGCGTCACGCTGGGCGCGGTGGTGATCTTCTTGGTGGCAGACTTCTCAGACCGCGCGAGCTTGTTTCTCAACTTCGCGGCTCGCGACGTGGCGGCCATGTACGCCGACAAGGCCCTTCTGTGCGTGGTGCAGGTGTTGCCCATCACCCTGCTCCTGGCCACGACCCTGACAGTCACTTCGCTGCAACGCCGGGGTGAGCTGACCGCGCTGCTCACGCTGGGCCGTGGCCCCGTCTCGCTCTACGCGCCCATCGGCGCTTGCGTGCTGGTGGCCTGTGCTGGCGCCGTCGCGTGGGACGAATACGTGGCGGGGCCGGCCGGGCTTCGCGTGGACATTCGCAGCACCACCACCTTCCGGTCCGGCTGGGGCGATTGGTACACGTACTACCGGGCGAAAGAGTGGTTTCACCGCGGCGACTATTTTCTCCGGCTCGAAGGCGGGGACGCCCGGAACGGGTTCTCCGGCGTGCTGGTGCTGCAGATGAACCCCACCTTCGGCGTCGCGCGGCGCATTGACGCCGAGCTTCTGATTCCCGCGGGAGGCACGCGGTGGGCGGCCAAGCGCGCCACCGTGCGCACGTTCGAAGGCGGCACCCGGGTCGAGCGGGCGGACTCGCTCGAGCTCGACGTGGGCCTCTCGGCCGACGATCTGGACATTCGGCCCGGACGCCCGGAGCACCTTTCGTTCGAATCACTCGACCAGCAGATCGCTTCTCGCGCCCGGGTGGCCTTGCCCACGCGCGCCCACCGCCTCGCCTGGCACCAACGCATCGCCTGGCCGCTGATCGCAGCGTCCGCCGCGCTCCTGATTCTGGGGGTCTCGCTCAGGCGCGGTCGCCGAGCCTCGATGACGATCGCGCTCGGAGAGACCGGCGCCGCCGCGCTGATGGTGTGGGCCGCGATGTTGACGGCGCGAACGCTCGTCTTCGCCGGGCACACCGCGCCCGCGCTCGCCGTGTGGGGCGTGGCCGGTTTCTTCGCGGCCACCGCGGCTGCGGTGTGTGTCTACCGCGTCGGGCGATTGGGTTCGCTCGGCTGATCTCGCCGCTTCGATTTGAAGAAGGCCCAGATTTCATCTGAGGCGTTGAAGTCGCGCGACGTCTTTCCGATCACCCGCTCAGCCAGGTATTGAAACCCGCCCGGCCACGTGTGGCCTCCGCCGCGCACCACGTACAACCGGGCGTCGCGGCCTTCGGGACAGCCGGTGGCGTCGTACCGCTGGGTGGTGGTGCCGTCCTGGGCGGTGTCGGGAAGGTCGACGGTGGCATCCGCGCCGTCGCAGCCGAGGAGCCCTTTGAAGTGGTTCAGGGTCGCCTGGGCCGAGGCGACCTCGCCGCGGTCTTTGGACACCGCCCCTCCGTCGAAAGGCACGAGGGGATCTTTGTCGCCCACCACGATGGCGACCGACGGGGGGCGACTTGGCCGGCAGCCGTCCACCGGCAGGGGGAGCAGCCCGGTCACAGCCGCGGCACCGGCGAACAGCTCCGGTCGCCGACACACCATGGTGAGCGTCATCATGGCCCCGTTGCTCATGCCCGTGATGAACACGCGGGTGGCGTCGATGCGCTCCTCGGCGACGAGCTTCTCGATCAACGCGGCGAGGTAGCCCACGTCGTCCACGCCCTGTCGCGCGGCAGGTGACGAGCCCCGAGCATCAGCCCACGAGCGTTGAACCCCATCAGGGAACACCACCGCGAACCCTTCGCGGGTCGCCACCCGCGTCAGCCCCGACAGCTTCTCCTGGGCGGCACCGTCGCCGAACCGACCGTGGAGCGCCACCACGAGCGGAAGGTCTCCCTCTATCGCGGGCCTGAAGAAGTTCGCCGTTCGCAGCCTCCCGCCGAACTTGAGGCTGACGATGCGCGAGGAGGCCTCGCCTGCCGGCTCCACGTGGGCGCAGGCCAGCGCGAACACAATCGCCAGGCTCGACGCCGCTGCCCTCGCCCGCACGCCTAGACCGCGCGGCGCTTTCGGGCGGCCAGCAACGCGGCCAGCGCAAACGCCGCGGACGCGTCCATCACGGAGTCGCAGCTGCAGCTTCGCGGCGGGTCCACCGTGCCACCGCCCCCGCCGGTGCCGCCCGCCGTTCCACCCGCAGCGCCACCCGCGCCGCCGCCGAGGCTCCCGCCGGTTCCACCGCCAGCGCTCCCGCCAACGCCACCTCCGATGCCACCGTCCGGGCCGCCGCCCG
>CAZFXD010000302.1:0-6090 GCA_964522795.1 uncultured Myxococcaceae bacterium
GCCAGATGGACGTGCTCCTGGTCGCGGCCAAGAAGGACATGATCAACGACTACACCACCGTGGTGTCTGAGGCGGGCCTGTTGCCCGTGGTGGTCGACGTCGACGCCTTCGCGGTGCAGAACTGCTTCTCCTCCAACTACGAAGTGCCTGCCAAAGAGACCGTGGTGCTGATCAACGCCGGTGCGGCGGTGGTGAACATCAACATCATCTCCGGCGGCATGACCACCTTCACCCGCGACGTGACCATCGGCGGTAACCAGTTCACTGAAGAAATTCAGAAGCAGCTCAACGTCTCGTACGAAGAGGCCGAAGCGCTGAAGATCGGCGGCGGCTCGAAGGACCAGGACGCCGTCGTGCCTCAGGAAGTGGAGCGCGTGATGCAGCAGGTGGCCGAGCAGGTCGCCGGCGAAATTCAACGGTCGCTCGACTTCTACGCGGGCACGGCCCCCGATGCGACGTTCTCCAAGGTGTACCTCTCGGGGGGCACGTCGAAGATTCCAGCCCTCTTCAAGACCATCGAGCAGCGCGTGGGTGTGCCGGTCGAGATTCTGAACCCGTTCAAACAGATTGAAGTCGACAATCGCCGGTTCGATCCGGCCTCAATTATGGATGCGGCCCCGATGGCCGCCGTGGCGGTCGGATTGGCCCTGCGCAAACCCGACGACAAGTTCGACTAGGAGACGACGATGCCGATGATGCGCATCAACCTCCTGCCGGTTCGGCAGGTGCAGAAACGCGTAGCAGGCCGCCAGATTCTGGTGGTGTACGCGTTTGTGCTGTTCGCGGCGAGCGCCGCCAACTTCGTGTGGCAGACGCGGCGTGACGACGACCGCAAGAAGCGCGAGGCAAAGGTCGCCGACATTCAGCGCCGCATCACGGAGCTCGAGAAGATCATCGGCGAAGTGAACAACATCAAGAAGCGCCGCGAAGAAGTGAAGAACAAGCTTGAGTTGCTGGAGGGGCTGCGCAAGGGACGCGCCGGTCCGGTGCGCGTGATGGACGCGCTGGCCCTGGCCATTCCGCGCAAGGTGTCGATCAGCACCTTCACCGAAAACAACCTGGCGGTCACCATGCACGGCGAAGCGCTGAGCCATGAAGACGTGGCCGAGTTCATGCGCGGGTTGGCGGGCCTGGTCTGGACGCCCAAGGGCATGGGGCGCGTGGTGGAGAAGAAGAAGGACGGCAGCTCGCTGCGCGTCGAGTTGATCGCCCAGGACGGCACGATCGAAGACTTCGTGCCTGGGGACGTGAAGAACTTCTTCACCGACATCGATCTCAAGTCCGCAGAGCAGAAAGACTCCACGGCTGGACGTACCGTCAGCTTCGATATGTCGATGAAGACGTCGTACTCAATCTGAGGCCCCGCGATGGAACAGCTGATCGAAAGAATCAATAAAGCGCCGGCCTGGGCCAAGTACGGCGGACTCGCGATCGTCGCGGTGATCGTGACCGCGGTGAACTACTTCATGTTCATTCAGGACATTGAAGACAAGATTCAGCGCGCGATTACCCAGGAAGGCAACCTCGAGCGCACCCTGGCGGAGAAGCAGGACATCGCCAACAACCTGGCCGATCGACGCCGTGAGCTCGACCAACTCGAGCAGAAGCTGGCGGACGCGCTCACCGAGCTGCCGGACAAGAAAGAGATCGAAGAGCTGTTGGCGCAGCTGAACGACCTGGGCCGGAAGTCAGGACTCGATATCGCCAAGGTCACGCCGGAGAGCGAAGTGGCCGCAGGGTTCATCTCCAAGATTCCCATCAAGATGTCGGTCTCGGGCAACTACCACGAGATCGCCATGTTCCTGCAGGAAGTGGCCAACATGCGCCGCATCGTGAACGCGAACAACATCGCGCTCAGCATGGGCCAGTCGAAGACCGACAAAGTGGTGTTGAAGGCCGATTTCACGGCGACCACCTTTCGATTTCTTGATCAGAGCGGGAAACAGGGTGACAACTCGGCTGCAGGCGGTGGTGCAGCGGCCAGTGCTCCGGGAGGCGGTCGCTAGGGCGACACTCTATGATTCGACGAGGACTCCTCATATCGGCTTTGGTTGGAGCGTACGTCGCAGGGTGCGACGAAGCTCCGCCTCCGCCCTCGGCGGCAGCGCCGGCGCGCGCCGCTGGCCCGGCCGCAACCGCGGCGCCGACGGACGGTGGAATCGGGGCGCCCCAGTACGTGTACACGTACAACCCGGTCGGCAAACGCGACCCCTTCCGGGCGAGTGAAGAGCAGATCTCACTCAAGTTTGCCGGCGGCGAAGGGCCGTCGGTGTGCAACGAGCCGCTGTGTCAGCACGACCTTGATCAGCTGGTGCTGGTGGCGGTGGTGAGCGGCGACGCCAACCCGATGGGAATGATCGAAGACCCCAGCAAGACCGGACACATCGTTCGTCGAAACAGCAAAGTCGGCAAGCAGGGCGGGAAGGTGACAGCCATCCTTCGCGATTGTGTGGTGGTGACCGAGTACTTCCGGACTCCGGACGGCAAGGTAAACCCGAATCGAGTCAATCTGTGCGTGAAGAAGGACAGCGCCGCGCATACCGTGATCGACCTTCTGCAGAACAAGGCCATCGAATGAGCACGTCGAATACGAATCGTTTTGTCAGGGAGAGGGAGAACCCAGCGATGACAGCCAGAGTGTTGCTGATGACCAGCGCGTTGTTCTTTGCAGCCGGCGCTGCGGAGGCGGCCGGGGTCAACACGCTGAACGACCTCAAAGTGACCAAGACTCCCCAGGGGGCAACCCTGGTGGTCCAGGGCACGACGGCGCCCACCTTCACCGTGTTTCGCCTGAGCGAGCCGGACCGGTTGGTGGTCGACATGTCCGGCTCCGACGTGGCGTCGATCAAAGGCCACCACGAAGGGGTGGGACCGGTGACCGGCATCGTGGCCTCGCAGTTCTCCGATGAACACGCCTCCGTCGGCCGCCTGCTGATCGGGCTCGACGGCGTGAGCCGCTACGACGTCCGCGCCCAGGGCAAGAGCGTGGTGGTGACGATTGAAGGCAAGGCGGTCACGTCCGCCGAACCGACCCCGGGTGCCGGCAACGTCAAGGTGGCCGAGGCCCCGAGCGCGGCCAAGCCCGAGGTCAAGCCCGCCGAGGTCGCGGCGCCCGCCGTGGCGTCCACTGACGCACGCGAAGGCGTGGTGGCGTCGCGGGTCGACGAAGTGCAGGTGACCAAGCCGGCCACCAGGGTCACCTCGTTGGCGCTCAAGAATGGCGTGCTCACGGTTGGGGCAGATGGCGAGATCCCGAAGTTCGAACTGATCGAGCTGCAGTCGCCGGCCCGGCTGGCGGTCGACCTGTACGGCATGAAGAAGGGCGCGAAGCTGCCCAGGGCGCACGGTGCGCCGGTGAAGGACATTCGGGCCGCGGCGCACGAAGACAAGCTGCGCCTGGTGCTGGAGATGGACGGGGAGATGCCCGTCTACCGCGCTGCGCGGACCAAGCGTGGACTGGAGATCACCCTCAACGGTCGCGCGGCCCAGACCGCCGCGGTGGAAGCGACCGAGGCCGATTCGGTGGCCACGCCCGTGGTCGAAATCGACGGCAAGGCAATGTCAGTGGAGAGCCCGCAGCCGGTGGTGGCGACGGCCGGAAAAATGGCCGACGTCCGCTCGCTCGAGTTCAAGGAGTCTCCGGCGGGTGGAACCCTGGAGTTGAAGCTGACCCGCGAGGTGGCGTGGCGCGTGGAGCGGCCCGACCCGAAGAGCGCGGTGCTCACGATTGACTCGGCGCGGTTGCCGAAGCGACTCGAGCGCAGCCTCGACACCAGCGCGCTGGGGACCCCGGTGAAGATGGTGAGCGCGTTCGCCGTTCGCGGTGCGTCTGAGCGAGTGCGCATCGTGGTGGCGGCTGACACGGCCTTTGAAGAGTCGGCGACGAAGACGCCCGAAGGCATGAAGTGGGCGTTGGGCGTGAAAGGCGTGCAGCTCGAAGAGGCGGTGTCGGCCAACAAGACGGCCGGTGATCACTCCGGTCCTCCCGGCGGTGGCGGTGGCGAAGCGCCGGCCGTGGAAGCGTCGGGCGGAATTCAGGCGGGGCAGGTCGGCGCCAGCAGCGTGAAGTACGTGGGCAAGCGCGTGTCCTTTGAGTTCAAGGACATCGACATTCACGACATGCTCCGCATCATCGCGGAGATCTCGAAGAAGAACATCGTCCTCGCCGACGACGTGAGCGGTCGCATCACGATTCGGTTGAAGAACGTGCCCTGGGACCAGGCGTTGGAGCTGATTCTCCGGTCGAAGGGCCTGGGCAAAGAAGACCTGGGCTCGAACATCGTTCGTGTGGCGCCGCTGGCCACCCTCGAGTCGGAAGCGAAGCTCCGCGCGGAGCGTGAGAAGACCCTCAAGGTTCAGGAGCCGCTCGAGGTGCACCTGGTGCCGGTCAACTACGCCGGCGCGTCGGACATGGCGGCTCGCGTGAAGGACGTGCTGTCTGAGCGCGGCAACGTCTCCATCGACGCGCGCACCAACACCCTCATCGTTCGCGAGATCAAGTCGAACGTGGGCAAGGTTCGTTCGCTGGTGGCCACCCTCGATACCCAGACGCCGCAGGTGTTGATCGAGAGCCGCATCGTCGAAGCCAACGTCACCTTCAACCGGTCCATCGGTATTCAGTGGGGCGGCGCGGCCACCATGGCGCCGACCTTCGGGAACGCGACGGGCCTGGTCTTCCCCAACGCCGTGGCGATTCGCGGCGCTTCCGGCAACGACGGTCCGCTCGCCGGTACGTCGAACACTCCCAACTGGGCGGTCAACTTGCCCACGTCGATTGGACCCGGCGCCGGTGGTGGTCTCGGCTTCGTGTTCGGTTCCGCGGGTGGCGCGCTGCAGTTGAACCTCCGTCTCTCGGCCGCTGAAGCTCAAGGTGTGGTGAAGACCATTTCCTCGCCCAAGGTCACCACGCTCGACAACGTGGGCGCGAAGATCAGCCAGGGTGTTTCGATTCCCTTCTCGCAGGTCTCGGCGTCCGGTGTGAATACGGCCTTCATCGAAGCCAGCTTGTCGCTCGACGTGACGCCGCACATCACGGCCGACGGCAGCGTGCTGATGAACATCCGCGCTTCGAACAACCAACCAGACCCTTCGGCCACGGGTGCCAACGGTCAGCCCGCCATTCAGCGTAAGGAAGCGTCGACGCAGGTGCTCGTGAAGGACAACGACACCACGGTCATCGGCGGTATCTACGTGAAAACAGGGTCTTCCAGCTCGGCTTCGGTGCCGCTGCTCGGCCGTATCCCACTCCTCGGGTTCTTCTTCAGAAACTCGCGAGAGGTCGAGACCCGGAACGAGCTGCTGATTTTCATTACACCCCGAATTTTGAACCGCCAGACCATGGCGACTAATCTGTGAGGGCTACCATGAACATGCGAAACCTACTGACGGCGGTTGTCGGGGCGAGCCTGCTCGCAGGTTGTGGCCTGACCGATTCCGGAATTGTGGTGCAGGGCGGGTTCGACCCGGATCCCGACGGTAAAGGCGAGTGCAAGTTCGAGGCGAACAAGCAGCTCAGCGGTGGTTCGGTCGACGTCTCAGTCGGACGCGGGTTCTATCTGCTGCTGAAGGTCCACTCCGACATGAGCGCCACTGAGTTGACGAACGGAACGGGCGAGACGCTCATCTCCGCGCAACGAAACATCGCGTACATCCAACGCAAGAACGTCACGTATACGGTCAGCGACAAATCGATTCGTCTGCCGGCGTGGAAGGTCGGAGAGACGGGAACGCTGGCGCCCGGGTCCGATCTCCTGATCATCACTTCGTTGATCGGTGGGAACTCGCTTAAAGCCCTGCAGGACGCGCTCATCCCGGGTGACGAAGCCAAAGGCCGTGTGGACGTGACGGCAACCGTCGCGCTTGAGGGCGAACTGGCCAGCGGCGCACCCATCGGCATGCGGCCGTTCACGTACACCTTCACGGCGTACACCACGGGGACGACGTGCCCGGCGGGCCAGATTCCTGCGCCGAACGGACCGTGCGGAAACCCAGGGCAGTTCGCGCCGGCGCTTTGCATCGACCCGGCCTCGCTGGCTACGCCCTAGCGGACCATGTCGTTCTCCGAGCAGCTCGCAGCGGTCGTAAAGCAGG
>CAZFXD010000303.1:0-6080 GCA_964522795.1 uncultured Myxococcaceae bacterium
CCCTCGTACGCCATCGCTGTGCTCGGCACGACCGACTTCCTCTCCACCACCAATCAACTGGGAACGCCCGCGGGCCTGCTGACCGGCGGGAGCGGTGGCGAAGGGGGCAGCGCGTCGGGCAGCGGCGCGACCGGGACCGCTGGTACCACGGGCGCGTCGGTGAACACGATCGCGTTTTCTCCGTGCAGCCCGGGCTGCGCCGGCGGGGCGGTCTGTGACCCCAATGGGGTCTGCGTCACGCCGTAGCGGTCAGGCGCGGAGCGCGTGCGCTCGGGGCGTCTCCAGCGCGGGAGGCGGCCCCAACACCCACGGTTGAGGTTCGAGGAAGGGCGCGAGCTGCGCCTTCAGCTCAGGGTCCGTGCCCTTCGACGACCAGCTCGCCAACGGCGGCATGGACAGTGAGACCGAGTCTGTCTTCCGGCCAACCTGCGCGGTGAAGAACCCCGCGTCTTTGGAGACGAGCTCGAGCTCGACCTGGCGGCCGCGTCGGAACAGCTGAAACGCGCGCTCGCGCTCCCCGAACGGCGCGCGGGCGCGAGCCGCCACGATCGGCGCGTACACCTGCAGAAACTTCGAGCCGATCGACATCAGCAGCGAGGCGCATTGATCGTACGGCAAGCCGATGTGCGGCGTGTCGGCGTTCAAGTTGTCGAAGGCCAGCCCACCCACGCCGCGGCTTTCTCCGCGCCGACGCGAAAAAAAGCGCTCGTCGCAGCGTCGCTTCAGCTCAGGGTAGATCGCGGCGCCAAACGGGGCGCACGCCGAGGCCAGGGTCTGGTGCCACGCGACCGCGTCGGCCAGGTAGGGAATGGCGGGAAGCAGATCGCACCCGCCGCTGAACGCGAACTGGTGCTCGGTGGCGATGAGTCGCAGGTTCAGCTCGGTCGCCGGCACGTAGGGGTTCTGTGGGTGCACCGCGACGCACAGGGCGATGGCGCGGAACGGCTGCTGGGCTGACTCGGGGAACGACGGCGCGAACTCCTCGGGCAGCACCGGGCCCTTCAAGTCCATCAGGGCCGTCGCGGCGCGTTCGAACACCGCGCCGCCTTCGAGCACCGACGTCATCCCGCTGCCTCGCGTGGTGCCCGAAGACTCCGCGCGCGTCCAGGCTTCGGTCTCAAATCGAACGTCTGTCTCCAGCGCACCCAACTCGGTGTTGATGCGTTGGTGAAGCGCGGCGAGGTCCTCCTTGAGCCGAAGCACGCGCCGGTCGTTCATGCCGCGAACAATCGGAGGAAACGATCTCGCTCGCCAGCACGAAGTGAATTTCGTCGCGACGAAGATTCAGCGAGGTGTGAACTGGAGTTCCCAGTATTGGAGGAGGCCACGCTGAAGCCCGCGCTGCAGCGCGTGGCCGCCCACCAGCGCGCCCCACGCTGGTCGGTCGAGGATGCGCCGGGCTCCCAGCGCCACCAGCACGGCGATGAGCGTGTCGCGCGCGCGGCCGAGCTCCAGCCAGTCCGTGAGGTGGCTGCTCGAGCTGAGCACGAGGCCGGCCTGCTCGGCGGTCGCGACCGCGTCTTCGCGGGACACCAGCGTGCCGACTCTCCAGCCGCGGACGAAGTCGTCGAGCCCCGCGGCCGAGGCCGGCGTGCCGGGTGAGAGAAAGTCGTCCACCAGCAGGAGCCGGCCCCCCGGGCGGAGCAGGCGCGCCACCTCGCGGAAGAAGGCGCCAGCGTCTGGGCCATGCAGAAACGACTCCACCGCGATGGCCAGGTCGCACGATTGATCGGCGAGGGGAACAGACAGGAAGCTGGCGCGGACGAACCGGAGTCGGGGCCCGAGCCCGGCACGTGCGGTGCGCTGCGTGGCGCGCTCGACCTGATCGCCGCTCAAGGTCACCCCCACGCCCGAGAAACCTGCGTGCCGCGTGGCCAGCCAGGTGAGGGTCGCTCCGGTGCCGCAGCCCAGGTCCACGACGTCGAGCGGCGCGTGCCGGGGAAGGGCTTCGAGGCAGGTGAGCGCGCGGCGCTCTGCGAAGTGGTACGCCTCTTCGCGCGTGGTCAGCCCCGGCGCCCAGACGGCGCGGTGAATGGTGCCCCCGGCCCCCGCCTGGGCTCGACGGGAAAACTTGCGGGTGTTGACGTCGTAGTACTCGGCGACTCGCGCTTCCTGCGAGTGCCGAGCGCCACGATCAACCGGGCCGTGAGACGCCGTCACGGCGCGGGATCAGCCGATCTGAACTTCGACCAACTGTCCGGAACGCTGGTTGAGCGCGTAGATGGTGCCGTTCTTCGATTCGCACAGGCCGGTGAGCGCGCGCGCCCCCATGCCCGTGTCGAGATCGCCCTTCAGCTTGCCGTCCGGGCCGAAGACCTTGATGTGCCCCGTGCCGTATTCGCCCACGATCACGTTGCCGCCCTTGAGAATCAGACCGCTGGGCGCGTTGAGGCCCGAGGCGAAGGTCTGGGTCGACGGACCCTGCGCGCCGACCAGCGGCGTCTCGTCGTGGTACGCGCTGATCACCCGACCCGCGGTGGACGCCTTGGTGGTGTCGAAGGTGGCGATGCGGCCGTTGCCGGTGTCGCAGATGAAGAGCGTGCCCTTGCTGTCGATGTCCATGTGGCCCGGCACGTTGGGGACCATGCGCAGCTGGCCCGCGGCGTAGCGGTAGGTCTCGCCGTCCAGGTGGTTGTCGCCGCCCAGCTCGTGCGGCTTGTTGAAGTAGTAGCGATCGATTGAGCCCGTGTTGCCGTCGAACACCCAGTACTCGCGCTTGTCGGTGCCCGACGGACGCAAGCCGGCGGCGATGCCGACCGAGTTGGGCGAGTGCAGCATGTCGATGTGCGAGTTGGTGCCGCCTTCATACGTGCGGCGGTTCGCGCTCCACAGCGTCGGGCCCATGAACATGTTGCCCATGTGCATGCCGTTGTAGTCGTTGGTGGTGTCCTGCACCGTGGCGAACTCGTCTTTGCCGCGCGAGAACGCGATCGCCATCGGGTTGTTCATGAAGTGGGCGCTGTCGTCGCGGAACTTCTGCGCCTTCTGGCTTCGCGTGCCCGGGTTGTCGACGATGATCGACGAGTCGTCGCCCTGGTTGACGATCCACAGCGAGCCCTGGCGATCGAACGCCATCGCGGTCGGCTTGTTCAGGCCCTGGGTGAGCAGGGGCACCAGCTTCACGCGCGAGGCCGGGATGGTCCCCGAGATCCCGAAGACCCCGGTGCCGCTGGGGGCCGGAGTGACCGGCGACGGGGTCACCGGCGTCGGCGTGATGGGCGTCGGAGTGACGGTCGGCTGCAGCGTGCCCAGAATCTCCAGCACGTTGTCTTTCAGCATTCCGCTGATGCTGGAAAGCTCCGCCGAGGACAGCAGGCCGTCGCGGTTGGCGTCCGCGCGAGTCAGCTGGCCCTGCGCGTACGAGGAGAAGGCCGAGACGAACTCGGAGACCCGAACCGACGAGACCTGCCGCTGGTACGAGGCGAACTCCTGGCCGAGCGAGGTCGGCAGCCCGCGAACTTCCGAAGCGCTGATCGTTCCGCTGCGGTTGGCGTCGGCCTTGGTGAGCGAGGTCTGCGCCTTGGTGACGAGTTTGGAAAGCAGGTCTGAGGTTCGAACCGTGGCCATGTGAGCTCCCGTGAAGTGTTGGCCCATTGTCCGAGATCAACGCCGTCAGTTGCGCGCAGGCCTCAGTCCCTGTTCTCTCGGAAAACGAGAACACGTGACGCGACGATCTGAGGGAGATTTCAGCCGGTTCGCACGAAGCGCACGGCGCGACCGAGTGGACGCGGCGCCGCCGCTCCACCCGCGCTCCATCGACTAGGCGCGGGAGTTGGAGAACTTCCGGTAGACGCCCACCACCGTGCCCAGAATCATCGTCTGGCGGAACTCGCTCTTGGACACGTAGATGGGTTCCATCGTGGCGTTGGCGGGTTGGAAGCGAACCCGGTCGCCCTCAGGGTAGTAGCGCTTGACCGTGGCCTCGTCCTCAATCAGCGCCACCACGATGTCGCCAGTGTGCGCCGAGGCCGCCTTACGAACGAACAGGTAGTCGCCGTCGAAGATGCCGTCTTCGATCATCGAGTTGCCCTTCACCCGGAGCGCGAACACCTCTTTGCCCGAGCCCCCGAGGAGGAACGAGTCGACCTTGACCGAGTCCTCCACGTTTTCGGTCGCCAGCAGGGGAGCGCCCGCGGCCACCCGCCCGAGCAGCGGGACTTCGATCATGTCCGGGTCGCGCCGCGCGCCGCCGCCCAGCACCAATCGAGCGCGCTTGGTCGCCACCAGCGATCGGCTCGTCTGCTCGCCGCGCGTCAGGTAGCCCTTTCGCTCCAGGGCCTTCAGGTGATCGTTCACGCCGTTCGTGGAGCGGATGTCCATCTCCTCGCCGATCTCGCGAATCGTGGGAGGGAAGCCGCGGGCCTCGGTCTCCTTCACGATGAAGTTCAGAATCTGCTTCTGGCGCGACGTCAGCTCTTCCACAGAGACCTCCAAAAACGATCACGGAACAAGTGTTCCGGTATGGTCCCTGAACAGGCGTGTAGAGTCAACTTTTGCGACTCTCCTTTCGTTCAGTGGTAGTTCTGCCGCAGTGAACCGCTGGGTGGGAGCAGCCGTGGGGTGTGCGCTCGCGTCGTGCGCCGGCGTCTCGGTTCGCGGCAACGAGGTGCACAAGGGCCCCCTGACGTACCGCATCGCGCCTCCGGGCGCGGGCTGGTCGAGCGTGGACTTCGACGAGAATGACGTGGCCTGGGTCTCCCGCCACGGCCACGTGCTGGCGGTGAACTCCACCTGCGAAGGCCACGCCGACGCGCCCATCGAGGTGCTCCTCAACCACCTGGTGTTCGGGTTCACCGAGAAGCGCGAAGTGGAACGCCGCGTTCGCCCGTTGGACGGGCGCGAAGCGGTGGAGGTGCACTCCATGGCCCGGCTCGACGGCGTCCCGGTCGACCTCACGCTCCTGGTGCTCAAGAAAGACGGCTGCGTGCACGACGTGATGTACGTCGCGCCCGAGAAGCTCCGCGACGAGCACCTGGCGGCCTACGAGGCGATGGTCGAGGCGCTGCACAGCCAGGTGTCGCGATGAGCACGCACGAGACCCAGCCCGAGGTGCCGGGGTTCACGAGCGTGGTCCGCGAAGAGCTGGTCGCCGCCATTCCCTTCTGGGCCCGCGTTCGAGGCTTCGTGACGGAGCTGGGCGAGGTGATGGTGTTGTTCGCGCGGGCTGTGGCGCGAAGCCTGCGCCGGCCGTTCGGCTTCACCGACATCGCCTACCAGATCGAACACCTGGGCATCGGGTCGCTCTCCATCGCCACGCTCACCGCCACCTTCGCCGGCCTCGTCATCTCGCTCCAGTTCGCGTTCTTCCTCGCGCGCTTCGGCGTGCAGCACACGGTGGGGAAGGTGGTGGTGCTCACCTTGTTCCGCGAGCTCGCGCCGGTGCTCACCGCCCTCACCGTGGGGGCGCGCATCGGCTCCGGGATCACCGCCGAGCTGGGCTCGATGAACGTCACCGAGCAGATCGACGCCATTCGCGCGCTGGGGGCCGACCCGGTGAAGAAGCTGGTCGTGCCCCGCCTGATCGCGTGCATGATCGTGCTGCCCGCGCTGACGGCGTTGGCGGACGTCTTCGGGCTCCTTGCCGGGTCGTGGGTGGTGAACTCCCAGTACGACATTCCGTTCGACCAGTTCTACCGATCGGTGGTGGAGACCGCGAAGATCTTCGACTTCCTCTCGGGCGTCTCCAAAGCGATGGTCTTCGGTTTGATCATCGCCCTGGTGGGGTGCCACAAAGGCTTCACCGTGCAGGGGGGCACCGAGGGCGTCGGGAAGGGCACCACCGAGACCGTGGCCATCACGTCCGTGGCGGTGTGCCTCTCGGACTTCTTTCTCACCAAGCTGTTCCTCGCGCTGTGACCGACGACGCGTTGATTCGATTCGAAGGGCTGTACAAGGCGTTCGGGCCCAAGCGCATCTACGAGAACTTGAACCTCGAGGTGCGCCGCGGAGAGACGCTGACGGTGATCGGCGGGTCCGGCACCGGCAAGAGCGTGCTGCTCAAGTGCCTCATCGGGTTGCTCTACCCGGACCAGGGGCGGGTGATCTTCGACGGGCAGGACGTGACGGCGCTCGACGAGTCG
>CAZFXD010000304.1:0-6034 GCA_964522795.1 uncultured Myxococcaceae bacterium
GTGAGCGTCGTCTTTCCCGCGTCGGGGTGCGAAATAATCGCGAAGGTGCGGCGGCGGGCGATTTCCTGCTCGAGCTGGGAAGCCATGGCGCCGGGGCGAATAGCACAGTTCCGGTGGAGCGTTGGCCACACGCGCCTTCCCCACGGCGCGGCCCGGCCCCCGCGGTCGCCCGGCCGCGGCTGGAATTGCGCGCCCTTGGCGGTGGCACGGCGGTCGCAATCTCCGGTGCAACAGCGCGCTCATTTCGAGCGCGGGTTCGAAGGAGCAAGTCATGAGAAGCAAGATTCTGGCGGCGTGTGTTGCGTTGTCGTTCGCAGCGGCGTGCGAGCAGGGTGAGCCGCGGAGCGCGGCCGCGCCCGAGGTTGCCGCGCAGCCCGTGGTCGCCGACGCGTCGGTGGCCACGCAGGTGGCCGAGGTCCCCGCGCCCACCCAGGTGGCGGTGATGGAGCCCACCGCAGTGGTGGCTGAGCCGCTGGAGCTGAAGACGGAGCGGGACAACATCGATCACCTGGCCCGGGCCAACACGCTCTTCACCGACGGCGACAGCGGCGGGGCGGTCCAGGAGGCGCGGCGCGCGCTCTTCCTCCACCCCGACGACGAAGAGACCGTGCGGGGCCTGGCGAAGCTGGCGCAGCGGGCCGGCCAGCACACCATCGCGGCGCGCGCGTTCTCCCGTCTCGGCACCCTGGCGTCGGACGACGCCGCGCCGTTGATCCAGGCGACCCGCGAGTACCTCAAGGCCGGCCGCGTCGACGAGGCGCTGATTGTCGGCCTCTCATCCACGCTCAGAGACCCCACCAACCCGGAGGCGCACCACGCGCTGGGTCGCGCGTACCTCAGCCTGGGCGAGCTCGGCCATGCCATCGAGCGCTTCAGCACCACCATCGACCTCGCACCCAACCACGCCTGGGCGAAGAACAACCTGGGCTACGCCTACCTCCGCGCCAACGAGAACGAGAAGGCGGTGGCGGTGCTGACAGAAGCGGCCGAGGCGCTCCCCAACGCGGCAGCCGTCCACAACAACCTGGGCGTGGCGCTGGAGCGCGTCGGCCGAGGCGAGGAGGCGAAAGAGTCGTACGCCCGCGCCACCGTGCTGTCCCCGAAGTACGTCAAGGCGCGCGTGAACCTCAACCGCGTGGCCCAGGCGCCCACCATCAGCCCCGACGAGCCGACGGATGAGTCGCTGACGCCGTAGGCCTCGCCACCGCACCTCAAGGGCCGGGAGCGCACCTTCGACGCGCTCTCGGCCTTGTCGTTTTCGCGCCGCGGTTGACGGCGCATTCGCTCGTCTGGAATACGAGAGCCCATGACGGCCTGGGCGCGCGGTCTCGACATGTTGAAGCAGCGCCTCGACCGGACCCCCGCCGCCATCCGTTCGGCCGCCGGGGCCCCGCACGAGCCTTGCGACGACGGCAACGCCCGGAGCTTCATCGTCACCGGCGTGGGCAGCTCCGCGGCGCACGCCAAGTACCTCGTCTACCTGCTCAACGATCAGCTCCACGTGCCGGCGCGGTTTCTGCCGCTGGGGGCCTTCACCGAGCTTCCGCCCCACGATTTCTCAAGCGACGTCCTGGTCGTCTTTTCCCAGGGCCTGTCTCCCAACGCCGACGTGGCCCTGGCGACGGCGCGCCGATTTCACAGCTGCATCATCGCCACCGCGGTGTCCGCCACGAGCGCGAACGCCGAACGCCGGCTTCGCCTGGGCGCCGCCACCGCCGAGGGCGCGCGCGTGGCGGCGTTCGGAACGCCCGACGAAGACGGCACCTTGCTGCGACTGGAAGGCGCTGCCGCGGGCTACGTGTGCGCGTTGCGCCTGGCTCAGGACATCGGTCGACGGCGGCGCCTGCCCCTCACCCAGCCGCTGGATGATTCGTTCGAGCACGTCGCGGCGCGGGTGGAAGAGGTGCTTCAAACCCCCACCACGGAGCGCCTGCCGCCGCCAGAGCTGCCGCTGGTGCTCCTCTCGCTCGGACCCTACGCCGACCTGCTCGACAACCTCCGCCTCAAGCTGCTCGAGGGCGCGCTCCGTCCCTACCCGCCGGCGTGGGACATGTTGGCGTTCGCGCACGGGCCGTTTCAGCAACTGCACTCGCACCCGGCCGTGGTGGTGGCGCTCACCCATCGGGGCCATCGCGCAGAGTCTGAGCTGTTGGCGCGGGTGCGGCGCATCTCGCCGCCCCACCACGAAGTGCGCGAGTGGCCGGCCGCCCTGCCCGGCCCGCTGGCGCTCTTCGAGCACGAGGCCCGGGTGGCGCAGTTGGTGCTCCACGACATTGAGCTGCGGAAAATCGACGTGGCCCATTGGCCCGGCCGCGGCTGCGACGGGCCGCTGTACGACGTCACGACCGAGGCGCTCCGCTCAGCCTCCACCGGGCGCTAGAGGTTCGCGCGCCACGCACAGCCGCCAATAGGCGAACGGAATCAGAAACGCGTAGTACAGCTGATTGGGGATCACGCGCACCAGCCACCCAGACTCGTAGCCAGCGAGAATGAACAGGTCGGCTCCCAACCAGAGGGCGTAGTAGAGCACGGCGAAGTCGACCAGGTTGGCCACCGCGGACCATCGGGCTGGGGCCTCGAGGGCCAGGCGGCGCTGCAGCGCCACCCGCACCAGCAGCAGCACGCCCACCAGGGTGAATTCGTACCAGCGGAAGAACCACGAGGCGTCTACGCCCAGGCCCTGCGTCTGTCGGTAGACACCAAGCCCCAGAAAGAGGAGCGGCGCGGCCATGGTGACGGCGGCGGCGCGCCCCATGGCGCGGGAACGCGGCTCGTGGGTGCGCGCCACTTCAAAGCACAGCGCGAAGTGCCGAAAGTCGCCCACCACCACGAAGGCGATGGCCACGCCCAGCTTCACGTTTCCATCCGTCACGCCCAACCACCCGAGCGCCGGCCCGGCGCAGAACGCGTCCACCATGCTGAGCAGGAGCGCGACCACGAAGAAGGCGTGTAGGAACTTCGTCGACTCCGGGGCCACGCGGACGACGCGGCGGGGGGCGACGAAGAACCACGCCAGGAACAGCACGGGGGCGATGAGCGTCAGGTACGTGACCTGCAGGTCGCTGTCGTAGAAGGCCTTGAAGTTCACGCGCGGCACTCGATGCTCGGGTGGGCGGCGTGGCCCTGCGGCCGCACGGTGCGGCTCGACAGACACCCGCTGGCCGGGCCTCGGCCAACCGCCCCGTTCAGGGCCTGGCGCTGGTGGGTCGCAAGCACGGGCGTTGCAGACCTCTTATCCGAGCCCACCGCTCGCGCTCGAACGCACCACCCGCAGGAGAAAGGAGGCCACATCTGGAGCCCGCGTATGTACCAGAGCCGACGGATGAAGCCGCAACAGTTCGGGGGCCCTCCCGAACCAAGGTATCGTCAGGGTCCTTGATGGGCCCCCGCGCGCGCTGGCTTCGCTGGTTTCGAATCGCCCTCGTGGCGTGTGCGCTGGCGTTGCTGGTGGGCGCCGGCACGGTGTGGGGCGCCTACACTTACTTCTCGCGAGACCTGCCCACGGTGGACCAACTGAAGACCTGGCGCCCCCCCCGGGTGACGCGCGTGCGCTGCCGAGGCGGCGAGGTGTGCGCCGAGTTCTACACAGAGCGGAGAACCTGGGTCGATGTGGCCACCCTCCCCAGGTATGTGCGCGACGCGTTCCTCGCGGCCGAAGACGCCGACTTCTACCACCACGAAGGGCTCGACTTCTTCGGCATCGCGCGCGCGGCGTTGAAGAGTCTGCGCCCCGGCGCGCGGGCGGCGGGCGCGTCGACTATCTCGCAGCAGGCCTGCCGGAACATCCTGCTCAATCGGGACCGCACCCTGGCGCGGAAGATTCGGGAGTGGATTCTGACACCCCGCATGGAGAAGGCGCTGACCAAGGACGAGATTCTCAACCTCTACGTCAACACCATCTACTTCGGGCACCAGCGCTACGGCGTCGAAGAGGCGGCTCGGTTCTACTTTGGCAAGCGCGCCGCTGAGCTGACGCTGGCCGAAGCGGCCGTGCTGGCAGGCACACCGCAGCTGCCTCACCGCATCAACCCCCTGACCAGCATGGAGAAGGCCAAGCGCCGACAGCGCTACGTGTTGACCCAGATGGCCACCCACCACTTCGCCTCCAAAGCCGCGGTGGATGCGGAGATGGACAAGCCCATCGTGCTCGGGCCGCGGCCGAAGAAGCCGGTGGGGGCGTACTACGCCGAAGCGGTTCGAAAGGCGCTGGTGGCGCGGTGGGGCGAAGAGGCGGTGATGAACAACGGGCTGTCGGTCGACATCGCGATGGATGTCGACGTGCAGGCCGCAGCCGAGGTGGCCCTGCGCGACGCGCTGGAGGCGCTCGACCGGCGCCAGGGGTACCGCGGCCCGGCCGGGAAGATCGCGCTGGAGAAGTACGCAGCGTTGCTGCCGCTGCTGGCCACCCGGCTCTCCGACGCGGGCAACCGCGCGGGCGGTGAAGAGCTGATTCTGGACCTCGAGGCGCTGGCGACGCCGGTCCGCGACGAGAGCGCGTCGGAGGCGCTGCTCGCCAACCAGGAGGACGAGGAGCCGGCGCAGACCGAAGACGAGCGCCTGGTGGCCGCGGTGGAGGTCAAGACGCTCAAAGAAGGCGTCGATCTCGCGGGCGTGGTGACGCGCATCGAGCCGGGCGGGCAGAAGGCGGTGATCGAGACCCCGGGCCGCACCTTCGAGCTTCCCTTCGCCAGCGTGGGCTGGGCCCGCCGGCGCGACGCGAATGGAGGCGTCGGCCCGGCGCCGCGCAGCGTGGCCGACGTGGTGGCGCCGGGAGACCTGGTTCGGCTCCGGCTGCAGAAGACGCCAGACGGCAGCTTCGCCGCCGCGCTCGTTCAAACGCCGGTGGTGCAGGGCGCGCTGGTGGTGATCGATCCATCGACGCGCGACGTTCTGGCGTCGGTGGGCGGGTATGACTTCAACACCTCCGCGTTCGACCGCGCGCTCCAGGCGAGGCGCCAACCGGGCTCTGCCTTCAAGCCGTTTCTCTACGGAGCGGCCATCGCCAGCCGGCAGTTCACGCCCATCTCCATCCTCAATGACGCGCCCGAGGCGGTGAAAGACGAGTTCACCGGCAAGGTGTGGAAGCCGCAGAACTACGAGAAAGGTGGCTTCGACGGGCCGATGACGTTGCGCGCCGCCCTCACCCACTCCAAGAACACGGTCTCGGTGAAGTTGATCGAACGCCTGGGCCCCCAGGTCGAAATCGACTTCGCAGCCAAAGCGGGAATTCACGCCCCCTTGACCCCCAACCTCACCCTGGCGCTGGGAACGAGTGAGGTGACGGTGCTCGAGCTCACCAACGCCTACGCCACGTTCCAGGCCCAGGGCCGCTACGCTGAGCCGGTCATGCTCAAGAAAGTGACGGACGACCGCGGCACCGTGCTGGAAGAGCACCGCGCCGCGTTCACGGAGGCCATTGACCCGGCCGTCGCGTTTCTCACCACCTCCATGATGCGGAGCGTGGTGGAAGAAGGGACCGCCATCGCGGTGCGCGAGCTCAACAGGCCCGCGGCAGGCAAGACCGGCACCGCCCAGCAGCAGCGCGACGCGTGGTTCGCCGGCTACACGGCCGACTTCGTGGCGACCGCGTGGGTGGGCTTCGACGATCACGAACCGCTGGGCGCAGGCGAGACCGGGGCCAGGGCCGCACTCCCGGCGTGGCTCTCGGTGATGAACGCCATTCACAAAGATCTGCCCGTGCGGGACTTCGAAGTGCCCCCGGGCGTGGTGCAGGTCCGCATTGACCCGCGCACCGGCCAGCTGGCGGGAAAATCAGTGCCCGGGCGGCTGGAGTCGTTCCTCGCGGGGACGGAGCCCACCGAAGAGACGGCAGGCCCGGACAGCATTCAGCCCAATCAATTTCTGCTCCACGACGGCATGAAGAGGACGCGTTGAATCTCGCCGCCTGCCTGGCCTCGGCCGCCCTGGTCGCCTCCGCCGCCTCGCCCGAGCCGCCCTTCGCTCCGCTCGCGGCGAGCGTGGTGAAGAGCGTCCACACTCGCGCGCCCGCCACGCCCCTGGGGCTGGTGTGGCG
>CAZFXD010000305.1:0-6011 GCA_964522795.1 uncultured Myxococcaceae bacterium
TGCCGTCGTAGGCACGCAGCGCCAGCGCTCCCGACGTCGTGGAGCCGGTCGCGTCAATCTGGTTTCGACTGATGGTAAGGTTCTTCGCCGCCCGCGTCTCAATGCCGGTGCGGCCGTCGCCGACGAAGTCATGCAGGTAGCAGTGCTCAATCACCACGTCGTCGCCCACCTGCGCGCCCCGCTCCCCAGCGTGAATGTTCAACCGGCGCGCGGTGTAGTGCTGATAGCCGATTCCCAGCCCGCCACCGACCATCTTGTTCTCGAGTTCGGAGTCCTCAATTACGAGCCCCGTCTTGTCCCGCGAGAACTGCACGCTAACGTCCCACCAACAGCGAACCCTGGTGCGGCGAATGGTGACGTTATTCGCATCAACCGTGATGCACCCGGAGACGTCGAGCCCGTCGATCACGGTTCCATCCACCGTGACCGTCACCCAACTGGACGGCGTCAGCGTCGTTCCGGCAGGAACCCCGGTGTTCTCGGGACCAGGGCGCTCCGCCGCCGCCGGAACGAGGCAGCGGTTGTCCACACACAGCGTGCTCTTGTCGCAATCGGCGTTCGTATCGCACCGATATCCGAGCGCGCCGTACGGCCGACTCTCAAGGCACCCTGCCGCCAACGCGCCACAAAGAAGTCCCCACGTCCAACGCACACGCTGAAGCGTACCCGCTCCTGCCTCAAACTCGAAGGTTCGGTTGTCAGCGCTCGAGAGGCCCGCGACGAGTCGAATCTTCGTCGGGAGAAGATGCGTCCGCGACCTCACGGTCCAGCGAGTGGCTCGTCGTTGTCGTTGAACACGTTGCCCACAAAGGTCGTGCCGACTTCGATTTTGTACGGAGCCGTCGTGAAGTCTCGACCGAAGCGATTGCCCTCGACCTGCAACTGCGCCGCGCGTTCTTTGGTTCCCAACAGCTGAAGCACGTACGCGCCGCCATTCAGCCAGTTGTTCTTGATCTGAATGTTCTGCAAGGGGCCATCGTAGGTGCGGAGCACGATCGCCGAAATGCTATTGGCGCCGCGGGCGTCGATCTGGTTTCGGCTCAGCACCACGTTGGTCGCATCGCGCGTTTCAAACCCTGCCAGGTCGGTGCCGACGAAGTCGTGAAGGTAGGAGTGCTCGAACACCACGTTGTCGCCGATGTGGGCCCCCTGCGCGCCGGCGTGAACGTTCAATCGACGGGCCGTGTAGTTCTGGTAGCCGATTCCGAGCCCCCCGCCGAGCGGCTTGTTTTCCAGCTCGGAGTCCTCAACCAACAGCCCCGTTTTGTCCTTCGCGAATTCCACCGTGACGTACCAGTTGCACCGAAGCCGCGTGCGCCGAATGGTGACGTTGTTGGCCAGGACTCGAATGCAGCCCGTGACATCGAGCCCGTCGATCACGGTTCCGTCCACCGTGATGTCGAAACCAACCGATGGGGTGAGTACGGTGCCCGGCGGCACGCCAGTGTTCTCCGGGCCAGGCCGCTCGGCCGCGCCAGGCGCGAGGCACTTGTTGTCCACGCAGAGGGTGGCCTTGTCGCAGTCGGCGTTGGTATCGCAACGGTATCCGAGCGCGTTGTAGGGCCGACTCTCAAGGCAACCCGCCGCCACGGCACACACAAGAAGTCCCCACGGCCAACGCACGCGATGAAGCGTACCCGCTCCCTCCTCAAACTCGAAGGCGGGGCGTGGCGCGCGGTTCACGGGGTCGCCGGCCATTCGATGGCGACGCGACGCTCCTGGCCCGCCTCGATTTGAACCACCTGCTCTGAGCGAACGCCGTCGCGGCGAACGGCGAGCACGGTGTGTCGGCCTTCCTCCAACGCGTGACGAAAGAGCGGCGTGGGGCCCACGAGCTTCCCGTCGACGGAGACGTTGGCCCACCCGCCGGGTACTCCGACCGAAAGCCACCCTTCGCGCCTGGGGGAGCGCGTCTTCTTTGCGGTGGGCTTGGCCTGTTCTTTTGGCCTGGGCGCGACGGCCTGCGGAGGTGGAATGGGTTCGGCTGGCGGAGCGGTGGGAAGCTCCTCCACCGGCGGAGCGGCCTTCGCCACCTCTGCGGGAACGACGACGGGCGGGGGCGGCGCGGGCGCTGGGGTGGCCCCCGAACCGAGAACGCCGTACGCCACGCCGACAACCGCGAGCATCACCAGGGCCGCAGCGGCCGCGGGTTTCGCGCGCGGCGACCCACGCAAGGCACTGGGCGCGTCACGCTTGGTGGTGTCGCCTCCGAGCGGGTGCACTGCCGGTCCAGACGCAGTCCCGGCAGACTCCGCGGCGACCACGGGCCGAGCGCTGGCCCACGCGGCGATTTGCGCGGGGCCGAAGACTTCAGCCCCCTGCGCATTCGCCAGAATCACGTCGCACGTCGCCTTGGCGCTGGCGGGGCGCTGCGTCGGATCTTTCTGCAACAGCGTCCCGGTCAGTGCGTCGAGCCACTCGGGCGCCTCGACGCGAATCTGGCGCACGGGCTTGATCGGGCTCCACAACACTGAACTCAGAATGGCGGCTTCGCTCGTCTGCGAGTGAAAGCGTTTCCCCGTGAGCAGTTCGTACAGGACGAGGCCAAAGGAGTAGAGATCGGTCCGCGCATCGAGCGGCTCATGACGCACCACCTCGGGCGAGCAGTACGGAAGGCTCCCTCGAAACATCCCCGTGCTCGTCAGGGTGCGTTCACCGCCGTGGAGCGACGCGATTCCGAAGTCGATGATCTTCGCTACGCCCTGCCGGGTGACGAACAGATTGGAAGGCTTCAAGTCGCGATGAATGAGGCCGCGGTGTTTTCCTTCGGCCGTCTTCGACTCGTGAACCGCCGAGAGGCCCGCGAGGATCTGCAGCGAGACACCGAGCGTCCAACCGATGGGCGGCGGCTCGCTCGGATCCAACAGGTCCGAGACGGTTCGCCCCTCGAGAAGCTCCATCACGATGCCGACCTGTTCCTGGTCTTCCACCACCTCGATGGTTCGCACCAGGTTGGGGTGTGAAATCGACGCGCCCACGCCCGCCTCATCAAGCAGGCGATGCCGGGCCGCCCGGGCATGCAGCCCGTGCACGGGGAGGCGCTTGATCGCGACGGGCTCTTGCGACCGGTCATCGCGCACGGCCTCCCACACCTCGGCCATTCCCCCGCGGCCGATCAGCCGCCGGAGGACGTAATTTCCAATCTTCAGTTTCTTATCCGTTGGCACTTCGCAGATCGTGTTGAGCCATCAGCCGATAGACAAACTGCCGCGAAACCCCCATCGCCTTGGCCGCCGCGCTGACATTGTCCCCCGACTGCCGGAGTTTCTCGATGAGGTACGCACGCTCAAAAGCCACCGCCGCCGCGTCGCGCGCTTCACGCAGCGGGAGCGCGAAGTGTGGTGACGTCACCGGGGGCTGCGGGCCGTCACTCGAGGCGTTCTCAATCATCGCGTTGGTCGCCTCTGGAAACACGGCGAGGCGGGTCACCACGTTTCGCAGTTCGCGTACGTTCCCCGGCCATTGGTGGGCGCGAAACATCTCGAAGACGTGACCCGGCAGGTGCGCCAACGTTCGCGGAGGCGACTGCATGGAGAGGAACTTCTCCACCAGCAACTCGAGATCATCGAGGCGGTCCCGCAGCGGGGGCACGATCAGCTCGAGAACTGATACGCGAAAATAGAGGTCCTCACGGAACTCACCCGACGTCACGCGGGCGCCGAGATCTCGGTGGGTCGCCGCCAGCACGCGCACGTCTACCTTGCGACTTTCCCCGCCGCCGATGCGACGAATGGTGCGCTCCTCGAGCACGCGCAGCAGCTTGGTCTGCGCGAGCATGGGCAGCTCGCCAATCTCATCGAGAAACAGCGTGCCTCCGTTGGCCCGCTCGACCGCGCCCAGCATCATCGTGCTGGCGCCCGTGAACGCGCCCGGCTCGTGTCCGAACAGTTCGTTCTCGAGAAGCTCTTCCGGCACGCCCCCACAATCGACGACCACGAACGGGCCTTCCGCGCGGGGGCTGTGCTCGTGCACGGCTCGGGCGAGCACTTCTTTCCCGGTGCCCGTCTCGCCTCGAATGAGCAAGGTCGCGTCCGTCTTGGCGGCGCGCTCCAACTGGGCGAACAACGCGCGCATCGGCACGGACGAACCCAGCGCCGCACCGAAGCGCGGCTGGCTCGAGAGCGGAAGCTGGGTCATTTCGTCGGCTGTGATCACCGTGAGCCGCGAAGAGCCGATGGTGGCGATTTGCCCGGGGAGCAGCCACCCCCTGGAGATCCGAACACCCGCCACGAAGGTTCCGTTCTTGCTCTCAGGGTCCACCAACTCGACGCCCTGGCTGGTCAGCGAGACCTGGCAGTGCCGACGTGACACCTGCGGATCCGCGCAGACCAGGTCGCACTCCGGACTGCTGCCGATGGTGAGGGGCCGCAGCTCCAACGCGGCTTCTTCGGCCGTGCCGTTGGAGAGTTCGAGGCGAACTCGCACTTTCGGCAGATGGACCCAGTCCTGCTCCTTCTCCCGGACGACCGAGATCGTCTGCCCCATCCTCGAATGACTCATGGACGGTTCACCACCACACCACCCCGAGCGCACCGGCACCCGCGGCCAGTCCGAACCCCGAGACCGCGGCGACGTAGGAACTCCACCGCTCTCCATCGAGGGCGCGAACCTTCGCGTAGGTGTTCTGATCAGGGTTGTCGCGCGCCGCTCGAAAGGCCGCGTCGGTCTGGGCGCAGTGGGTGGCGAAGTACGTCGCCCCCGCGGCGAGCGCGGCGCCGGCGATCAAGTAGGGCCACCCGCGCCGAAACCACGGACGGTCATCAACCACCATGATGGGCGCAGGCGCGGCCAGCACCATCAGCGGCGCTTCGGCACTTCCGACACCCACCAACTCATTGCCTCGCGCGTCCAGCAGCGTGACGTAGTGAGCACAGGGTTCCTTCGTGCAGCCCCAGTACCCCTCAAACACGTCGCTTCGCGCCAGCGGCATCGACGTTCCCGGAATGGGCGTCAGCCTGGCTGCGGCGACCAACTGAAGCACGTCGCCGTCCACCCTCACCCGCGTGCGCACCTGCTGGTGCTCGAGCCGCTCCGAGCTGGGCACCGCCGCCAAACGATTCTGTCCCACCTGCTCCCTGGCTTTTCGAAAGGGGCTGAGCAGTCGGGGCGAGGAGTCGGGCGGCAGCTCGACGGTCGGGTTCAACACCAGCGCGCGCGCAAAAGCGCGCGTCGCGTCTTCCTGCAATCCGACCGCGCTCTCGAACTCGGCCTCTGCGACGTACAACTTCCACGTCAGCGTGGAGTTCGCGCCCCCTTGGGCAAGGGCCTTGCGCACCAGCGAGAGCGCGCCGTTGTAGTCAATCTTCGCCTCGGCCTGACGGGCACGCGCCAGGAGGCTCGCGGGCTCCTCGACGTCTTCGGCCTGCGCCGCTGACGCGGGGCCGAGAGCCAGGACCGCCGCCGCCAGCCAGCGCCGGAGGTTTGAGGAATGACTTGGAGGCATACGGGGTCTCCGGACGATAGCGTTCACGCTTCCTAAAGCAAGCCACTCGCCCACCTCGCTGGCAGCGAAATCCCGGGGTGCGACGGCAGATCCTGACAACGGATTTCAAAGAGTGTGGGGCGTACCCTGCACCACGGCGGCCGCGCTCAAATTCACCGCGCATCGCGAGTCCGCACGGTTGGGCGAGGCACACCCGTTGCTCAGTGCCACGCACGCTCCAACTCACGAGGCCAACGCCTCATCCCCAAGGTGGTGAACCGTGTTCGAAACGCACACCTGCAGCGCTCCCACTCCGCGGTTCAAGCGCAAGGCCCTGTTCAGCCTCACGCTGGCCGCGCTCACCGCCGCGTGCGGTGGAACGCTCACGGGCGGCGGAGGCGGAGAACCTTCCGACAAACCGGGTGGCGTCGTTGACGGCGCAGGCGGCGGAACGTCAGGAGGCGCGCACGGCGGAGGTGCCGCGGGCGGGAGCATCGCCGGTGGCGGCTCGGGCGGTGGAAGTGGCGTCGGCGGTGGCTCGGGCGGTGGAAGCGGCGTCGGCGGTGGCGCCGCGGGCGGCGGCTCGGGC
>CAZFXD010000306.1:0-5924 GCA_964522795.1 uncultured Myxococcaceae bacterium
TGTCGGCTGAATCGACGAAGAGCACGCCCCCCTTGTACTTGGGCTGATTGGCGACGATTCCGACCGTCCGTCCGCCGATGCGGGCAAAGGCCGTGATGATCTCCTGCGCGAACAACTTCTTGATCTCGAACAGCGACCCTTCGTCGATCAGCTCGGCCATCATGGCGAACATGTCGAAGGGCTTGTTCTGATCCTGCGGCACGATCTCATCGATCGACTTGCCTGAGCTCTTCGGCGCACGCGGCGCCACCACCGGTGGGTTCTGCCGGTGGTTATCCGGCAGCAAGGCGAGGTACTGCTTGGCGACCTCGATGGCTTCGGGCTCCGTCTTCACCAGCACGTCGCCGCAGCCGGAGACCGAGCAGTGCATCTTCGCGCCGCCCATCTCTTCCAGGGTCACCTTCTCGCCGATCACCATCTCGGCCATGCGCGGAGAGCCGAGGTACATCGACGCGTTTCCATCGACCATCACCACGATGTCGCAGAAGGCCGGAATGTACGCGCCCCCTGCGGCCGAAGGTCCGAACAACAGGCACACCTGGGGCACGCGGCCCGAGAGGTGCACTTCGTTGTAGAAGATCCGCCCCGCGCCGCGGCGGCCGCGAAACATTTCGACCTGGTCGGTGATGCGCGCCCCGGCGGAGTCCACCAGGTACACCAGGGGACACAGCAGCCGCGCGGCCGTCTCCTGAATGCGGAGAATCTTCTCCACCGTGCGAGCGCCCCAGCTGCCGGCCTTGACCGTGGAGTCATTGGCCATCACCGCCACCGTGCGCCCGCCGATCTTCCCCAGCCCGGTGATCACGCCGTCCGACGGGAGCTCAGCGTCGAGGTTGTTGGCGAGCTTGGCGTCCTCGATCAGCGAGTCCTTGTCGAGGAGCAGCTCCAGCCGGCGCCGGGCGAACAGCTTGCCCGTCTCGGCATTCTTCTGGTGGTACTTCTCGGCGCCGCCCTTCTCGACCGAGGCGTGCTTCTGGGCCAGCTTCTGTTCAGACATGGCCGCCCGTGTAGCAGAACCTCGGGGCGGTCAACGACCGGAAAACCGGGGGGCGCGTTTCTCCATGAACGCCAGGAGGCCTTCCATGCGGTCTTCGCTCAGCAGCGTCTTCTCGTACTGCGCGTGTTCGATCACCAGGGCGTCGTCGAGCGGAACCTCGAGCCCTTCGTCGATGGCCTGCTTCGCGGCGGCCACGGCGATGGGTCCATTCCCGGCCACTGTCTGGGCCCAGGCTTCGGCGTCCACCAGGGCTCCGGCCCGCTCCGCCAACCCGATACGCAAGGCCTCTTCGGCACCAACCCGGCGCCCGCTGAAGATGATCTCCCGCGCGCGCCCGGCGCCGATCAGCCGGGGGAGTCGCTGCGTTCCTCCGCCGCCGGGAATGATGCCCAGCTTCACCTCCGTCAGTCCCATCTCTGCGTTGGGGGTGACAAAGCGCACGTCACAGGCCAGGGCGAGCTCCGTGCCGCCCCCCAGGGCGATGCCATTGACGGCGGCCACGAACACCACGCGCGATCGTCCCAGACCGCGGAAGACATGTTTGATGGTGCTGAGGAACTGCCGCACCTGATCCTGGGGCATCGTCTGGCGTTCCTTCAGGTCCGCGCCAGCCGAGAACGCCTTGTCGCCCGCCCCCGTGATCACCACCACTCGCACCGTGCTGTCCGGCTTGTTCACCCGCTCAATCGCTTCGGTGAACTGCTGCATCATCGCGATGGACAGCGCGTTGCGGCGCTCCGGCGCGTTGAGCGTCCAGGTTTCGCAGAAGCCGTTCGTCGTCACCACCAGGGGCTGCGTCATTCCGACCCTCGCTATTTGCCGTCAGGCTGCGGCGCCTGCAGTGGAGCTTCGGCCACCGACGGAGCCGCCGGCACCGAGGCCACGCTCGTCGCGGCCAGGGCGGCCTTGGCTGCGGCCACACGTCGGCGCTTGCGGATCTCCCACACCAGGTACCCACCCACGACCACTGCCACCGCGATCAGCACGCGCGTCTGGCCATTCCGAATCTTGTGAATCAACGAGGCCAGATCCGCGCCGAAGTAGTAGCCGAGGTACACGAACACAGGCGCTGAAATAAGCGCCGCCAGCCCGTCGAACGCAATGAACCGCCGGTAGCTCATGTGGGCTGAACCGGCCGAGAAGTACATCACCGCGCGCACGCCGGGCATGAAGCGGGCCACGAACACCATCTTCTCGCCATGCTTCTTGAACAAGGCCTGAACCCGGTCGCGCTTCTCGGGCGTGAGGATGCGCGAGAAGAAGCCCTGGTTCTTGGTGTTCACGCCCACGCGGTACCCGGCGAGGTAGATCAACGAATCGCCCACCAGAATCCCGCCGAACCCCACCAGCATCATGGGGATCAGCTCGACGTTCTCCGTGTACGCGAGGAAGCCGCCGGTGATCAGCGCCACGTCCTCCGGCAACGGAACGCCCAGTCCGCACGCCAGCAGCACGGCGAACACGATGGCATAGGCGGGGAAGCCGCTCGTATTCTCCAGGACTGTGCGAACGAACTCTTCCACGCGGGGCCCCTATTTCCGTCCGGGCCGGCGGGCTTCGGCGCGAGCGAGCGCCTCCGCCACCAACGCGTCGCCGCTCTTCCCCTCGTCGAGCAGTTTGCCGATCTCGCGAACACCGAAGTACCCGCGGCTCTGCGCCAGTTCCCACGCCGCGTCGGGCGCGTCAGTCACCTTGAGCCCGACCGCCGTGCCCACCAACGAGCCGACGTAGTCCGACACCGAACCGTCGGTGACTCCCTGCGCTTGCGCCTCTTTCAGAACCTGGGCGCCGGCCGCCCACGTCGCAGCCTTCCGGGTCACCGCGCTCTCCAGCGCGACCCGGGCGTACTCGCGAACGACCGCGTCGACCTGCGCCTTATCCGCGGGCCCCAGCGCGATCATCGCCTGATTGTCGTACCCAATGCCCCGGGCAACGTCCTGGGCGTCCAACAGGTTCGAGACGAGCACGGGCTCGGTGGCGCCATCGCCCAACTTCAGCACGGCTTTCGCCCTGGCCAGTGGTCCGTCCACACCTGCGAGGTACGTGCGGAGGGCCTTGCGAAACTCCGGTTGCACCGCGGCAAAGACCTCATCGAGCTTCCAGGTCGTCCACGCCTTCGCCATCAGCGCGTCAAAGCCCTTGAGCTCGGCAATCTCTTTGCCTTTGGCGACCGCGCCAAAGGGCGGAGGCCCCATGCGGACGGCGGCCTGGAGGTACCGCTCCAGCGAGACCGGGTGCGAGTCAAAGTACGCGTCCACGGTCTTCTTGAAGGTCACGTCGGCCGCGAGCTTCTCGCGAACCAGTTGCCGCGCCGGGGCGTACGTT
Organism: uncultured Myxococcaceae bacterium; assembly: GCA_964522795.1. GTDB lineage: Bacteria > Myxococcota > Myxococcia > Myxococcales > Myxococcaceae > CAZFXD01. Next base: position 3,323 of record CAZFXD010000306.1, read on the forward strand.
ACCTTGGGAAACGGCTGCAGCCGCGTCACGGCGCCCTGGTCAAACCCCGCCGCGTTGAGCATGGCGAACAATGTGAAGACGCGCTCGTCTGTGCGCAACTCCAGGCCGTCGCCGCTGTAGAGGCTGAGGAACCAATCAGGCTCAGCCCCCGCTGCGGTCGGAGCAATCGCCAGCACACTCATCAGGAAGAGCCGGTGCATAGAGGGTGGGTAACTCAGGTTCGCGCGGGCGGCAAGTCAGGGTTCAAGAGGAAGTGTGCGGAATGACTCGGGGTGGACTTGCGTTTCGTGGAACTTCACACACGCCCGGCGAGCGATTTCAGGGCGTCGCGGTTCTCGGCAAGCTTCTGACCGAACAACGCCATCACCGCCATGAGCAGCTTCACGCAGGCCTGCGGCTTGGACGCGAGCAGCTTGTGGAACTCGGTTTGTCGGACCTCGAGCGCCACCACCGGGGTTCGCGCGACGGCCGAGCACAGGCGTTGGCCGGGCTGCATGAGGGACATTTCGCCGAGGACATCGCCCGGCCCGACTTCCCCCAGTGACACGTCTTCGCCGTGCCGACCTTTGGTGGACAGCGCGACCGTCCCAATGGCGACGATCAACATGCTGTCGGCGACCATGTTCTCCACGAACAGTGGCGTGCCGGGAGGGAACTGCTTGGGGGCGCACACCCCGGCGAAGATCTGAATGCCGGTGTCCGTGAACCCTTTGAACAACACGCACGATTTGAGCGCCGTCGCGACGTCCATTACCGGGAAGATGCCACGGCGGCGGGCGCACGTCGACGCGCGAACGCTGCGTTTATGGCGCCCCACCCCCACGCGGCCAGCGCTGCGCCGCAGGTGTCGGCCACCCAGTCCAGGACCTCCGACGAGCGGCCAGGCACGAAGTACTGGTGCACCTCGTCAGACACACCGTACAGCGACGCCAGGACGAGGGCGCTCCAGAACGCCGCTCGTCGAGTCGCTCCTTGCACCACGTGCGCCCAGTACACGAGCGCGCTCAGCCCACCGTATTCGATGAGGTGCGCCGCTTTGTCGAGCGGGAGCACGGACTCGGGGAGCGGGAGCGTCGACTGCGACGAGAGCGCGACAATCAGCCCGGCGTAGAAGCTCACCGAGAGCAGCGCCACCCAACGGGTCATCTGACGACGCATTCCTCGGGCACCACCGGCAATTCCACGAACGGCACCGGCGAGGGCGACACCATGGCCGCCTGGGTGCCAGAGAACGCGCTCGCGGTCGCGCGGTCCAGCTTGACCATCACCAGGTCGCCCACCGCCGCCGTGCCGTCGAAGTTGACGGTTCGATTCTGGGTGGTGCGCCCAAAGCGCCGCGTGGGGTCGGTGCGCGAGGCCCCCTCCACCAGGACCTCGACCTCCCGTCCCACCCACGTCAGCATGTCGCGCAGGCTGATGCGCTTCTGCAGCGCCTGCAGCCGCTCCAGCCGGTCGATCTTCACCTGTTCCGGTACCACGCCCCACTCCGCCTCGCGCATGCCCGCGGCGGTCCGGGGGCGCGGGGAGAAGACGAAGGAGTACTGACCGTCGTAGCCGACCTCCTCGGACAGGCGCATCGTCGCCTCGAAGTCGTCGTCGGTCTCCCCCGGGAACCCGACGATGATGTCAGTGGTGATGGCGATCTCCGGACGCGCCGCCCGCAGGTCGGCCAGGCGTTGCCGGTATTCGGCGATGGTGTAGTCGCGGCGCATGCGCTTCAGGACCGCGTCCGAGCCACTCTGAACGGGCAGGTGAAAGTGTGAACAGATCTTCGGTTCGCGCGAGAACGCGGCGATCAGCTCGGGCGACAGGTCGTGGGGGTGGCTGGTGGTGAACCGCACCCGCTCAATCCCTGGCACCTGTGCGACCCGAAGGAGCAGCTCGGGAAACGTGGCCCCGCCCCGGTACGAGTTGACGTTTTGCCCGACCAGGGTGACTTCTCGCACCCCGACGGTGGTCAATCGCTGCACCTCGTGCAGCACCTCGACGAATGGCCGACTCACCTCGCGGCCGCGCGTGTGCGGCACCACGCAGAACGCGCACACGTTGTCGCAGCCCTTCATCACGGTGACGAACTCGGTCGCCTTGCCTCGCGAGGTCCCGGGGTCGGCCATGGGGAAGACATACGACTCCGAGTCCACCCACGCCGTCTCCAGCACCTGTTGCCGCGTCGCTTCGACGCGATCGAGCATCTCGGGGAGCTTGCCGATGGCGTCGGGCCCAAAGACGAAGTCCACGTACGGCACCCGGTCCAGAATCTTCTGTTTCTCCTGCTGGGCGACGCAGCCGCCGACGCCGATCAAGGCGCCGCGCGACAGCTTGATCTGCCGGTAACGGCCGAGCGCCGAGTAGAGCTTTTCTTCGGCCTTCTCTCGAATCGAGCAGGTGTTCAGAATGATCAGGTCGGCATTTTCCACCGCCGGCGTCGGCGCGAACCCTTTGGACGCCAACGCTTCGCCCATGCGGAGCGTGTCGTTGACGTTCATCTGACAACCGAAGGTGTGAATGAAATACCGGCGCGACATGGCGCCGCCTTATGCGGGGAGCGGTCAGCAAAATCAACAGGTCCTCTCCCCGGAGGAACGCCCCCGGGCCGGCGCCC
>CAZFXD010000307.1:0-4279 GCA_964522795.1 uncultured Myxococcaceae bacterium
CTCGCTGAGCCGCTCAGGGTTTTGAGGCGTGCTCGGGCGTGGTGAAGATCGACGCTGGCTTCGAGACACCCCGCAGCGTGGCCTGTGTGAGCTCAATCGCCGCGCCCTCGCCGAGGTGGTTCCGGAATTCGCGCGTGAACAGCAGCGGAGCGCCGAGTTCTTTGCACAGCCCTTCCACGCGGCAGACCTCATTGACCGCGCGGCCGATGACCGTGAAGTCGAGCCGGTCGCGGGCGCCGATGTTCCCGTACATCAACTCGCCAAAGTGGAGGGCGACGCCGATCTGCAGCGCCCCGTCGGGGAACCGCCGTCGCACGCCGGCCAACCCACGGTCGGCGGCCTGGAGCGCCCGTTGGCACGCGTCGGCCGGCCCTGCGGGACCGACCTCGAAGATGGCCAGCACCGCATCGCCGATGAACTTCAGAATCTCACCGCCGTGTTCGACGATCGGGTCCGCCACTGCCTCGAAATACTGGTCGAGCAACTGGACGACTTCGTGCACCGAGCGCTGGTCGGTCAAGGTCGTGAACCGCCGAAGGTCGCAGTACCAGATGGCGGCGGTGATCTGTTCGCCCGTGCCGCGACGCACGCGGCCTTCGAGCACCCGCCGCGCCGCGTTGGGCCCCAGATACACCTCGAGCAATCGCTGCGTGGTCTCGGCCTGCACGATGATGTCCAGGCGAAGCTCCAGGGCCGGTCGAAGTGCTTCCAGCCGAGCGATGTCCTCGTCGCGAAAGCCCCCGGCCTGGTTGGTTGCACAAGAATAGAAACACCGCGCGCCGTTGTGCAGGGTCAGCGCGGAGAGAAAGTATTCCGTCGCTCCGCGCGACTGGAGTTCCCTCACCGCCGCCCACGGAACGGCGGTGCCGTCGGTCAGGCGCACGCGCAGCGCCTTGTTCTCCCGCATGACCTGCAGAATGGGCGTGTATTCTTCGCCGCCGGGTTCCTCGACGGTCGCGTGCGCGATCAGGTTGCGGCGACAGCCCGATGCTTCGTCCCACACAAGCGTGCTTCCGAAAACTTCAGGGTGAAGCGTCGTCACGCTGACCGCGAAGCGCCACACGGGAATCCCGCGCTGCCGAAGCGCCTTCACCAGGCCCTCGACGACGCGCTCCGGCCCGTCCGCTCGACCAGCGTCCTCAATCAGGTAGTGCACGGGATCGGTGACAGGCGTCATCGGTGCGAGCCTAGATCGCAGACTGGCAGCAGGCTTGTTCTGAGCCGCGGGACGGCGAGCGTGGAACACCCCGCGCGGGAGTCACCTCGCCGCGGCGTGGACGACGGGTGTTCTCACCGGGGGGACGAACGCCGCAGGACGGCTGCACCCGGTGCGTTGCGTCGGGCGCTCAGTGAGCGACGACGGGAAGCTTGAGCGTCTGGCCAATCACGATGGTGTCGGTGGTGAGGCGATTGAGGGTCTTCAGCTGCGCCACCGTGAGCCCGACTTCTCGACTGAGGCGAGAGAGCGTGTCGCCGGCGGCGACGCGGTAGCGCCCGGTCGAGCACGCGGTCGCGATGATCGCGAGCCGCGCCTTGCCCGCCGCCAGCGTCGCCTTCAGCGCGATGGGTGGCGTGTCCGCCACGACTCCGGAGAGGCCGTTGGTCGTGTCGCGCAGCTTGAGGTTGTTGCCCGTGACCGTGACCTGAATCCCGTCATGCATGGACGCGGGGGAGTGCACGAAGAAGCGCGCCGTCCCGGCTGGAAATTGGGTGGCGCCCGCGGTGAGCACGCCGGGCTTCACGAAGTCGACCGCCTGGCCGGGGAACGCCTGCTTGAGCAGCGAGGTGAAGCCGGCGCGGTTGTTGAGCACGGCGAGTTCGAGCGCAGTCTTCGGCAGCGTGGTGGTGGAGGCGGCAATGGGCGCGATCGACGGCATGGGGTTCTCCTGCAGTGGTTGCCGCCATTGTCCGCGCCGTTGCCGCCTTGTTGCCGCGAGGGAGATCTTCTCGGCGCGCGAGGTCGCACTGTTTCACGGGTGAGACCGGCGCGACCTGGGGCGTGCCTGGGCCGCAGAAACAGAAGACTCCGGATTCGGTGGAATCCCTCCAATGAACCCGGGACTTCGTCTTCGAAGAGTCGGGGACTCAGAACCACGCCCTCCGCCTGCTTCAGCACCTCTTCGGACTTTCTGATGGCGCTTTGTGGCTGGTCGGCGGCCTTTCATCCGTCCGCTTGAGCGAGCGAGGAGAACATCATGCAGACGGTCCACGCGGCGGCGGCGAAGTGCTTGTGCATGGGGCTCCTTGAGAGATCGAAAGGGGCCACAGGATGTTCCGCGACCGAGCGCCGGCGGCGGAAGCAGAAGGCTCGCCGCGTCAGAGGCTGCCGGTCATCTGTTGGGATTCGACCTTTTCCACTGCCGCGCTGAGGTTGGCGAGCACCCGCACTTTTCGCGCCTTCGATTCGACGTCGATGAACGCAAACGTCACATCGATCGCGAGGCAGACGAACTCGCCGACGCGGGTCCCCGAGTGAGTGAACGCGACGTGCCCCGCCGGGCGAGCGTAATAGTAGTTGGTCGGCCCCCCTGAGATCGGTGTCGACACCGTGAAGCCCGGTGACTTCGACGACGACGCCGGGTGCAGGGTGTACTCGAGGCGCAACCCGTCGCGCGGGAGCTCAACCAGTGTGTTGGCGGGCACGTTCGAGTCGAATTGGAGGCGAAAGGAATGCGTTGGCGCCACGGCGGAGGTGATCGGCTGCGAGACATAGAGCGCCCCAGATCCCTCTGCCGAGTACACGATCGGCGCATCGACGGGAATGTCGACTCCGTCGAGCTGAACGCCGAAGACGGAATCGCTGCAGTCGCCTGGCGATGCGGCCGGCTTCGCTGTGGCCGTGCCGTAGGGAGGGGCAGAGACATCGGGCGGCGGGAGGAGATGCGCTGGGCTCACCACGGGTGCGCCGCACGAACACATCACGCCGATGACCGCGAAGAAGCCAGGTCGCATCACAACCTCCTGCCCAACCACGGATGCACGCGACGTGCCTCGTGCGGCGCTCGGCATGTCGTTCGAATCGCTGAGGCTGTCGCCTGGAGTTCACAGCGGGAAACTTGAGGGAGAGCGGGCGCGCCAACGGAAATTCGAGGGAGCCTGAGCCCAGGGAAGGGCCCCAGGGACCTCCGTTCTATCCCCGGTGGGGACGGCCCCCCGCTCGTGGAAAAACCTGATTCGGTGTTGTCGAGCCACGCTCAACCAACCCGGAGCGGCTTCGAGTCAATTCACGCCAAGACACGCGCTCGATTTAATTGTGCTCAACCCCGCCCTTTCGGACGATGGTTTCCACGCTCAGGAGGGATTCGGACGAGTTCGCCTAATGGCATTTCTTCTTCAACTCCTCCAAGGCGACCATCTTCAGGCCGATTATTCCCGCGACCCTCTTGGGACTGTTCTTGGCGTCCTCAAGTTCTTTTTCGGCAATCTTGATTTTCGATGCGCAGTCGTTGCCTGCAGTGTTCTGGCTTTTGGCCTCGGTGCACTTCTTCGTCTCCGCGTCGATTGCGGCCTTCAACTTTTCAAGGTCGCTCTTGAGCTTGTCGACGTTCGTGCACGCCGCTGGGGCGGGCTGTGCCTGGACCGCGAACCCAACCAGGAGCGAGGCACTGCAGGCTGCGGCGAATAACGTTTGTCGGTTCATGCGAATCCTTTCGAGTTGAGGAGCGGCCGGGTACTACTCACCAGGACAGGCGGTGAACTAACAAACTCACGCTCACGCCCCCGACGGCCCTGATGTGCCGCGTCGAATCGCCGAAGGCGTCTGCGGGTGCCCTCGCTGATGGGCGTGAAGCTGGGGGAACGGTTTCTGACGCAGATCGATCGCTTTGCCCGTGAGCGTCGCGATCGAGGCGAGGTGTTTCGTGGGTGAATCAGACGCACGCTCATGGCGCGCTCAATGGGAGCGCCGCGACTGGAGCGCGAGTCATCAATTCGGGGGCTTGACCCGTGCATGCCGATTGCAACTCTCGCGGCGATCAGGCCCCGAGTTCCCCTGAGGCATCCCCATGTCGACGCGCACGAGATTCTACGAAGTCGTTGGGACCCTCGCGTTGTTGTCATTCGGTTGTGCGGGCGCGATGCAGCCTGGCGGGGGCGGTGGTGGCGGCGGCATGGAAGGCGGCGGAGCGGGCGGAGGCGTTGGCGGTGGAGCCGGTGGAGGGGTCGGCGGCGGAACGGGTGGAGGTGTTGGCGGTGGAGGCGTTGGCGGTGGAACGGGTGGAGGTCTTGGCGGTGGAACGGGTGGAGGTCTTGGCGGTGGAACGGGTGGAGGTCTTGGCGG
>CAZFXD010000307.1:4379-5841 GCA_964522795.1 uncultured Myxococcaceae bacterium
TGGAACCGGTGGAGGTCTTGGCGGTGGAACCGGTGGAGGCTCTTCCACCGCCAGCGCAAACCTATGGGTCGACCTCAGCGGCGGTACGTGCAGTCGAACCGCGAGCCCTGGTGGGTACGTCGACAGCGCGGCGTGCGGTTCAATTCAAGCAGCCTGGGCCAAGTGTGTTCCAGGTGACACCATCGTCGTGAAAGCAGCAGCGACCAGCTACGGACCTCAGTCGATCTCGGGCGCCAAGAACGCTCCGGGCTGCTTCGTCATCGGAGAGGCGGACGCGCCGGGTGTCACCCTTGGCAGCCTGAAGACGCAGGGCGACTACTTCACGCTCGAGAATGTCACTGTCGATGTCGGGAGCGCACACGGGTCGGGCTGGGCGAATTCCGGGAATCACGTCACGCTCAAAGGCGTGAGACTCCATGGCGCCTACGTCGCGGTGGATATCGTGGGCGACAGCGTCTCGTGGATTGGTGGTGAACTGGGGGAAAGCGGCACAGCGGGCGGTGCGCGCGACTTCTGTGGAGTCGATGATGAGCCGCTGCAGATTCACTTCGCCACCAACACGCGAATTGACGGGATCACGTTCTGGCCTCAAGCGGCGAGCACCAACCCGGCCTGCAATCACCTCGAAACAGTGCGAATTGACGAACAAACGGCGGGCGTGATGATCGCGAACTGCGACTTCAAAGATGGCGACGGTTCCAACACCGCGCGCATCTTCATCACCACGCCCACGGCGGCCGCAGCGCCGACCAACGTGACGGTGCAAAACACGATTATCGGGAATGGCAGCGGTTCGAACTACGGCGTCAACGTGCACAGCGCGGTACCGTCATGCGGGACGTTCACGTTCGCGTACAACCTGCTGAAGGGCGACACGGCAATACAGTGCCCGATGAAAACCGGCTTGCGATGGATCGGCAACCTGGGCGTTCACCCGGGGCCGTGCGTCGGCACGTTTACGCGGAATGTGTGGCAGCACACCGTGAATCCGAACTGTGGCACGACTGACAAGTGGGTGAATGGGCCTGCGTACAGCGTCTCCGCTCTCGGCGTTGATGGAGACGGCCGTTTAACGGCGGGCTCTCCGGCCATCGACGCCGCGGAGACGTCCGGCTACTGCACGAGCACGCTCGACTCGCGCGATCGCCAGGGCACGGTGCGCCCCCGTGGCGTCGCTTGCGATTCTGGACCGCACGAGTACTGACGGTGCGCTGCCGCCACCGATGTCGATGCAGTCGAGCGGAGGGTGCGTGCCTCCCGCGGCAACCATTCATGCACCTCGGAGGTGCTCCACGCGGTGGGACGCGCGCGATGAACCCCCGGATCATCGCCCGGTTCCTCTCATCAGTCTGGGGGCCTTGAATGAACAAAGCCCCCGAAACCGTTTCCGATTTCGGGGGCTTCTTTTGCGAGGAGTAGGGGACTTGAACCCCTGACCTCCGGCGTGACAGGCCGGCGTTCT
>CAZFXD010000308.1:0-5824 GCA_964522795.1 uncultured Myxococcaceae bacterium
GCTCCGGTGGTTCCGGTGGCGGCTCAGTCGGCGGTGGCTCCGGTGGCTCCGGTGGCTCCGGTGGTGGCGCAGTCGGCGGGGGCTCCGGCGGCTCCGGTGGCGGCGCGGTCGGCGGTGGCTCCGGTGGCTCCGGCGGCGGCGGCGCGGCGTGCAACGCCCTCACGTTCGGCACCGCGGCAACTCAGACCGAGACGCGCGTGGCTCAGACCGCGCCCACCCCGGCCGGCGGAACCCCGGTCGCGGGAACGTACGCCCTGACGAGCTGGTCCCGATACACCGGTGTCGGCGGCGCAACTGGCCCCACGTCAAACACCATGCGCGAGGTCGCGGTCTTCACCGGCTCGGGCTCTCCCTTCACCTTCCAATACGTCATGTCGGTGAACGGCGGAGCGACGCTCAACGGCTCGGGAACGTGGACGCTCTCGGGGAGCGGCAGCAGCTCGGTCGGAACGTCGGTCAGCACGTGCGGCGGCACCATCAACGTGACGCAGCCCTACACCTTCACCGGCGGCAACACGCTGCTCATCTTCGTCGCCAACGACTCGGTGCAGACGTACGTGAAGCAGTAGCGCCAGGTCGGAGCGGGCGCCGCGGGCTACCAGACGATGGCGGTCACCGCGGCCAGGGCCACGGCAACACCCATGCTGGTGAACATCAACGTGCGCGCGGTGTAGCGCTCGTTGTTGGCCGCCTGCGCGTCGGAGAACGGGTGGTTCGCCTTGTCCCCTTCAATCACCAGAAGGCGCGCCTGACTGGACGCGAACAACGCGCCAGCCACCACGCTGCCGGCCGCGAACACGCCCGAGGCGATGCCCCAGGTCGCGGGGTGCGCGTACCAGGACCGCGAGGCAGTGACGTCGACGGCCCGCGTATCGGGCTCCACCGGGCGTGCCTCCAGCACCGAGGCGTCCACCAGGAGCGGTGAGTCCGTGCTCCCGGCTTCGAGCACGTGGTTGCCCGAACGGTCCAGCAAGGACACGGTGTACCCGCAGGGCGTCTTGCGGCAGGGGAAGGCCGCCATCATCGGAAGCGTGCGCGACAGCTCCAGGCGGCGCGGCTCACCGGCGGGAAAGAACGACAACTCCCCGCGGTCGACGAGGCGGAACACGTCGCCTTCCACCGTCACTTCAACCTGGGCGCGACCGTCGGAGAGGAGGCGACCCCGGGGAACGGCCACCAACCGCGAGGTGCCCAGCTTCTCGCTCGCGGTGCGGAACGGGCCCGCAATCCTGGGGGAGACGCCCGGAGGCAGGGAGAGCCCGGGGAAAATCTCCAGCGCGCGACCGAAGGCGTCGACCGCTTCATCGGTGCGGCCCAGAATCGCTGACGCCTGCCCGATGATGAAGTGCAGCTGGGCCGATTCGTCGGTGGTGGCATCGCCGGCGAGCAGGCCTTCGTTGGCGGTGTGCGCGGCCGGTTCGAACTTGAGCGCCTTGAGCGACTCGGACGCGGTGGCCAGCAGTTCACTCGCCTTCCCGGCAAACGCGGGGAGCGAAACCAGGCACAAGAGCGCAGCGAGGCGTCGGAAAACCACGGCCGAAACGTAGCAGGGAAGTTCGGGCAGGGCGCATCCTTCGTTGACGGAGCTGCGGGAATCAGTTGGCATGCGCCGGTGCGAACCGCCGGGTTGATCACCTCGTTGGGCATCCTGGCCTCTTCGTGCCTCGTCGATTTCTCCAACTCCACGCTGGGCTATCGATGCGCCGCCTCCGCCGATTGCGGCCCCGGACTGGTCTGCCTCGAGCAACGCTGCGCGCACCCGCCTGATGCCGGACCCCGGCGCCGGGAACACGACCTGTGGCTGGCTCAATACCTCGGTGGCTATCAGGGCGACACCGTGGGGCTGTGGAAGGACAAGCCCCCGCACTACCGCCCCTCGGACGGGAGATATACCTCCACCGACCTCGCGACGATTGTCCGACACCTCGAAGCGCTGAAGTACGCCCAGTTCGACGCAGCCCTGGTGCAATGGTTCGGCGATGGCGCGGGCGGCGACCGGATTCTCGGCCTCGCGCTCGACGCAGGCGTCTCCGGCGATTCGTTCCGCTGGGGCGTGCTGGACAAGACCGAGACCGTCTCGCCAGGGCCGGACGCCGGGACGCTCCGGAGCAATCTCCGATTGCTTCGCGACCGTTACGGCAATCACCCCAACGCGCTCAAGCTCGACGGGGGCCTGGTGGTGTTCGTCGACTTCAACGCGGGGAGCGGGCTGACCGCCTGTGGCATGGCGACCAAATGGATGAGCGCTTTGCGGGACATCGACGGCGGCCTTTCGCTCGCGCTGCGAAGCACCACCGCGGACTACAAGACCTGCGCCGACCAGCCCTTCGCCTGGTTCGGCGACGGCACCATGCAGGCCGTGTCCGCAGACGTGGATTCCATCGCCCTCTCGCCCGGGTTCTGGCGCTGGGACCTCGCCGACGCGGGGTTGCCGCGAGACCCCGACCGGTTCTCCCGCGACGTGCTGGCCTGGCGAGACGGCGGCTTTCGCTTTCACTACCTGACCAGCTTCAACAACTGGGCCGATGGCACGCAGGTGGAGGGCGCCGTTGAGTGGGCCAGCGACTCCGGCTACGGCGTGTACCTGGACACTCTGCACGCCACCCCGCGCGCGCCCGTGGATTAAGTCCACTCCCACGGTCAACCCAAAGTCGACACGCCCCGCGCGCGCCGGCTGCAACTCCTCGAATTCCGGCAGGCCCCCGATGGCCCGCCCATTGCTTTGTTTGTGGGTAGCGGCGGAATTGGAAATGCGCAGCAACCGCAGCGTGGCCGGCCCGCGAGGTGTCATGGGGACCTTTCGGGCCGGCCGCTTTTCCAATCTTCCCTTCGCGCAGTTCCCACATCACTCCTGAAGCGCTCTGGTCTAGCTTCCCCGCGCCCATGCACGATCCTGCTTCGTTCCTCACGCGCGCGGTCACCGCGTACGCCAAGATGGTCGTTGGAAATCCCGGCCGGGTGCTCGCCTTCCTCCTGCTCCTCGGCGGCGTCTCCGGGTGGCTGACCACCAAGCTCGAAATCGAGCCTGATCAACTGAAGCTGATTTCCCAGGAGCTCCCCGAGGTGAAGGCGGTGCAGCGCATCGTCGACATGGTGGGCGGCGCCGGGTACCTCACGCTCGCGTTTCGAGGGTCTGACGTGCCCGCGATGAAGAAGGTCGCTGACGCCATGGCGGAGGAGCTCGCCGCTGACACCGAGCACGTGCGCTTCTTCACCTACAAGGTTCCGGTCCAATTCATTCAGGAGCACATGGTGCTCTTCATCAAGACCGAGGACCTGCTCGAGGGGAAGAGACGAATCATGGCGTTCTTGAACGACCAGATTCGCCGCAACAGCCCCTTCTACGTGGAGATCAAGAAGACCGAGCCGGTCAAACTCGACCTCACCGACCTCATCGATAAGTACAGCCACATCGGCCAGAAGAGCATTCGCGACGACTACTACCTGTCGGACGAGTCGAAGATGCTCATCATGCTGATCAAGCCGATGTGGACGTCGACCGAGCTCCCCCGCACCAAGGAGTACCTGGAGCGCATCAACGAGCAGCTCCAGCGCGTGGCGCAGAAGACCGGCATCGCATTGGAAGAGGGGTACCAACGCCAGGGCCAGCTCTCGGACACCAACAAGATGGGCGACGCGAAGCGCGTCTTCTACGGCTTCACCGGCAACTACAAGACGAGCGTCGATGACTCCTACGCCATCGATGAGTCGCTCAAGCCCGTGGCGGTGTGGGGCTTCGTCTTCATCTGCGTCATCACCATGCTGTTCTTCCGGCGGTGGGCCCCGACGGTCATCGTCATCTCCGGCATGGCGCTCGGCACCATCATCACCATGGGGTTCGCCAAGGTCGCGCTGGGTCAGCTCAACATGATCACCAGCATGATCGGCGGCATCCTGATGGGGTTCGGCGTCGACTACGGCATTCACTTCACCTACCGAACCCGCATCGAATTGGGGTCCGGCAAACGGTACGACCTGGCCATCACCGACGCGCTCATCTACGCCGGGCGGCCAGCCCTCATCGCGGCCATCGTCACCTCGGGCTCGTTCTTCGTCCTCCTGGTGTCTCAGTTCCGCGGCTTCTCCCAGTTCGGGCTGCTCGCTGGGTTCGGCACGCTCATCATCGGCTTCACGCTCTTCTCCTGGTGCCCCTCGATTCTCACGCTCCTCGGCCGCCGCAACCCCGAGCTACCCAAGAAGCTCATCGGGTACATGGACCCGCCCAGAGATCACAACGCCGCGGGCGGAGAGATTCGAATTCCCCAACCGAAGTTCGTGCTCGGAATGGCCACCGCCGTGGTGGCCCTGGTCTGTGGGTTCTCCATTCCGTGGAAGGATTTTCCCGCCCCGAAAGAGCCCACAATCGTCGACCGATTCCTGGGCGGCGTTCGCTTCAACTACAACACCCGCGCGCTGGTCGCTGACGACACGTTCAGCATTCAGCTGCTCGACGAGATGAATGAGCGGTTCAAGATCTCCTCCGACCCGATCGCGGTTCCGGGCAAGACGATTGAGGACTTGAAGGCCGTGTGGGACGCGATGACCGTGGTGGAGAGCGGCATCCGCACCACCAACAAGGCGAAGTACCCCACGGTCAGTCAGGTCGTGTCGCTGTATTCGTTCGTCCCCGAGCCGGACATCGCCGAGAAGAATGCCAGGGTGCTCGAGGAGTGGAAGAAGGAGCTCGACGAGAAAGAGCTGACGGTGGCTTCGTTTCCACCTGAGCTCCAGGAGAAGGGGAACTTCTTCGTCCGCATCCTCGGCCAGAAACCGTACGGCGTGGAAGGCGTGCCGGAAATCTACTCGTCCATGTTCAAGAGCCTGAAGACCACCAAGCCCGAGAACCAGGGCTACATGACCTTCATCTACCCCAGCGTCGACCTGTGGGACGGAAAGCAGATGCTGCAGTTCAACGACGAGGTCCGCACCATTCACACCGAGAAGGGCGACTACATGTCCGCCGGGCTGGCGATGCTCTTCGCCACCCTCGCCCGCATCGTGCTCTTCGACGGGAAACTCACGGTCCTCCTCGCCGCGCTGTGGATTCTGGTCATGCACTACCTCGACTTCCGCTCGGTGAAGCTGGCCGCGGCCTCCGTGATTCCGCTCGGCATCGGCCTGTGGATGATGCTCGGTGTCCTCTCCATCACGGACCACAAGCTGAACTTCATGAACCTGGTGATTCTGCCCATCCTCCTCGGGTTCGGCGTGAGCCATGGGTTGTACCTGCTGCACCGCTTCCTCGAGGGAACCTCGCCCATCGTCGCGCTGCGCTCCGTCGGCGCGGCCGTGGCGTCCTCCACGCTCACCGCGGTCGCCGGCTTTGCGTCGCTCTTCTTCGCCAAGCACAACGGGTTGAAGTCGATCGGCTACGTGGCCTGCATCGGACTGCTCACCACGCTGGTGATTTCCTTCACGGTCCTCGCGGCCGTGCTCCAAATCATCCACGACCAGCGCAGCCCCGAAGAAAAGGCCGGCGGAAATCATTGATCAGCGCCGGGTGACGCACGCGTCGAGCCTCCAGACTCTCGCGTGCGCTGCGCGTCGAGGGTAGCCTTTCGCGTCGATGAGTCCTTCACGCCCACCGGTGTCCCTCCAGCGCGCGCTGCTGCTCTCGACCTCACTGACCGCGCTGGGCGCCTGCTTCGACCCTCCCGCGCAGTACACGTGCACGACCGACGCCGATTGCGGCGGCAACTTCTACTGCGTGAAGAACCAATGCGTTCGCGGGCCCAATCGGCCTGACAGCGGCTCCGGCGGTGGCGTCTCCACGGGCGGCGGCTCCGGCGGCTCGGGCGGTGGCGTCTCCACCGGCGGCGGCTCC
>CAZFXD010000309.1:0-5806 GCA_964522795.1 uncultured Myxococcaceae bacterium
ACCGACCAACAACCTCGACCTCGACTCGATTCGCTGGCTGGAGTCGTTTCTGCACGAGTACGAAGGCGTGATGATCATCATCTCGCACGACCGCCACTTCCTGAACTCCATCTGCACCCACATCGCGGACATCGATTACGAGACGATCATCACCTACACCGGCAACTACGACGACATGGTGCGGCAGAAGTCGCAGGTGCGCAGCCGCATCGAGTCCGAGAACGACGACAAGCGAAAGAAGATTTCCCAGCTGCAGGACTTCGTGGCGCGCTTCCACGCCGGCACCCGGGCATCGCAGGTGCAGAGCCGCATCAAGCAGATCGAGAAGCTGCAGCTCGACGACTTGAAGCGCTCCAACATCGCCCGACCGTTCATCAAGTTCGAGCAGAAGGTGCCGTCAGGGAAGCAGACCCTGATGATCGAAAATATCTCCAAGTCGTATGACGACCTGAAGGTGATTCCGCCCTTCTCGGCGCTGGTCACCAAAGGCGAGAAGATCTGCGTCATCGGCAAGAACGGCGTGGGCAAGACGACGCTGGTCAAGATGATCGCCGGCGCGCTCGAACCCGACACGGGGAAGATCGGCTGGGGGCACCAGGCCTCCATCGGGTACATGCCGCAGGATCACCACGGTCTCATCCCGCCCAAGACGACGGTGTTCAACTGGCTGCGCGACCAGGACACCAAGATGTCCAACGAAGAGATCTCGGGGTTGCTCGGCCGCATGCTCTTCTCGGGCGAAGAGCGCATGAAGTCGACCACCACCCTCTCCGGAGGCGAGGTCGTGCGCATGCTGATGTCTCAGTTGATGCTCAAGAAGGACAACGTGCTCATCCTCGACGAGCCGACCAACCACCTCGACCTGGAGTCGATCTCCGCGCTCGCCGAAGGGCTGAAGCGATTTGAAGGCACCGCCATCGTGGTGACGCACGACCAGGACCTGATCGCCGACGTGGCCACCCGAATCTGGGCGCCGCGCATTGGCCGCGAGGTGGTCGACTTTCAGGGTGGCTTCGACGAATTCATCGCCAAGCACGCCGACGTGGCAGCGCACCGGCGATGAAGCCTTCGGTCGTTCACGGCGACGCCACCACCCCCGAGGCCTACCAGAAGGCGCTCGGCGGCGACCGGGCCGACGCGCTCCTCTCAGACCCGCCGTACTGCCTGCTCACCCGGCGGCGCAAAGGTGGCGACGAGCGGGACAAGAAAGGCCGCAAGGTCGAACAGGACCCGGCCGTTCGTTTTGAATCGGTGCGCGACTATCGAACGTTCACCGAGGCGTGGATGACCCTCGCCTTCGCTCACTTGAAGCCCGGCGCCCCAGCCATCATCTGGACCAACTTCCTCGGCAAGGAACCGATCGTCACCGCCGCGGCGAAGCTCGGGTACCCCCACCTCGCCGGGGAATTCGTGTGGGCCAAGCGGACCAAAGACGTGCAAGGGAATGAAGAGCTGCTCCGCGTCTACGAAGTGGCGTTGGTGCTCTTGCCCGCGCCGCTGGAGCGACCGGCCCACGCCCCACCCATTCCGTGGAGCGTCGTCGCCGGCTACGACGATGAAGGCCAGGGCGCGGCGTTCGGGAACCACCCCCACCACAAACCGTTCGGTGTGCTGGAGCCGCTGATCGAGCAATGGACCCGGCCGAACGACCTGGTGTTCGACCCCTTCGCGGGCAGCGGCTCCATTCCCGCGGCCGCGGAGCGGCTCCAGCGTCGCGCCGCGGGCATCGAGTTGAAGGGCGACTGGGCCGACCTGGTGCGAAAGCGCCTGGTAGACGCGCGCTCGAAGGCGACCGGGGCGCCCCGCGTGTTCGAGCTGCCTCAAGGCTACGAGCTGACCGACGACCGCGGCCGAGTCGACATCGACGCCGTGCACGCCACCATCACCGCGTCGTACTGGGCGGCGGGCATTCCCCGGGCCCTGGTCGCGCGCGCGATCGAGAACTCGCTCTGCTTCTCGGTGTTTCATGCCGGCGTCCAGGTCGGCTTCGCGCGGGTGGTGACCGACTTCGCGACCTTCGCGTACCTGGCCGACGTCTACGTGCGCAGCGAACACCAGCGCCGCGGCATCGGCAAAGCGCTGGTCGCGGCGGTGCGACGACACCCCCGGCTGCAGGGACTTCGCCGCTGGCTGCTCGCCACCAAAGACGCCCACGCGATCTACGCCGCGCATGGGTTCGCCGCGCTCAAGAACCCCGAGCGGCTGATGGAAATCGTGGACCCGGACATCTACCGGCGCGCGCGCCCCACGCCCTCGGCCTGGGACAGCGAGGCGAGCTGATCGGCTACTTCGCGGTCTTTGCGTCGGAGAGGGCCTTCTGCAACTCGGCCATCGAAGCGAACCGCTCGGCCGGGTTCTTCGCCAGCATCCGAACGATGATGTCGCTCACCGCCCGTGGGAGCGCCGGGTTCACGTCGATCGGCGGCGGCACGGGCTGATTCACGTGCATCATCAACAGGGGCATGACCTCGGCGTGGGAGAACGGCACCCGGCCACAGAACATCTCGTACGCCACCACGCCCAGGGCGTACATGTCGGTCGCGCCGGTGACGGTCCCGAAGCTGTTGATCTGCTCGGGAGACATGTACTGCGGCGTGCCGGCCATCATGCCGACCTGGGTCATGCCCTGGCTCTGCTGGCCCTTGGCGATGCCGAAGTCCATCACCTTGAGCACGCCCGAGTCGGTGACGAAGAGATTCTCCGGTTTGATGTCGCGGTGAATGACGCCCGCCTTGTGGGCGTAGTGAAGGCCGGCGCACGCCTGCACCAGAAAGCCGATGCCGGTCGCCACGTCGAACGGTCGCCCGATGTACGCACGCAGCTCGCGCCCCACCAGCATCTCCATGGTGATGAAGCGGAACCCATCGGTCACGCCGATGTCGTAGAGCCGCACGATGTTCGGGTGCACCAACTGACGCGACAGCCGAAGTTCCTGGCGGAAGCGGTCGAGCGCTTCGGCATTTGAATCCATCGTGAACAACTTGAGCGCGACGGTCTCACCAATCTCACGATCCTCGGCCTTGAAGACGATCGCCATGCCGCCCTGCCCGAGGATGTCGACCAGCTTGTAGCGCTGATTGACGTCGGCGCCGAGGCCAGGTGCCGATCTCGGCCGGGCGGGGGCGGCCGGCGGGGCCGGCGCCTGCGCCGCGGCTGGAATGGGCTGCGAGCCGCTCTTGGACATCATGGTCGCGCCGAAGTCATCGGCGCCGACGGGCATCGGCGTGGGCTGGTGAACGGGCGCCACGGCGGCCCCCGGCGCGGGGGTGGTGTACGGCGGCGGTGCGCCGTGAACCGGGGCGGGCGTGCCGTAGGGCGGAGCCGCCGGCAGGGGGCCCGCGGCTCCGAACTGCGGCTGCCCGTAGGGGTTGGGGGGGTAGCCCTGGGGCTGGCCGAACTGCGGCTGCCCGTACGGATTCGGCGGGTAGCCATGGGGTTGCCCGAACTGACCCGGGTATCCAGGCGTGGGGTACGGCGTCGGGTACCCACCCGGGCCAGGCCCGTACCCCGGCGGGTATTGCCCTTGAGGCGGGTAGCCCGGCCACCCCGGCGGAGGCTGACCTGGCCATTGTTGCGGCGCATAGCCGGGCGCCTGGGGGAACGGCGCGGCCTGCGGGTTCAAGTAGGCCGGCTGCGGCGGCGCCTGTGGAAACGGCGTCGGCTGCTGCGCGCTCGGACCACCCTGCGGTGCCGGAGTCGCCGCCCGTGGCTGCGCGCCCACCGGGGGCAGCCCGGGCAGGCCCGGCAAGTCGGGCAAGTCGGCCATGGAAGGCGCCGCGGGGACGCCCGGCCGCTTGCGGTCCGTCGACTCAAACTGGCGATCCTGTTCGAGGGCGCGCTTGAACTCTTTGACGTTTCCCTTGGTGTCCGCCTCAACCTGCTTCAGCAGCTCGGCCGCGTCGCGGTAGCCCGGCTGAGCGTTCACCAGCTTCTCGAGCACTTCCTTTGCGTTCTCAAACAGGTCGTGACGGCGGTAGAGCTTGGCGAGGAAATAGAACGTCTCCAGGTCGCGCGGCTCCTGCGGCCCCTGCTGCACAAACTTGGCGAGGAACAGCTCCATCTGCAGGTTGAGGTGCTCGACCGATTGCGAGATTCGCACCAGGTCATGGCACGCCTGGCGGTAGCGCGAGTCGTCGCGAGGGACGCGGACGTAATTCTCCACGGCTTCGCCCGTGTCGCCCACCGTGGCGTAGGCGCGGGCCGCTTCGAAGGGCATTCCGGCGTCGGCATAGAACGAGGCCGCCTGATCGACGTAGCCGAGCTGCTCCGCGATTCGCGCCGCGTCGTGGAACCGCTTCAGGTGGACATACGCCTCCAGCGCCAGCTCGGGCTTGCCCTGCAGCTCGAACCGCTTGGCGGCCTGCATGTTGACGGTCCCGCTGGCGGTCGAGCTCGTCCCTGTGGAGGAGAGCAGACTCCCGCCCAGCTTCTTGCCGCTCGACGCCAACAGCTTGGTGGCACCCACGCGGTCGCCGGCCCGTTCCAGCACCTGCGCGCCTCGCTGAAACTCCTTCAAGGCCACGAAGAGTTCGAGCGCCTCCTGCGTCTTCCCTGCCTTGGCGTAGCAAATCGCCGCCAGGAGCGCGGTCTTGCGGCGCTCCGGCTTCAAGGTGTTGATGCGGTCGGGAGTCACGTTGAGGAACCGCATCACCGCCACCGCGGCGTCTTCGAACCGACGCGCGGCCGAGAACACGCGCACCACGTCGTCGATCGCGTTTCCGCGCAAGTAGGCGTCCGCCGCCTCGTTGACGTGCCCCGACAGCTCGTGCCGCCGCGCCAGATCCAGAAGTGCATCGAGCGCTGCGTCAGTCACGCCGTCGTATCCTTTTCCATCTCTGCCACGCGTTTTTCGAGCAGATGCGGCTGGTTCGCGACCGAAAGGGCCTCGTCGATTTCGACCATGCCGTCTCGGACCAGCCGAAACAAGTGCGCATCGAGACTCTGCTGACCCGAGCCGTCGTTCGAGGCCGTCTCCAGGTAGCCTTCAATCTGGTGGACCTTGTTGCTGCGAATCATGTGCGACACCGCGAAATTCTGGAGCAAGACTTCGATGCCGGCAATGCGTCCGTCCTGATTCGCTCGTCGGCACAACTGCTGGGCGACCACGGCGCGGAGCAACACCGACAAGCTGCCTCGCAGCTGGTCGCGCGACTCTTCGGGAATCACGTCGATGATGCGGTCCACCGCCTTGGCCGCGGTGTTGGTGTGGAGCGTGCCGAACACCAGGACCCCCGTCTCCGCGGCGGCCAGCGCGAGCGAAATGGTCTCTTCGTCGCGCATCTCGCCCACCACCAGCACATCGGGCGACTCACGCAGCGACGCTCTCAGCGCCGAGGCGAACGACTCGCAGTGCAGGCCCACCTGACGCTGCGTCACCGTGCCCTTGATGCGCGGGTGAATGAACTCAATCGGGTCTTCGATGGTCAGAATGTGCTTCTGCTCGGTGGTGTTGATCTCCTGGATCATCGCCGCCAGCGTGGTGGTCTTCCCCGAACCCGTCGGCCCACAGACCAGCACCAGCCCGTTCTGCATCTGCGTCAGCCGCTTGATCACCGGCGGCATGGAGAGCTCGTCGAGCGTCGGAATGGCGGGCGGGATGATTCGAAACACCGCGCCCAGACCATGGCTCTGTTCCATGCAGTTGGTGCGGAAACGCCCGATGCCCTTCAGCTCGTACAGGAAATCGATTTCCCGGAACTCTTCGAAGTGCTGACGCTGGGCCGGCGACATGATCTCCATCAAGAAGCGCCGCGTCTCATCTTTGCCGAGTGTGCGAAACGGCAGCGGCACCAGCTCGCCGTCGTAG
>CAZFXD010000310.1:0-3162 GCA_964522795.1 uncultured Myxococcaceae bacterium
CGCTGTGGGCGGCGGGAGCGGCGGCGGCGCTGTGGGCGGCGGGAGCGGCGGCGGCGCTGCGGGCGGCGGGAGTGGCGGCGGTACGACAGACGGCGGCTTCTCCTGGCGAACGCTGAAACTGGGCGCCGGTGGTTGGCTGACCGGAATGTCCATGTCGAATGACGGCACGACCAAAGTCGTCCGCACGGACACCTACGGCGCCTATCGACTCGTCGGCACCACGTGGAAGCAACTGGTGACCGTTGCGTCGCTGCCGTCGGAGTTTCATCACACCGACTTCCACGCTGGGGTCTACGAAATCGCCGTGGCGCCGAACGCGCCGTCACGCGTGTACATGTTCTTCTCCGGCTACGTGTTTCGCTCGAACAACGCAGGCGACACCTGGAGCAAGACGAGCTTTGCCCCGCTCTCCATCGACCCCAACGACCCGCCCCGCATGTGGGGCGAGAAGATGGCGGTCGACCCGGCCAACCCCGACGTGGTGTACGTGGGGACGCCGGCGAATGGGGTGTGGCGCAGCACCGACGGAGGTGGGAGCTGGGCGCGCGTCACTGAGATCCCCGCCGGGACGCCGAGCGACAGCGGCGCGATTACCGGCATCGCCTTTGACGCCTCGAGCGGCACGACCGGTGGGCGCACCAACAAGGTGTACGTCGCCTCGCACGGAAACGGCGTCTACCAGGCGACGGGCGGGACCACGTTCACCAGCATCGCCGGGCCGAGCGCGGTGGAGCATGCCGCCATGGCGGCTGACGGCACGTACTACGCGACGAGCCGCCACACCTCGCCGAGTTCCGTCTGGCGATATCGCGGGGGCGCGTGGACCAACATCACGCCGAGCCTGGGCGGCGGCCGCTGGTGGCACACCATCACCGTTTCGCCGACCGACTCCAACCGAGTCCTCATCGGCGACGATTCGGGAGACACGGTGCAGACCACCAATGCGGGCATGAACTGGTCCGCCAACGTGGCGCAGAAGACCATCGCCTCGGCCGACATTCCCTGGCTCGAGAAGGCGCAGGACATCGCCTACATGTCGAGCGGCCGAATGCTGTTTGACCCGGTGGTGGCCGACAAGGTGTGGTTCTCCGAGGGCGTCGGCGTGTTCACCGCGACCATCACGCCTTCGACCACCACCAACGCCTGGCAGTCGATTTCAAAGGGCATCGAACAGCTGGTCGTGACGACCATCGCCGTGGCGCCCGGTGGAAAGCCCCTCATCGCGGCGTGGGACCGGCCCATCTGGGAAATCACCAACCCCGACGTCTACCCGACCAGCTACCTGCCCTCGATGCGGTTCCACACCGGCCTCGCGGTCTCGGTTTCGCCCATCGACTCCAACTTCGTCGTCTCGAATCTGAGCGACGTGCGCGGGTGCTGCGAGGGCGACGGGCTCGCGCTGAACTCCGGCTACTCGCTGGACAAAGGAAAGACGTGGACCCGATTCCCCACCATGCCGATGGGGTCGACATCGCCGTGGACCTGGGGGTTCGGCACGCTGGCCGCGTCGAGCAACACCAACATCGTGTGGGTCGCTTCGAATCGAAAGCCCGCCTACTACACCAAGGACCGCGGCCAGAGCTGGCAGCAGGTCAACCTTCCCGGTGTTGACTGGAGCAAGGCCGCTGACCTCGACGGCGTTCACTTCGCCTACTACCTCAATCGCCACACCGTGACGGCCGACGGTCTGACGCCGGGCACGTTCTACCTGCTCCACTCCGACAAGGGGCTCTACCGAACCACCAACGGCGGCGACACCTGGTCGCTGGTGTACACCGGAACGATTGAGCCCTGGACGCACTACAACGCGAAGCTGCGCGCGGTGCCGGGCGCCGCCGGAAAGCTCTATCTGACCCCGGGGCCGCTCGGCTCGGTGCTGGCCGAGCCCGCCTCCGGCGCCTTTCGCAAGAGCACCAACGGGGGCGTGAGCTGGACCGCCGTGCCCAACGTGCTCGAGGTGAACGCGTTCGGGTTCGGCAAAGCGGCGCCGGGGCACACCCAACCAGCCCTCTTCATCTCGGGCTGGGTCAATGGAACGTACGGAATCTACCGTTCCGACGATGACGCCCAGAGCTGGGTGTCGCTGGGAGACTTTCCGTTGGGCTCCATTGACCGCGTCGCAGCCATCGAGGGCGACCCCGATGTGTTTGGCAAGGTGTACGTCGGCTTCACGGGCTCCGGCGCCGTGTACGGAGGCTACGGGCTGCCGTAACCAGGCCGGGCGGGGCACTCACGATTCGCTTCCATGGGCGGCCGTTGTGGTATCTCGGCCGGCCATGAAATTTCAGACGAACCTCGTCCGTTGGGTTGCCGGTTTCGCTTTCGTCGTGGTGGCGGCTTGTTCGCCCGCAGGTGGCGGTGGAGCGCCGCTGGTTGAAAAGGACATCGGCAGCGCGGGCGGGACGCTCGAAGCGCAGGGGTTCAAACTTGAAGTGCCCGGCGGCGCGGTGGCGACGTCCACCCACTTCTCCGCGACGGTCGTCTCGAACGCCACGCTCCCGAGCGGTCTGAAGGCGGTCGGGCCCATCATTCAGCTCAAGCCCGAAGGAACGACACTCTCGTCGCCCGCCAGGCTGACCCTGGCCATCGACAAGGCGCTCCTCAGCGGAACCGGCCCCGTAGTGTTGTTGCACTCCAAAGACGGCGCCACGAACTGGGAGCCCATCGGCGGCGCGGACTCGACGGCCACCGAAGTGAAGGGCCTGTTGTCCGGCTTCAGCTACGTGCTCAACATGCAGCTGGTTCGCGAGACGTTCGCCGCGGCGGGCTGCTTCGCCCCCAGCACCTGCTCCCTCGGCTGCACGCCCGAGAACGCGCTGACTCCCACGTCGTGTGACGGGGCGTGCACCGTCGCTGGCACCAACCACGGCGCCGGGGTTCACTGCGTCCCCGCCGGCGGCGTCAACATCTCGTGCACGTGCGTGAACGATCCCGCGCGTGGGTTGACCTCGACCAACCAGCAGCCGTTTGTCTTGAACGGCCTCGCCGCGCTGTTTCACCCGGCCCAGGCGATCTTCCTCGCCGCCACGCG
The DNA here is from genome assembly GCA_964522795.1 of uncultured Myxococcaceae bacterium. GTDB lineage: Bacteria > Myxococcota > Myxococcia > Myxococcales > Myxococcaceae > CAZFXD01. The sequence goes on from CAZFXD010000310.1 coordinate 3,032, forward strand.
CTGCGGGTACCCATGCACCGCGCCAGGGGGCAGTGGTGGCGGCGGCGGCTCAGGACAGGGCGGCGGCTCGGGACAAGGCGGCGGCTCGGGACAAGGCGGCGGCTCGGGACAAGGCGGCGGCTCGGGACAAG
>CAZFXD010000310.1:3262-5801 GCA_964522795.1 uncultured Myxococcaceae bacterium
GCGGCGGCTCGGGACAGGGCGGCGGTTCGGGACAGGGCGGCGGTTCGGGACAGGGAAACGGCACGTGCGCGAGCCCCATCGTGCTCCCCGCCGCGACGGGCGACGTCGGCGGCACGCTGTTCGATGCCGGCACCCGCTTGAGTGGCACGACGTCGTGCGGGCAGGGCACGGGACTCCAGGAACCGGCGCAGGCGTATCAGGTCACCTTGCCCCAGGGCGGGCGATTCAAGGCGACGGTGGTTCCGACCGACGACGCCGGCTTCACGCCCAGCGTGCACGTGGCGAGCTCCTGCACCACACAGGTCTTGAATGGGTTCAAAGGCTGCGCGCAGGGCGGTGGCGCCGGCCCCACCACGGTCCTGCTCAACGCGATTGATGCAGGCACCTACGTCGTCGTCGTGACGGGCACCGACGGCACCGCGGGCTCCTACCGACTGATCACAGAACGAATCGATACCCCGGTCGACGGCACCGCCACCAGCTGTGCGAACCCTGGCGCGCTCACCCTGACGAACGGGAGCGTCGAGGTGACGTCGCATACGGCCGGCGCTGGAGACGACCTGCTGTTGAAGAACGAATACAACCTGGCCTGCAGTTCGACCGGCTCGCCGGACCGCGTCTACTCAGTCACGGTTCCCAGCGGCGCCCTGTCGTACGACGTGACGGCGTCGGTGTGGTCGCTCAACGGCACCGAAGGTCGGCCGGCGCTCGGCATCTTCAAAGACACGTGCGGCGCTGACGCCGGGTACGTCTACTGCGTGGGCATGAACGGCGGGTACACCCCGCGCGCAGAAGCGGCTCGGTTCACCTTCCAGGCGGCGTCGGCGACCAACCTGTACTTCGTCGTCGACAACTCCGCGCAGTCGTATCTCGGCGGGCAGTTGCCGTTCACGCTCCGGGTGGATGTGGCTCCGCGCCTCTCCGCACCGAATGACTTCTGCAATAACGCCACGCCGCTTTCGGCCAACACCACCTACGCCTCGACGACCCTGGGGTCGGGGAGCGACTACTTCGAGTATCCGAGCCCGTGCAACGTGAACGCGCTCTACCCCCCGGAAGGTCCGGACGTGGCGTACACGTACACGCCGACGGCGTCCGGCATGGCGAAGGTGACCGTCAACCCTGAGCTGGGCTTTGACGTCGCCGTGCAGGTGATGAGCGACTGCAATGCGACGAGCTGCTTCGCCCAGAGCGACTCCAAGACGCGCGGCGGCCCGGAAACCATCACCTTCGCGGTGACCCAGGGCGTCACCTACCGCATCATCGTCGACGGAGTGGGACCGGCGAATTCGAACACCGGCCGCTTCAGCATCTCCGTGCAGCAGTAGGCGCGGGGCGCGTTCGTTCTGCCGACCGGCCGCTTCGTACCGGAACGGTCAGCTTCAGGTTCGCCTGGAGTCTGTCAGTACCCAACCACGGTGGTCGGAGCCACCGAGGCAGTCTTCGTTCCGTTGCCGAGCTCCCCGTTGAGGTTCGAGCCCCAGCAGCGGATTCCGGCGTCGACGAGCAGAGCACAGATGTGGCTGCTGCCAATCGCCGCCTGAGCCACCCCGAAGAGACCCGGAATGGTGACCGGAACCGCGGAACTGGCGACCCCCGCGTCTCCCAACTTTCCACCCTGGTTTCCACCCCAGCACTGAAGGTTGTCGCCCGAGGTAATGGCGCAGGCGGTTTGCCCGCCGGCGGCGATCGCCTTCGCCCCAGAGACGCCGACGATGTCGGAGCCGCCGTAGTTCAGCGCCTGGCCGTTGCTTCCCAACTGATTGACCGCGTTGCTTCCCCAGCACTTCACCGCGCCCCAATCCATGAGCGCGCACGCGAAATCAGCGCCTCCCGCAATCTGCTTCGCGCCGCCGTCAAGGTTCGCTACGCGGAGCGGTGTGCCACTGGGCTGCAGTCCCGCGGTGAACGAGCCCAATCGACCGTTGGTGTTGTCGCCCCAACAGCGGACCCCGTTATCATTCATCAGCGCGCACGCGGAGGCGCCTTGGGCGACGAGCTGTTTGACGCCTGCGTCCAGCCCGGTGACTTCGCTGGCGAACCCCACCTTGTTCTGCATCAAACCCGTCTGCATCGCGTCGCTGCGCCCCCAGCAGCGCACGGAGTTGTTGGCGAGACGAGCGCACGCGAAGAATCCGCCAGTCGCAACCTCAACCACGCCCGCGTCGATGTTCAACACCAGCTCGTTCGAGGGAACCCCTGCCGCACCGCTCTGATAATAGGAATCGTCGCCGAAGCAGCCGATGACGGTCGCCGGATTCCGAATCAGGCAAGTGAAATTCCCGCCTGCGGCTGCGCGAGTCACCAGGCCGCCCGAGTACAGTTGCGGCACCGTGTACGGCGCCGATTCGTCGAGCATGCTCCCGTTGCCAAGTTGGTAGAACTGCCCGTCGCCCCAGCACCGGGCCAGGCCGTCAGACGTCGTGACGCAGGTGTGCGAGGCGTGGCTCGAAATCGCGACCGCGGTGCTGACCGAGGCGCTGCCGCCGCCGGAGCCGCCGCCCGCACTGCCGCCGCCCGCACTGCCGCCGCCCGCACT
>CAZFXD010000311.1:0-5783 GCA_964522795.1 uncultured Myxococcaceae bacterium
CCAGCTCGCACACCGGGCTGGAGCAGGTGGGCGAGAGCCGCATCTACCTCTACGTCGATTCCACCACCGGCCGGCTCGACCTCATCCTCACCCACGGTATCGACGAGGACAGCTCGGGGCAGGTGCAGCCGGACTCCGCCGTGAACATGGACGTCACCAACCTCCCGACGTCAACCGTGGTCGACGTGGCGGACGACACCGCGAGCGAATTTCAGAAGACGAACACCACCACCGTCCTCGGACGGTGGACGTTCAACCGCAACAGCGACGGGGGCGCCATTGGCGGTCTCCCGTTCCCGGGGCAGTGGAAGGTGACGGTCACCCCCAACTTCATTCGCGGCATCACCACCTGGGGCTTCGTGCGGGACGACCTGGTGCGCATTCCGCTCAAGATGACCGAGCCGATTACGATTGAGGCGCTCAACACCAGCTCTGCCTGCCGAACCGACTGCACCGTGCCTACCTGTGGCGATAAGCGACTCGACGCCGCTGAGGTCTGCGACGACGGCAACACCGTCGGCGGCGACGGGTGTGCGGCAGATTGTAAGAGCTTCAAGTAGCCTGTCGGGCCATGGCCACGAAGAAGAAGCCCGCTGCGGGCAAGACGAAGAAGGCGAAGCAGAAGAAGGCGCCTGCCAGCGCGGCGCCGTCCGCCTCGCTCCCGTTTGACATCGACCCGGACGCCATCGAGGCCTCGCTGGAGCGCCTGCGCGAGAACGTGGTCACCTGGGCCAGAAAGGGCCGCTACACCAAGGTGCGCTTCAAGTTCCGCGGCAAGCAACTCCTCCCCGACATTCCGCTCGCCGCCGTGGTCGCCGCCGAAGGCCTCACCTTCTATTGGACGGGAATTCTGCGCGCCCTCATCTTCAACGTGGTGGGGCGCAACGTGATCGACGTCGAGTTGGTGAACGACGCCGAGGGAAGAATCGCGCTCGGAAAAGAGAAGCTGCTGGTGGGTGAGCTCGACGAAGCGCTCGCGCTCTTTCTCGAGGCCCGGGAGATGGACGCCCGGTCGGCCACGGTGCAGCTCAATTGCGGCATCGCCTTCAAGCTGAAGGGCCAGAAAGACGACGCGCGGACCGCGCTGGAACTGGCGAGGAAGCTGGGCGCCGAGGGTCCGGTGGCCCAGGAGGCCGAGCGCCTCCTCCAGTCGCTCCGGTAGCAGGGGCAGGGGCCCCGACACCGCGGCGTGACCTCTGGCGGACGCCCCGCTGCGCGCGCAGGTTGTCAGCGCGGGGCCGCTCCGGTATGGAAAACCGCGCATGAAGCTCGACTACGTTCGAAATGAGCGTTCGCGGATGTTCGAGAGTGATTTCTTCGAGATGTTCTCGAAGATTCACCCCGTCACCCCGTTCATCGTCTACGGCCCGGTGGCCATCGGCGTGCTCGCGTGGGCGCTGTGGACGCAGACGACCACCTGGCAGCTCACCGCCGCGCTGATTCCGCTCGGGTATTTCACCTGGCAGCTGCTCGAGTACGTCATTCACAAGAACCTGTTTCACTGGGAAGGCAACTCGCCCTTCACCCGCCGCCTGCACAGCATTCTGCACGGCTACCACCACAAGTACCCCGATGACCCCGACCGGCTGGTGATGCCGCTGGGCGCGTCACTCCCGATGGTGGTCGGCGTGGCGGCGCTCTTGTGGTCCTTCGGCCGCCCCGACGTCACCGTGCCGTACTGGCTGGGCATGCTGCTGGGCTACCTCTGGTACGACTTCACGCACTGGTCCACGCACTACCGAAAGCCGCTCACCGAGTGGGGGAAGAAGATTCGGTCCCACCACATGGCGCACCACTTCGCCGTGCCGGACAAGAACTTCGGCATCAGCCACCGCTGGGTGGACAAGGTGCTGGGCACGTTGCGCGTGCGAGACTCACGCGCAGACGAGAACTGAGCGCGCGCCGCGCTCACCGGTCTCAACGCCAGCGCTGTGCGTCAACCGCGAGGGCTCAGCCGAGCCCGCCGCCGTCGGCGTACTGCAGGCCGCCGTCCTGGCCTTCGATGATGGTCGGGTCCGGACACCCATAGAGGATGTTCACGTGGGCGTTGGTGTTCATCGACACCGAGGCGCAGGTGGCGCCGTAGAGGGTGATGCGGTTGGTGACGGGGTCATAGTCCCACCCCGTGGCGTGCGACGGGTCGCGAGCGACGAGGACCCCGTTCACGTAAACGTACAGCTTGTTCGCGTCCGGGGGCGCCTTGCCCAGCTTGTAATCGCAGGTCAGCGCGCCCTGCGCGATGGAGGAGAGCGCCGCGTTGAGCGAGGCCGCGTCGTCCGCCTGGTAGTACTTCGGGGTGCCGCTGCGCGCGGTGCCGCCCTGAATCGCAATGCCTTCCAGCGTGGGGGCCGAGACGCCGCCGCCGAAGCCCACCGCGTAGGTCTTGATGCCCATGCCGAAGAGCGAGTGCCCAGCGTCAATCGGCTCGGAGACGCGCTTGGACGTGGGCGCGCAGGTGTCGGAGCCGTCCGTGAGCAGCAAGACGTAGTTGGCGCGCGTGGTGTCCTTGAGCTCGGGCACGCTTTCACACCAGGCGAGCGCCGTCGCCAGCGGTGTGCTGCCGCCCGCCTGGCTGGTCCCCAACTTCGAGGCAATCATGCTGGCGTTGGTGGGGCCGACCGTGACCTGGCTCTTGGGCGCCGTGCACGAGCCGCTCCCGGGGAACGCGGCCAGGCCGAAGCGAATCTGCGTGTCGTACGCCGAGGTCACCGCCTTCACGGCCGCCACCGCGATGGTCCACTTGGACGGGTTGGAGCTGCTGACAGGATTGTTGTTCGGCGCCTGAGCCATGCTCGTCGAGTTGTCGAGCATGATGAGCATGTTCGCCTCGACGTGCGTCGACGCGTAGGCCTCGGCGCCGCAGTTGGGGATGCCGCCGTCGTCGAGCAGGCCGCCGCCCTGGCCGCCTGCGCCACCGGCGCCGTTGCCGGCACCGCCCGCGCCGTTACCGGAGCCACCGGCGCCGTTGCCGGAGCCGCCCGCGCCGCCCGCGCCACCGCCGCTGGCCGTCGCTCCACATTTTCCGAAGTTGCAGAACTTTCCTGCGGCCGAGGTGCTGCAGTCGGCGTCGGCGCCGCACCCGCCGTTCGGTACGCACGCGCCCGCCGCGGAGCAGAAGTTTCCGCTCGTGCACGGGGTCGAGGCCGAGCACGCCGCGCCGCACGTCTTGGCCGGAGTGCACCTGTTGCCAGTGCCGCAGTCAGCGTCTTTGGCGCACTGAGCCGTCGCGCCGGAGCACCCTGCACAGGCTCCGAACAGCATGGACGTCACAAATGCGGCAATGAAAACGAAAGATGCTCGGCTCATGGTCACCTGTCTATGCAACGGACACGCCTCGTCGCACCTGGCGTGGTTTCAAGCATGTACAGTAGCCGATCTGCCCGGTAATGCTTCAGTTGGAGCACGAAAAACCATCGACTTCGCGACGTTGGAAGTCAGCCCAGGCCGCCGGGGCTGCCTCCTGCGCCGGAACCGCCGCCCGAGCCACCGCCGGCGCCGGAGCTTCCCCCGGCCCCACCCGCTCCGGTGGAGCCGCCGCCGCCGCCCGTGCCGCCTTCAATCAGGCCCGGGTCTGGGCAGCCGTAGACGATGTTGACCTTGGTCCCGGGGTTCTTCGAGACCTGCTCGCAGGTGGCGCCGTAGAGCGTGATGCGGTTCTGGGCGGCGTCGTACTCCCAGCCGTTCATTCTGGACGCGTCGTGCGGCGCGAGCTGGCCGCCCACCGAAACGAAAATCTTTGTCGGGTCGGGCGGCGCTTTGGCCAGCTTGTAGTTGCAGCCGATGGCGCCCTGGGCAATCGAGTCGAACGCGGCGTTGAGCGTGGCGCCGTCGTCGGCCTGGTAATACTTCACGGTTCCCGCGCGGGCGGTGCCGCCTTCGGTGGCCATGTTGGCGAGCATCACCTTGTCCACGTCGGCGCCGAACCCGACCACGAACGTCTTCACGTTCTTGGCGAAGAGCGCCTTCACTTCGTCGACCGGCTTGCCGTTGCAGTTCTCTTTGCCGTCGGTGACCAGCATCACGTAGTTCGCGCGGCTGGTGTCCGCGAGGGCCGCGTTCGTCGCCGCGAGGTGCAGCGCGCCCCCGATGGGTGTGCCGTTCCCCGGCGCTTTGACCGGCATGTAGCTGGCGATGAGTGACGCGGTCGCGTCGCCGACCGGCACTTTGTTGCTCCCGATGTCGCATTTCATGACGTCGGTGGAGAAGGTGTTGAGGCCGAAGCGAATCTTGGTGTCGTTGGCGGCCGTCACGCGCTTCAAGGCCGCGGTGGCGATTTCCCACTTGGTCCCGCCGGTAATCGCTTCGTTCATGCTCCCCGAGCTGTCGAGCACGATGAGCATGTTGGACTGCACGTGGCTCGCCGCGAAGAGCTCGGCGCCGCAGTTGTTCGAGGGGGTGCCGTCGCCGCCACCCGCGCCGCTGCGAGGGTCGACCGGGAGCGGCTGCCCGCACGTGCCGCCATTGCAGACCAGCCCGCCGGTGCAGTCGCTGGGGGCGACGCACCCGTTGATTTTGGAGACGCAGGCCCCGGCGGCGGTGTTGCAGGTCTGATCACCCGCGCAGGTCGCGCTACTCGCGCAGGCGGTGGCGCAGAACTTTGCCGGCGTGCAGACGCCCGCCTTGCCGCAGTCTGAACTCGAAGCGCACGGCGCCCCGGTGCCGTGACAACCGGCCAGCGCCGCGATGGCGCCCAGCGAAACAAGAAAGCCGATTGTTCGATGACCCATACGGGCCGTGCTGCAACGGTCACGCCGCGGGCGCCGCCTGCGGGATTTCAGGCGGCTACGAGCGGAAGGTGTGCACTCCAGGTGCTGGGTGGAGCGCGCGTGTCTTTGACACCCGCCCCCCTGATCAGCCGCCCGCTGGTGCCCCGCGCCGAGGTGGGATATTGGCCCACGTCATGAGCACCGCCTCGCCCGATGCCTCCGCGACGCCAGTCCCCCCCAAAGCCACCTCGGGGAAGATGCTCGCGCTGCTCTTCGCGCTGTCCGTGGCGTTCGTGGGCGGCGCCGTGTTGCTCGGGCGAAGCATGATGCGCTCCGAGACGATTCCGCTGCCCACCCTGGCGACCGTGCCGCCCTTCGAGCTCACGCGCGAAAACGGCGCGCCGTTCAGCTCGAGCGCCCTCGACGGAAAGGTCTGGGTGGCGAACTGCATCTTCACGTCCTGCACCACGGTGTGCCCCAAGCTGACGGGGGTGATGTCGCAGCTGCAGAAAGAGACGGCCGCCGACGGCGCCGGGATTGCGTTCGTCAGCCTCAGCGTCGACCCGTACAACGACACGCCGGCGGCGCTGGAGCCGTACGCGCGGCGAGCGGGCGCCGACGCCTCGCGCTGGGCATTTCTCACCGGGACGGAAGAGGCGCTGCGTTCCGTCATCGTGGACGGCATGAAGCTGGCCATGGACAAGAACGGCGGCGACAACCTGATGGCGATCGCCCACGCGTCCCGCTTCGTGCTCGTCGATGGCCAACGGCGCGTCCGCGGGCTCTACCGCGTCGAAGATGAAGGCGTGGTGCAGAAGATGGCGGCCGACGCGCGCCGTCTCGTGCAAGAATCCACCCGCTAGCGGCCGGCGCCGTTCACCCCCCGGTTCACGAGGTGGCCATGACGACTTCTTTTCGCGCCTTCGCGGTGGCCCTGGCGTGCGCCCTGCTTGGAGCCTGCTTCAACGCCCCCAGTGACGGCGATGGCGGCCATGGCGGCGCCGGCGGCGGCGCTGCGGGTGGACAGGGCGGTGGCGTGACCGGCGGAGGCTCCGGCGGGAGCGGCGGCGCCGCGGG
>CAZFXD010000312.1:0-5779 GCA_964522795.1 uncultured Myxococcaceae bacterium
GGGCCTTCTCGTCGGCCTCTTTTCGGAGCTTCTCCTCTTCCGCCGCGCGCGCTTTCTCCTCGGCCAGGGCTTTCGCCTTCGCCTCCGCCTCGGCCCGGGCCTTCTGCCTCGCTTCTTCCTTGGCCAGCGCTTCGGCCTTCGCGCGAGCTTCAGCTTCGTCTTTGGCGCGAGCGGCAGCCTCCAGCTTGGCTCTGGCCTCGGCTTCAGCGTGCGCCTTCGCCTCGGCCTCGGCTTTGGCTCTCGCTTCGGCTTCCGCCTTCACCCGGGCCTCGGCTTCTGCGCGGGCGCGGGCGAGCGTCTCGGGCTTGCCCCTGGAGTCCTGATCGTTGGTCGCCTTGTCGTCGCCTTTGGCTTTCGCTTTGGCAGCGTCGGCCACCTCGGAAGCCGCCTTCTCTTCCGGCTTCGCCTTCGCCTCGCCCGCCGCCTTGTCCTCGGCGCGAGCTTTCGAGTCCGCGGTGTTCTGCGCCACCACCGCGGCGGAGCCGGCAGGAGACGGCAGCTTCACCCGGACCGTCGTTCCGTCCACCGCGATGTCGGTCTCGACGTCTTTCCGCAGCCCGATCACCACGCGCGCGATGGCCGCGGCGTCCGAGCCGTAGCTGGCAGTCTTGATGGCGGTCACCAGGCCGTCGGACACGCGCAGCTCCGGGGGAACGCCTGAGAAGACCGCCTCGGAGATGTCGATCACCAGGCGGGCCGGATCGCCCAGGGTGAAGGTGGTGAAGCTCGGCTTCCGCGAGCAGGAGATCTCGATGCTGTTCGACCTCACGTTGATCGCCGAGATGGTGTTCAGCGCAACGCGATCCTGCGCCAGCGCGACAGCCCCCACGCAGAGAATGGCCAGCGCCGGCTTGCGCATGCGAAGGCCACCGTACCACCGCACAGCAGGCCGCCAAGATTCCCTCCAGCCTGATTTCACTAGCGAATCCGGGGAAGTGACGGTCCGCGCTCACGGTGGGTCCGGGCGAACTCGACGAGGTTCTTGATGTCGTAACAAATCTGGCGAATGTCGTGCCCCATCGTGAGTTCCACGTGGCTGTTCCCTTTGACCGGCCGCCACAAGAGGTACTCGCTCTTGGCCTGCCGGTAGACGCTGCGCGTGGAGTCGACGGACGCCAGCGGGTCGCGGTCTCCGAAGATGATCGCCATCGGAACGCGGATCTTGCTGAAGCTTCGGCGGTAGTCGAAGCCGGTGCGGTAGCAGACGAGCTCGTTGTTTCGAATCCACCGGGCGAACTGCTCCACCACGCCGCGTGGCTCTCGTTCGCCGCCCTGCCGCAGGAGCCACTTGATGTCCGCCGATGCCACGCGATCTTGCCGGGCGAGGACGTTCACCTGCCCGGCGATGAGCGACAACAACGGGTTGGTTTCAGCGAGGTCCAACGCGTTGGCAGCGGTCTTGAGCCAGCTGTCCACCGGCACGAAGCGAAAGTGGTTGCGTGCGACCGGCGTCGGTGTCGCCTCGCCCCGAAGTTTGGCAGCGATCGTTCGCGAAGCGTGCGCGATATCGCCGGGGAGATTCGAGGTGGCGTACGCGGCGTCGATCGCCGCAGCGAGCGGGACGCCCACCGAAGCGAGCATGCGGACGGGGAGCGCCGCGCGCCCCAGCTCCGCCGGCGCTCCGATGGTCACCAACCCGTCGAGGTCGTCGTGAATCCCCGCGTAGCCGTAACCGAGAATCCCGCCCATGGAGTGGCCGCAGTAGAAGATCTTGCTGCGCTGGGTGATGCGCTTGCACCCGGCCACCGCGGCGGGCACGTCGTACAGAAAGTAGCTGTCGATGTTCCAGCCGTAGTCGATGTCGGGCGGGAGCGGCCGATTGAACTTCGCGCAGCGCTCGTGCTGGAGCGCGATCGAGCTGTTGGCATGGCCCCGCAGCTCCAGAATGTGAATATCCAGCCCGAAGAAGAGCAGGTTTTTCACGAACTCGCCGGACGTCCACGCATGACGGTTCTGCGAAAACCCGTGCACCAGCAGCATCGGCTCACCGAAGAGCGGCTGGGGGAACTTCTGTGGCGTCGGGCGGTACCGGGTGACCGCAAGTGACCAGCCGTCGGCGGTCTCCACCACGTAGCGGGTCTTCTTGTAGAGCGCGCGGAACTCCACGTCGTCGACGGTGACGTGATTGTGCTCCGTGCCCGGAGTGCCCGGGGGCTGCGCGAAAGGTTCCATCGTTTTCGTCTGTGCTATGTGAATGCGCCATTCGGCGTCAAAAGCAATCGAAAGGGGTTCATATGTCACGCGTCGTCAAAGGCGGTCTGATTCAGGTGTCCTGTCCCAAGACGGAGGGACCGGCGGCCGAAGTGAAGAAGGCCATGCTGGAGAAGACGCTCCAGTTCGTCGACAAGGCGGGCAAGGCCGGCGTGCAGATGCTCTGCCTGCAGGAGATCTTCGACACCCCGTATTTCTGTCCGGCGCAGACACCCAACTGGTACGACACCGCGGAGGCCTGCCCGGGTCCCACCACGGCCATCCTCGCCGAGTACGCGAAGAAGTACTCGATGGTGATCGTGGTGCCTCTCTACGAGCGCGAGATGGCGGGCGTCTATTACAACACCGCGGCGGTCATCGACGCTGACGGCAAGTACCTGGGCAAGTACCGCAAGAACCACATCCCCCAGACCTCGGGGTTCTGGGAGAAGTACTACTTCAAGCCGGGCAACCTCGGGTACCCGACCTTCCGCACGGCCTACGGCGTGGTGGGCGTCTACATCTGCTACGACCGCCACTTCCCCGAAGGCGCGCGCCTGTTGGGTCTCAACGGCGCCGAAATCGTCTTCAACCCGTCCGCCACCGTGGCGGGGCTGTCGCAATACCTGTGGAAGCTGGAGCAACCGGCGCACGCCGTGGCCAACGGCTACTTCGTGGGGGCCATCAACCGGGTGGGCACCGAGGCGCCTTGGAACATCGGCAAGTTCTACGGCACCAGCTACTTCGTGGACCCGCGCGGGCAGTTCCTCGCCACCGCCAGCGAAGACAAAGACGAGCTGTTGGTGGCCGACATGAACTTCGACACCATCGAGGAGGTCCGTCGAGTCTGGCAGTTCTTCCGCGACCGCCGCCCCGACACGTACGAAAACATGGTGCGCCAGCTGCCGTAGTCGCTACGGCAGAACCGCGACGCTGCGGTACTCGAACACCGTCCAGGGCTCACTGGCGCCCACGACGATGCGCAACGGCACCTGCCCCCGCCCGGTGCTGAACGCCGCGGGAATGAAGAACCCGTCCTCGACCAGACGGTGGTCGGGGTTCTGGCGCCGCGTCTTCCACGGCCCGAGCGAACTCCAGCCGCCGTCGGTCGCCTGCGCCCAGACCGTGGCGGAGCTCGGGACGGCCTGATCGCCCACGCGCGTCAGCATCAGGCCCTGGTTGAAGCGCGCGCCCACCGAAACGGCGAACGCTCCGGCCGGCGCGGCCTCGAACGCGAGCACGCCGCCCCCGCCCGCATCGGGGCCAAAGCGGTACCCGGACAGGGGGCCCACCAGCTGTTGATCGGCCGGGCCTTCAAAGCTGGAGGTCAGGCTCACAGCGCGCCCGCCGTCGCGAACAGCGGCGTGCGTTGCGCTGGTGACAGCCCACACATCCGGTGCCGGGGCCAGCGCCGGGTCGGGCCGCAGGTAGTACCAGGCCAGCACGTGGTGAATGGACGGTGAGTCGTTGTTGCCCCCGTGTTCCCGGGTGAAGGTGAGGTGTTTCCTGAACGGAATCGCGTCGGCGATCATGGTTCGAATCGTCACGTAGTTGTCGGTCTGGGGCGCTGGCGCCCGCGTGTTTGAGTAGCCGATCATTCCGTACGCAGGCTCGGAGTGAATGACCGGCGTGTTGGCGTTCTCCCAGTAGAAGGCACCGTTGAAGAAGTCCTCGGTTCCTGTCCCATAAATGGCCGGCGTGCGAACGCCGTCGATGAGGGCGCGTTCGTCGCCCTCCAGATCCCACTTCGAGCCCCAGAAGCCGTTGAGGCCCTGAAAGCTGTCGAGCACGCCCACGCAGTGCCCACGTCCCTCCACATCGAGCATGGGGACGTCCGGCTCGCCGGCGTCCGCCACGACCACTCGGTAGTCCGCGTGAAACGTGCCCACGTTGGTGAAGGACGGATCATCGGGGGCCCGGTGCCGTACCTCCCATGAAATGCCGCCGATGGTGCCCACCCCGATGTTGGAGAGACGGACGGTGGCGTGCCGTTGAAACGGCATGGGGAACCACGCGTAGAACGTGCCGTCGGCGGCCTGGCCGTTGAGCACGCCGCGATGGGTGGGCAGCCCACCGTCGAGGTTGGCCTGTCGCCCGAGGCCAAAGAACATCCCGATCGGGGCCTGCACGCTGGCCACAGTGTCGCCCGCCGCCTCTTCATGGTCCCAGTGGAGTGAGAGCACCAGGTTGCGCCGCGCCGCGAGGGTGTCGTTGTCGAGCTTGATCCGCAGCGCGCTCAGCTCTCGAGGCCCGTCGATCTCCGCCAGGGTCACGCTGGTGCCGGCGTCGATGGTCAGGCGCGGCGTGAGCGGAATGGCCCCCAGTGTCGTCGCAGCGCGCGCTCTCTTCGGGTCCACGGCATTGGCGGCGCTGCTCCACACGCTCTGGGCCTCGCCGGCGTCGACGGTCTGCGTCCAGGAAACCGTGGAGGCGACTGCGTCGGGCGGGTACAGCTCCGCGTCGATGTCGTAATACTGCGTCATGGTCGCCGAGGTGGTGATGACCGCGGAGGACTTGAAGGCGATGGGCACGTAGCTGACGAAGCCCAACCCGAGGGCGACGCCCCCGGTCGCCAGCGGCGGCTTGAAGGCGGTAGTGCTGCCGTTGGCGAGCGCAGCGAGCGTGCCGGACCAGACCTGCGCGCCATCGATGAAGATGGTCAGGGTGTCGGTGCCGGTGGCGGCCCAGATGCGCGTCACGGTTCCCGGGCCCTTGTGATCGAACAGCACCCGCTGGCCGTTCGGGCCATAGACGCCCAGGTTGAGCTCGGTGTCGGGGTTGGCGAAGAGCGCCTGTCCGCCGGCGCGATTGAAGCTCGACTCCGAGAAGCGTCGGGTGGCCGTTCGAAGCGAGGCCAACGCGTCGTAGCCGCCGCGGCTGAGCGCATCGACTCCGATCAGGTTCGGCAAGAGCGGCGGGTACTCCAGCACCCGCACGGTGGGGGCGGCGGGCGTCCCGGTGGCCGCGTAGCGCGTGCCTTCACTCAGCGCGTCGCCCACGTCGAGGCTGTCGGTCAGCACGCTCTCCGTCCGCGGGGGCGTGGTGGTCACCCCCGGGCGGTCCGCCACCGGAACGAGCGAGTAGACCCAATAGAAGAACTCGTTCCAGCTGTGGCCCGACGTCGGCGTCAGCTTCAAGGTGAGTTTTCCTGACGCGGGGGCGGAACAGTCGCCCGGCACCAGAAACGTCGCGTCCCGCCAGGCCCAGGTCGCGTTGGCCACGGGCGACGACCACAGCCCCACGGGCACGAACGTTCCGGACCCGTTGCAGTCCACGCTGACCGACGCCTCCACGTTCCCACCCGTGGCGTCGTAGCGGCGCTTGAGAAGCACCCCGCGATTCGACGGGGCCACGCTGACGGTGAACACGCTCTCTCCGGTGATGACGCGACCATCGTCGGCCATGGCCGGGGCGAACGAGCAGTCGGGCAAGAGCGGGTCGCAGCGAAGACAGGTGGTGTGCCAGCACGACGCATTCGCGCCGCACGCTGGCGTGCACGTGACAGGTCCGCCGTCGAACGCGCCGCCCGCCCCGCCACCCATGCCCCCGGAGCCCCCGAGACCGCCCGCGCCCCCCGCCCCGCCGCCAG
>CAZFXD010000313.1:0-5577 GCA_964522795.1 uncultured Myxococcaceae bacterium
TCCTCGGCTGCTTTGCGCGTGGAGTGGATGGCGTGAAGGCGACGTCGTCCGCCGCAGGAAGGGCAACGCAGGACGTCGACTCCGAAGGTGTGCTGGTGGAGGGAGGCCCAGTCGAGGCGCCGGGAGGGCCTGCGCGGCTTCGTCTGTCGCTTCGGTGACGGCGCCGGCTCGGCCGGAGGCAGCGTCACGGTGGGGCGAAGGCGGCGTGGGGCGCGAAGACGCCATGAAAACTGGTGAGGTGGGCGTTGGGCGGAGGGACGAGGGCGACGAGGCGGCGGACGAGGGCGGCGGCGGTGAGGGTGAAGGAGACTCCCTTCTTCGGTGAGTACTCGTAGCGCCCGTCAGCGAGGCGACGGAGCCGCGACTCGGCCACTGGTCCGCGGGCGCCATAGCGCACCAGCCGCGCGAGGCCTTGTCTGTCATTGCCGTGCACGGCGGTGTTCGCGTGGAGGTGGAACGCGCAGTGCGCTCCGGCGCTGTGGCCCGCGGTGATGGACTACCGCTTCGTCGCCAATGATGGTCGCGAGTACTGGTACCTGCTGTAGATGTGACGCGTATGTGGCCCTGGGTGATGACGGTCGTCGGTGTGGTGCTGGGTGGAAGCCTTCGGCGTCGTCGCCACCATCTTCGTGTTCGCCGCGCTGCAGCTCGGTTCGGGTGCGGGCGCTGGCGCTGGCGCTGGCGGGTTTCTCGGAGCGCTGCTCGGCAGACGCCTCGGTCGCCGCACTGACGCTCGTTTGTTTGCGATGAATCTGGTACCGCTGCGCTCGATGGTGCCCCAGCGAGCCCCTGCGACCCTTCGTGCCGTTGTCTTCGTCTTCGCTCTCGGAGCAGCCGTTGTCGCTGGCCTCGCGTGTGGCCAGACGACGAGACGGTGCGATGTCTCGACATGCTCCATCGGCTGCTGCACCGCAGACGGCTCCTGCGTCACGAGCACCAGCGCCTCGCAGTGCGGCTCCGGAGGTGTGCGGTGCACCGCGTGCGGCGGCACGCAGTCGTGTTCGCTCGGCGCCTGTGTCGGAGGCAGCAACTCGGGTGGCGCCTCGGCGTCGGGAGGGACGGCCACCGCTGGAGGAAACAGCGCGGGAGGGACGGCCACGGCTGGAGGAAGCACCGCGGGAGGCACGGCCACGGCTGGCGGGAGTGCGGCCGGCGGCTCGGCTTCAGGCCCGCGCTGGCAGAGCTTGTCGGGGCTGACGAGCCGACGGGGGCACGCGATGGCGTGGGACTCGAGCCGCCAGCGCATCGTGCTCTTCGGGGGCAACGGCTCCGACAACGACACCTGGGAGTGGGACGGCACCACGTGGCTGTCGCGCACGCCTGCGTCGTCGCCCCCCGGCCGCTCGATGCACGCCATGGCGTACGACGCGAGTCGACAACGCCTCGTGCTCTTCGGTGGCCTGGGCACCGCGAGCGACCTCAACGACACCTGGGAGTGGGACGGCTCGACCTGGGCCCAGCGCACCCCTGCCACGGCGCCGAACGCGCGGCGCGGTCATGCCATGGCGTACGACTCGGTGCGCAGCCGGGTCGTCCTCTTTGGTGGAGGCTCCAACGAGACGTGGGAGTGGGACGGCACCACGTGGCTCCGACGCACGCCAGCCTCTTCTCCGCCTGCACGTTCCCACCACGCGTTGGCCTTCGACGCCGCCCGCCAGCGCCTCGTGCTCTTCGGAGGGCAGGACCTGTCTTCGATGGACCTGGCCGATACGTGGGAATGGGACGGCACGAACTGGGCTCAACGAACCGCTGCGGTCTCGCCGCCAGCGGGCCATCACACGATGACGTGGGACGGTGCCCGACAACGTGTCGTGCTCTGTGGCTGGAACCAGGCCAACCTGCTCGTCAACGACACGTGGGAGTGGAACGGCACAACCTGGGCGCAGCGAACGCCGAGCGCTTCGCCCCCACGGCGCGACGAAACGACGATGGCGTGGGACGCCGCTCGCCAGCGCGTCGTCCTCTTCGGTGGCGGCAACAACTTCCTCGACTATCGCGACACGTGGGAATGGGACGGGTCGACCTGGAGCGAGCGCACGCCGGCGAGCGGGCCCGCCGAGGGCCACCGGCAGATGGTGTTCGATGGCGCGCGGCAACGGACCGTTCTCTTCGGCGGCTCTGACAGCAACTACGCCGTGCTCGGCGACACCTGGGAGCTGACCGGCTCCACCTGGAGCCGGCGAACCCCTGCGACGAGCCCCTCTGCGCGCCATCATCACGGGCTCGCCGCTGACAGCGCACGGCAGACCATCGTTCTCTTCGGTGGTGTCGGGTCGAGCCAGCCCAACAACGAGACGTGGGAGTGGAATGGAACCACGTGGAGCCAGCGGCAGCCCCCAACCGCTCCGTCGCCGCGCTTCCTCGCGAGGCTCGCCTGGGACTCGAGTCGACAACGTGTCGTGCTCTTCGGCGGCATGAATGCGAGCTTTCAGAAGCTGAACGACACCTGGGAGTGGGACGGCACGACGTGGGCCCAGCGCACCTCGGCCGTCTCGCCACCCGCACGCAGCGCGCACGCGATGGCCTGGGACGCCGCTCGACAGCGCGTGGTGCTGTTCGGTGGTGGTGGCACCTCGACGAGCCTCGGCGACACCTGGGAGTGGAACGGCACGACCTGGACCCAGCGTGTGACGCCCGTCGCGCCTTCTGCGCGCGAATTTCATTCGATGGTCTTCGATGCCTCCCGACAGCGTGTCGTCATGTTTGGAGGAGGCGGGCGACGCGACACCTGGGAGTGGGACGGGACGACCTGGGCCGAGCGCGTGACGACTGGCAGAGCTCCTTCGTCACAGGCCACCATGACGTACGACAGCGCGCTCGGGCGGGTGGTGGCCCACGACGTCGACACCTGGGTCTTCGTTCCATGACCGGGGCGCAGCAGCGCCTTCGCATGTGACTCAGTACGGCCGGTTGATGGTGGCGCCGTTCAGTTGAATGCAGCCACCGTCGGGCATCGGTTGGTCTGCACCGAGTCGCCATTGCTCGAGGCGCACGTTCGACAACGTGGCGTTGAAGGTGCCGGTGAAGTCACGGCTGATGTTCACAAGGTCGATGGTGCCGGCGCGCGCGAAGTAGGCCCGCTCGCACGAGTCGAGGTCGGGGCAGTTCTCGCGAACGACGACGCACGCAGTGCAGGTGCTGTAATCGCGCTCGAGCGCGAGGTCGCGCACGCCGGGAATCACCACGCCTGTCGTCATGCCCGTGAACGCCCAGTACACGTCGATCTCGAGCGAGTTGTACGGCGGGCCGTTCGAGTCGACCACGTAGCCAATGGCGTGCTCGCGACCGGCGTCGGCGGTTCCCTGCGAGCGAGCTGACCCCAGCGGTGGATGCTGCCCTGGCTGCTGGTCAAGGTGATGCATCCGTGTAGCGGATGGCCGCCGAACATTTCTTCAGAATGGGGAACCTGGAGCGGGCGAGGGCGTTGGCGAGAGAGGCCGCGCGGGCGGCTCCGGAGAATGAGGAACTGAGGCGGATGGTTCGGTTTTTCGAGGGGCGGTGTCGGGGCCCTGAGCAGGTCATCAGCTTTCAGGGACCTTCGATGACTATTCGGTCGCGCGACCCGGTGCTCAAGACGTCACGACGACTCTCGTAGAGTTGGTAGAGAAGCTCCTCGAAAGAATGTCCATTGGGCGGAATCGAGTTCGTCAGGTCGCATTTTTCAAAGCTGACGAAGTCACCCAGCTTCGCTCGCGAGAAGTCGACGCGGTCTAGTGGTGGGTAGCCCGTCGAGGCTCGGTGATACATCCCATTGAAAGTCACATCCTCGAGCTTCCCGACGAACGTGCATCCCGAAAAGGACGCGTCATTGAGGTTTGCGCCTTTCCAGTTGCAGCTCAGGAAAGAGCACGTCTCGAAATGAGGTTGCTCGAAGTGCCTTCCAGAGAAGTTGCACTTCGAGAACTTGCACCCCTCGAAGCGCCCTCCTTGGGCTCCAATCGCAATTCCTCGGAAATCAAACGCATTGAACGTGCAGGCGAAGAAGCTGCACCGAAAGAGCCCGAGGTGACGGGATCGACCCTTCTCGAAGAGGCAATTCCTGAAAGTGGCCTGTTCGAAGATGACACCGTCAAAGTCTTCTCCGGTGAAGTCAACGGAGTCGAAGCTCTTTCCGACCACGGGCTTGGAGGAGACTGGTTTTGTTGTCACGATAGCGCCTTCAATACCTTCTCTGGCGTGCATGGTAGTTCGAGGTGCACCTCGAGTTTCCCCGTGGCCGCCGCGATGGCCTGGCCCTGCGCGAGCTCTCGCCGGTGTTCGACAAGATGTACAGCAAGCGAGGTCGGCACAGCATCCCGCCCGAGCGGCTGTTGAAGGCGACGCTGTTGATGGCGTTGCACTCGGTGCGGAGCGAGCAGTTGGCGATGCGGGGCTGCATTTTGGGGTGGGGTAGAAACCCTGGGGACGGATGGCCCGCGCCACGACCGATGGCCTCGTTTCTCCCTTTCTGCGCGACATCCGGCTATCGCAGGCTGCGACGCAGCGCAGCTTCTGATGGCAGAAACCAGCCTGCCCCCGACCGTCGTGGGCAAGGCATCGTACGAGCCCCTATGCGGGGGGAACTGCGGCTGAGCTGGCGGGAGCAAGTATCCACAGCTTCAATGCCCCGAAGGCATCCGAGCTGCGCGGTTCCTGGGTGGGAGGCCCCTTGAGCGCGGCGATCAATTCATGCCGACCGGCTTGTGTAACCTTGCACTTGATGCGATGGGCCGTGCCCGCCGGAGAGCGATGGGTGGTGATTTCCGGTGCTTCTCCCAGTTCGAAGAGGTGTTCGCCGGTCCTTGCGTGCAGAATGAACGCGGCGGGACCGGTGGGGTTCAGCTCCTCAAGGGCCAACCGCAGCGGATCTGCACCTGTCTGGGGAACCAGCAGGAGCCAGGAGCGAGAGGCCATGCGCAACGACACCTCGCGAGCTTCGTGCGTGGTGAAACCAGGCGCCAAGGGGTCTCCCTCGAGAAATCGCTCCATCATTCGCTCGAAACGGGGACAAAGGAACTCTGTCCACCAGAGTTCGATATCCACCCTCTCGTAGTAGCGCATCCAGAAATTTTGGTTGACGCAAGAGATGGGCTGAAAGTTCTCTGCCCACTGCTCGTCACCAATGCCAATCGGATCGGGGCCCGGTGGCGGCAGTTTTCGGATAACCGCGTTCTGCTGCGCGAGCAGAACGCCGAAATCGCGCTTGGGCTCGAGCAACCAGCTGAACCGTTCGCGGCTGTTCATGTCAGGGCCATGGGGCGCCCCGCGGTTCGAAAGCTCGAACTCGAGGGTGAATTCTCCGCCATACGGCTGCCAGCCGAACTTGTTGCATTGAAACCAGAAGAAAAGCGTGCCGCGTGGCCCCAGGTCCTTGGACCACAAAGCGCCGTTCTTGTGCGGCTGAAAGCCCGAGGTCTCTGCCCAGCGCTTCATCGTGCGGCGCAGGATTCGGTATACCTCGGTCGATTTGATCGGACTGTCGGGCATCGGCGGACGAACCCTTCCCACGCCAGGGGGCCGTACACAAGGAGCAGCAGTAGCCCGGTCCCCCGCATGACGGTTTCTTGAGACACCTCACTGGGGCGAAGCTCGCCTCTG
>CAZFXD010000314.1:0-5548 GCA_964522795.1 uncultured Myxococcaceae bacterium
ATGGCCAACATCGGCGGGGGAGACTTCCGCGACTTCCGCAACAACGAGCCCATCAACTTCCTCAGCTTCCGGTTCGGCCAGGTGCGGCGCACCTTTGATTTCGAGCGGCTGATTCTGACCAACTTCTCCGCGCTCCCGGGCTCGCCCGAAGATCAGGCGGACACTGATTCAGACGGCCTGTCGGATGCCGACGAAGCCCGGGAACGTACGAGCCCCTGGGACAAAGACACTGACGGCGACGGCTTCTCTGACGGGGTGGAGGTGCACTTTCGCAACCTCGGCGGTGGGTTCCGGCCCGCGCAGCCGGCGCTGCCCGACGGCGGCGGGTGGGACCCCGGCTGCCCACCTGCGCTGCGCGGCGTCGACTCTGATTGTGACGGGCTGACCGATTGCGACGAACAGCTGGTCGGCACCAACTCCCTCAAGTCAGACAGCGACGACGACGGTGTTCCCGACGCGATTGAGTGGCAGATGCAGACCCAGGCGTCGGCCAAGGACATGGGGCAGGACCCGGACAATGACGGCCTGGCCAACTCGGACGAAGTTCAGATGCACATGGACCCGCTCAACGTGGACAACTCGAAGCTGTCGGCGGCGGGCTACCGGTACATGGTGACGGGCATCGGCGGCACGGCCGACGGCGGCAGCCTCTGCTACGCGTTTCGCATCGACAACGTGGCGCTCGCCAACACGCTCCCGGACACTCGCGATGCCGGCAACCCCGATGGCGGGGCCCCGCTGTACCGCCGCGGCGCCGGCTACAATGACCTCTACGTCTCGGTCGCGTACCGCCCGGGGGACGACCCCAACGGCCGGACCATCATCAAGGCCACGCGCGACGTGAAGAGCCGCTACCCCGTGGGTGGGCTGCGCCGGCCCGTCGACGGGGTGGTCACCACCTCACGTACTGATTTTGTCGACCGCTGCGGGGCCACGCAGACCACGACGCCGTAAGTTCACCGGGAGTCCCAGATGCGAAACTTGATGTTGCGCTTCGGAGCGCTGTCGCTGCTCGCCGCGACCGGTTGCAGCCAGAAGGTGATGACCTGCGAAGAGGGCAACGAAGACCTCTGTGACGCCGGCCAGCCGCCCGCTGACCTCTGCAACTCCAAAGAAGAGGCCCTGGCCGACGCGCGCTGCATTCTCACGCTGGGCAAGAACATCGACCCCGCGTTCATCAGCTTCTCGGGCGACGAAGATTGGTACTCCGTCACCTTGCCCCCCAACCTGACCGGGCGAAGCCTGGTGCACATCACCGGTGGGTACTCGGCGCCGGCCACGGGGGTGAACTTCTCCATCAACGTGCTGACCGAAGGCGGCACCATGAGCCTGGTGCGCAAGATTGACCGCCACGGCGCGGCCATGCCCGGCGTGGTGGACATCATCTTCCCCTACGACAAGAGCGGCACGAAGCTCCTCTTCCAGGTGGGCGACGAGGCGGCCACGTCCAAGCCGAACTTCGACGCGCGCAACCCCTACACCTTGATGGTCGAAGTGAAGGACAACCCCGACGTCAACGAGCCCAACGACGTCACGCCGACGGTGCTTCCGCTGACCCAGGTGGGGGCCGAGCTGCAGGGAGGCATGGACGGCGGCGCGCTCGCCACCGAAGCCGACGTGGACAAGTTCACCTTCACCGCGCCGGCTGGTCGAAAGATTCTCTACCTGAAGATTTCGGCGCCCGCGCTGACGCCCCCGCCGCCTTACCGCCTCTCGTACACCCTCACGGATTCCGCCAACGTGCCGGTGTCAGAAGGGGTGGTGCTGAACGCGTTCCTGGCGCCCGACCTGGCCACGGCGCGCCTCACCAAGCCCGGCGCGTACACGCTCACCATCAAGGGCTACCAGACGCCGGGGAGCACCACGCCCATCCCTGGCGACCTGCGGCTCATCTACTCCGTGCAGGTCCGCATCATGGACGACCTGGACATGACCGAGCCGAACGACACCGTCGCTGCGCCCAAGGTCGTGACCATGGCGCTCAACAGCAGTCAGCAGTTCACGGGGAAGCTGGCCTACGTGCCCGACCCGGACGTCTTCGGTGTGGACCTGCAGTCGAGCGGGAGCAGCGCGGCCACGCTGAAGTACCGCCTCACGGTTTCGCCGACGGCCGGCCGGTTCCCCCCGCTGGCACCCATCTCTGACCGGCAGGTCCGGGTGGTGACGCAGATTACCGGCGGCACGCTGCAGGCGAACCAGACGGCGTGTCTGACGGACCCCAAGGTGTGCCCCAAGAGCTTCGGCGACGACATGGGCAAGCAGGGCCTGGTGGAAGGGCTCTGCAAGAACAACGACCCTCCGCAGTGTGTCTGGTCGGAGCGCGACGAGAAGGTCACCTTCCGCCAGCTGCAGAACATGGAAGGCATCATTCCCGTGCCGCCGCACACGGGGACCCTGCGCTACATCGTGTTCGTCCAGGACGACGGCAACAACTACGCCGACGACAGGGACTACACGATTCGCTTCTCGTACGACGCCGACCCCGACGAGACCATGCGCTTCCCCCTCACCAACCAGACCCAGACGGCCAGCCTGACCGAGTCCGCCACCGTTCCCAACCCGCCCAGCGCGGGTGAAGTGCAGGGGAGCCTGACGTTCGGCTACGGCCGCACCGTGGACTTCGACATCAACAAGGGCGAGGGCATTCGCGCGCCCGACGACTACGACGCCGTCCCCTCCGACGTGGACCAGTATGAGTTTGCGTTCCCGGGCGGGTTGGTCACGCCGCTCGACCGGACCTGGACCTTGCAGTGGGACCTCACCAACCAGGTCGACGGCGGCGGTCCCCCGGGACAGCTCGCGCTGGAGATCGACTTCTGCAACGGGCTCACCGGGAGCACCTGCAACGCCATCACCCGGACGCTGGCCTATTCCAAAGGCACGCTCCAGCCGTGGTACGGCAACTCGCTCACCTCGCGCGCCAACCTATGGAGCTCCGTGTCGAGCGGCGGCACCACCACCGTGACGGCGTTGCCGGTGGGGTGCTTCTGCATGGAGCCGCGTTTCGTCTCTGCGGGGAAGTTTATCGTCCGGGTGGTGGCCGCCGACCGCGTGTCCAACGAGCGCATCGACTACAAGCTGCGCCAGGGCCTGGCGCCGTATCCGCAGGCCTATACGGGTGACGGTGGCGTGAGCGTCTCGTGCCCGTCGGCGCTGGTGATGGGCCAGATGTGCAACTTCACCAAGTAGCGGGGTGGGTCACGCCGAAGCGATGGCCCGGTGCACGAAGACGAGCGTGTCTTTGAGCGACGCGTCCCAATCGCGCGAGATGAGATCGCGCGTCGGAGGCTTCTTCGCGTCCCCTGAGCTGATGCGTTTCACCGCTCGCTCGATGCCTTCCGCGACGCTCTCCACCGTGGGGGAGCAAGAGAGAATGTTGCTGTGCCAGGTGGAGAGATCTTTGTTGTCGTAGCCGTTGGTGACGCACAGGCCGCCGCTGACGGCCACCTCGAGCGGTGGGTAGCTCGGGTGGGGCGAGAGCATGAGCGATACGCCGAGGTCGACGGTCTTCAAGAACTGCCAGTACTCGTCGAGCGTCATCTTTCCCAGTGGACGCAGCACAGCGCCTCGCGCGAGCGCGTAGGGTTGGTGCGGCTCACCGGCGGAGACGAAGTCCCACTGCTCGGGGTCGAGGGTGCCCAGCTCAATGGCGCGCGAAACCGCCAGGACCGACGTCCCGAAGAGATTTCGACCCACGCTGGGGCGCCCGTAGACAAAGAGCGTCTTGCGCGGTTTCGACCTGGGGCGCTCACTGCCCGCCGCGGAAGCGGGAACCGAGACCGCCGGCTCGAACACCGTCGATTGCGCGAGGTGGGCTTCGGTCATCACGTGTTGCCGACGGAAGTACTCGCGGAGGAATGACGAGTTGAAGATGGGCAGCGACGGGAACTCGTACGAACCGCGCGCGACCGCGAAGCCGTCTCCCCAGGCGTAGAAACACGGCTCGTAGTCCTGCACCAGGTAGAGGAAGGGCCTGGGGTTGGGCAGGGCGCGGGAGATGGCGTACGCCGAGTACGTCGTCCACCACGCGGTGGCGAGGAACCGGTCTCGCTCGTGAACGTGGAGCGAGTGCTTCGAACGGTCCGCCGCCTCAACGATGGTGAAGGGGACGTCGTCCGCCACCGCCCCGAAATACCCGCGCATCAACTTGCGGACGACGTTGGCGTCGCCCGGGCCCTCGGTGAGGACGAAGCGAATGTCGAAGTCCCGGTGGGCGACCCACGTCTTGAAGGCAATCAGGATGGCGGTGGTGATGCCGCCGAAGGTGCTCGCCTCCATCAAGTGCGGGAGGAGGACGTTGAGGCGAGGTCGCGCCTTCACCACGGCCTCGCGGTGGAACCTGATCGGCACCACGTTGCTGATGCGCAGCTCCTCGGGGTCGCGCGGGGTGGCCACCAGGTCGGGGTTCTCGCCGGGGCGTCGCAGCGCGCCCTTGGTGCGAACGATGACCGCCCGAACGAACTCCTCGATGGGTTCATTGCGCAGCTTGGCCTGCGCCTTCATCGCCACGTGGCGCGCGTGCTTGAGCCGGGCCTTCGCCTGTCCCAGCGGGGTGGTGACGTCGGGCTGCGCCCGGTGGGCGGCGGCGTACTGGGCGTTGGCGTCGAGCGAGAGCGGTGCCGGGTAGTAGGGATCTCTGCCTCCATGCGCGCCGAGGAACTTCGAGTAGGAGCGGGTGCTCTCGGTGAAGTCGCTCGGTGGAATCTGGTTCGCGTCGCGCGACTTGGATTCGAGGTGCACGAGTGAGGTGGTGCCCACGTAGACGTTCTTCAGTCCGCGCTCGTGCAAGCGAATGCAGAAGTCGACGTCTCCGCCGCAGACGATGAAGCGCTCGTCGAACCCGCCCACGTCGAGGAACTTCTTGCGCTCGACCAGCATGCAGGCGGCGGTGACGGCCGAGACGTATCGGTCGACGAAGGGCGAGGTGAAGTTGAAGGCGAGGGCATCGGCCACCGTCCACGCGCGATAGAGGTGGTCGGCGAACCCGCCCATGCCCACCACGGCGCCCGCGTGCTGCAGCGTTCCGTCCGGGTAGTAGAGCAGGGGGCCCACGGCGCCCACGTCGGGCCTCGCTGCGTAGGTGCGGAGCTTTTCCAGCGCCCCCGTCGACTCTTTCGTGAACACGATGTCGCTGTTGAGCAGGAGCAGGAACGGCGCCTCCGCCGCCTTCGCGGCCACATTCATGAGGCGCTGAAAGTTGAACGGCTCATCCACGCGGAGCGTGCGTTGCTTCAATCCTGTCGGCACCCGCAGCGCGCTGAGCGATGACGTGGTGGAGCCATTGTCGACGAGGAGGATTTCCGAAACCTGCGCGGCGTCACTTTCGTGGCGAGCAAACGTGGCGAGGCATTCGTTGACGAGCTCCACTTTGTCGCGGAACGGAATGACGATGGCGTAGGTCGGGGCACTCATGTCTGGCGTGCGCCGTAATACGAACGTCTCCCCGCTGTCAGCACCTGTCCAACCCGGCGCTCCGTCCCCCCGAGGGGCGGGCGGACGCCCCGGGGCGCGGCGGCCGGCGGGTGATTTGCTTTTCCCTCGCGTCTAG
>CAZFXD010000315.1:0-5545 GCA_964522795.1 uncultured Myxococcaceae bacterium
GCTCGATGACGGCCGACGCGGGCTCGGGCGGTGGAGATCCCAGCGGGCTCGACGCGCCCGGCTGCACCTGCGGGGCGGTGGCGGGCCTGCCGCTGTGGGGCCTGGCCCTCGCGCTGGCGGCCCGTCGTCGTCGACGCCCCGAAGCGCACTGAACCGCCGCGGCGGTCGGGACAGGTCAGAACGAGACGCCGGCGCCGCCGGAAATCGTGCGTTCGCCGAGCGGTGAGCCTTCGACAAACAGGTCGATGCCGGCGGGCAGCGCCACGCTGGCGCCGAGGAGCACCTGATAGTGGTGGGTGTCCGTGCCGGTGATGAGACCTGAGCCCAGGCCCCAGAACACCGGCCCGCCGAAAATCGAGGCCCCGACGTAGGGGCTGAAGCGCTCGAAGAAGGTCATGCCCACAATCGCCGAGGCCTTGAGGTCGATGGCGGTGTACGGCGCGCTGACGCCTCCCACATCCACCGTCGTCGCCCACAGGCCCGACAGCCCGACGCTCGCGGTGAGGAACGGCCACCCGTTCGTCCCGTCGAGGACACGCATCGTGCCGGTGATGGCCGCGAACGGTCCGGGGCGGAGCGCCAGCGTCTGAGGCCCCGCGACCACCAGGGCCCCACCCACCAGCGCGCCCGCGGAACCCGAGAGCGTGAAGCGTTCAGACGCCCGCCACGAGAAGGACGCGCCGGCCGAGCTCTCCCGCAGTGACGCCGTCACGCCGTTGGGGAACCAGAGGTCGGTGTCGACGTAGCCGACGCTCGCCCCCACCCGAAACGCGAGGGGCGCGTGGTCATCGCCGCCGTGGCAGCTTTCTGGAAGCCCCGTCGGACCGACGGGAGGCGAGAGCCCTCAGGCTCGCGCCGGCGCCGACCAGAGCAGCGACGTCGTCACGGCCACGGCGAGAGTGAGCGAGAGAATTCGGTGCATGCGGGGAGCGTAACGCCCAGGGTCGCATTTCGCCTCTGAGTGTGACCCGGGAGGTTGTGGGAGCGCCTCGACGGGTCAGGCCACGGCGAACTGGCGCTCGACCAGGCGGCGGTAGATGCCTTCCTGCTGCACCAGCGCGTCGTGGGTACCGACCTGCGCGACCTTGCCGTCGTCGAGGACCACCACGCGGTCCGCGCCCTTCACGGTGGAGAGGCGGTGGGCGATGACGAGCGTGGTGCGGCCTTTCATCAGCCGCTCCAGGGCCTCGCGCACCAGAAACTCGCTCTCGGCGTCGAGCGCGCTGGTGGCCTCGTCCAGAATCAGAATGCGCGGGTCCTTGAGAATCGCGCGGGCGATGGCCACGCGCTGCTTCTGACCGCCGGAGAGCTGCACGCCGCGCTCGCCCACCAGCGTCTCGTAGCGCTCGGGGAAGGCGTTGACGAACGACTCTGCGTTGGCCATGCGGGCGGCGGCTTCAATTTCGGCCTGCGTCGCGCCCGGCCGTCCGTAGCGAATGTTCTCGGCGATGGTGGTGGAGAAGAGAATGGGTTCCTGCGCCACCACGCCGACCTGCCGTCGCAGCCAGCTGGGGTCGAGCTCGGTCAACGCCGTTCCGTCGACGGTGATTCGGCCGCCCTTCGGGTCGTACAGGCGGTAGAGGAGCGAGGCGATGGTCGACTTTCCCGCCCCAGAGGGACCGACCAGGGCCACCACTTCGCCTGGCTTCAGCTCCAGGTCGAACGCCTTCAGCACCGCGACGTCGGGGCGGGTGGGGTACGAGAACTCGACGTGCTCCCAGCGCAAGTGCCCCTGAATGTGCTCCAGCGTCTTTCCGCCCGAGAGCGGGATGAGGGGCTTGCGCTCGAGCAGCTCGAACACGCGCTCGGCGGCGCCGGCGGCGCGCTGAAAATCGGCCCACAGGTCTGAGAGGGAGCCGAGGCTGAAGGCGACGGAGGTGGTGTAGACGAGGAACGAGGTCAGCTCGCCCACCGAGAGCTCTTTCGTCAGCACCATGCGGCCGCCGTACCAGAACACCAGCGAGGCGGCGAAGTAGGCGGCGAACGACGCCACGCCCACGAACATGGAGGCCAGGTTGATGCGGCGCTTCGAAATACGAAACGACTCGTCGACCGCGTCGCGGTAGCGGGTGCTCTCCTTCACCTCGGCGGCGAAGGAGCGCACGGTGCGCACGCCCGACAGTGACTCCTCGGCCACCTCGGTGGCGCGCGCGAGGCCGTCCTGCACTTCCTTGGACAGCTTGCGAACGCGGCGTCCGTAGAACATGGCGGTCAAGGCGACCGGGGGCACGATGGCCAACATCAAGACCGTGAGCTTGGGCGAGGTGTAGAGCAGGAGCGCCACGCCGCCGACCACCGCGGCGAGGTTGCGCAGGCCCATCGAGATGTTGAGCGAGACCGTGTTCTGCAACACGCCGGTATCCGACGAGAGACGCGAGATGAGGTCGCCCGTCTTCTCCTTGTCGAAGAAGGCAATCTCCTGACCCATCACGGCTTCGAACAGGTCCGCTCGGAGCCGGGTCACGATGCGCTCGCCCGCGGTGGAGAAGAGCATGTAGCGAAAGGCGATGGAGAAGCCCTGAATGAGGAACACCACGGCCATCACGATGGCGGCCTGGTCAATCTTCTCTCGGGAGGCGCCGCCCAGGGCTTCGTCGATGATGAACCGCACCCCCTGGGGAAACGCGAGGTTCATCGCAGTGGCCACGGCCAGAAAAACGCTGGCGAGCGCGAGGGTGCCCGCTTCGGGCCGGGCCAGCTTGAGCAGGCGCGCGAAGGTCACCGCTCGGGGTGGGAGCGGCGTCTTGTCGGCTTTGGAGTCCGGCTTCGCCATGGAGTCTCTACGCCTACACTAATCGCGGGCCGCTGGGGGCGCTCGGCGTCTTTTTCCGCTGTCCGGCGGGAAAACTTGGCTACCATCCCCGCGATGGCGCTCACTGGTGACGATCACCTCCTCGGACAAATCGCGGTTCACTACAAGCTGATCTCGCCCGAGCAGAACGAGAAGGCGGTGGCGCTGGCGTCCGGTGGCAAGCCGTACACGGCCGCCCTGATGGAGCTGAAGCTGATTACGGCTGATCAGATGCGCTGGCTGCACAGCGCGCGCGAGCAGTTTCAGGCCAAGGGCGCGGCGGGGGCCAAGCCGACGGCGCCCACCGCCAAGCCGAGTGCGCCCAACCCCGCCACCTCACCTCCCGCGTCGGCGTCGAAGCTGGAGGCTCCCGCGCCGAGCAAGCCCGGCAGCGGCGTGTCGGCCCCGGCACCCAGGCCCTCGGCTCCGGCGCCGGCCACCTCGTCAGCCCCCGCGGCTCCGGCGGGAGACCGCAAGCTCCC
Organism: uncultured Myxococcaceae bacterium; assembly: GCA_964522795.1. GTDB lineage: Bacteria > Myxococcota > Myxococcia > Myxococcales > Myxococcaceae > CAZFXD01. Next base: position 3,274 of record CAZFXD010000315.1, read on the forward strand.
TACGCTGGAAGCGATTCTGAAGAAGGGCTTCGAGACCGGCGCCTCCGACGTGCACATTCACGCCGGCGCGCCGCTGCAGATGCGCACCAACGGCACCCTGCGCGACTTGAAGACGGGCATCCTCACGCCCGCGGACACGGAATACATCTTGATGAACGGGCTGCAGCCCGAGGTTCGCGAGAAGCTCCAGGAGTCCAAAGACCTCGACACCGCGCTGGTGATTCCCGGCGTGGGCCGCTTCCGCGCCAACTTCTACACGCAGCAGCGCGGGTGGGACGCGGTGTTTCGCCCCATCTCCGCCACCCCGCCGACCTTCGAGCAGCTGAACCTGCCCAAGGCGCTCAAGAAGCTGGGCGACTTTCACCAGGGCCTGATTCTGTTCACGGGCCCGGCCGGCTCGGGCAAGTCGTCGACGCTGGCAGCGTTCGTGGACATGGTGAACAGCACGCGGCCCGATCACATCATCACGGTCGAGGACCCGATTGAGTACGTGCACACGCCGAAGATGTGCGTGGTGAACCAGCGGCAGGCCGGTTCGCACACGCTCTCGTTCGCCAACGCGCTGCGCGCGGCGCTCCGCGAAGATCCGGACATCATCGTCATCGGCGAGCTGCGAGACCTGGAGACGATTCAGCTCGCCATCAGCGCCGCCGAGACGGGCCACCTGGTGATGGGCACCCTCCACACCAACAGCGCCATTCGCACGGTGAACCGCATTCTCGACGTGTTCCCGCCCAGCCAGCAGTCGCAGATTCGCGCCATGGTGTCCGAGTCGCTGCGCGCCATCATCACCCAGCGGCTGATTCCGGTGGCGGACGGTTCGCGGCGGGTGCCGGCCTTCGAGATTCTCTTCGTACGGCCCGCCATCTCGAACCTGATCCGCGACGAGAAGACCTTCCAGATTCGCTCCATGATGCAGACCGGCCGCGCCGACGGCATGTGCCTGCTCGATGACTCGCTCGAGGTGTTGGTGAAGGCGAAGACCATCACGGCCGAGATGGCCGCTTCCTACGCCGAGGACCCCAAGCGCTTTCAGTAGGAGCGCTCATCGCCATGGCCGAAATCGACGACCTCTTTCGTTACCTGAAGCAGCACGGCGCCTCCGACTTGCACCTGGCGGCGGGGCTGAAGCCGCACGTGCGCAAGAACGGTCACATGGAGGCCGTGTCTGAGTGGCCGGTGCTGACCAACGAGCACCTGCGGACGATGCTGAAGGAGATCGCCACCGAGAAGCAGTGGAACCATTACGAGCAGAACCTGGACCTCGACTTCGCGTATGGCCTTGCGGGCATCGCGCGTTTCCGCGCCAACTACATGAATCAGGAGCGCGGCGCGGGCGCGGTGTTCCGCATCATTCCGGAGAAGATTCGCACGCTGGCCGAGCTGAAGACGCCCGAGGTGCTGAAGTCGCTGGCGGACCTCGAGGGTGGGCTGGTGCTGGTCACGGGGCCCACCGGCTCGGGCAAGTCGACCACGCTGGCGGCGATCATCGACCTCATCAACACCACGCACGCCAAGCACATCGTCACCATCGAAGACCCGGTCGAATTCGTGCACCAGAACAAGAAGTGCACGCTCTCGCAGCGCGAGGTGGGGACGGACACCAAGAGCTTCGCCTCGGCGCTGCGCGCGGCCATTCGGCAGGACCCGAACGTGATTCTCGTCGGCGAAATGCGAGACACGGAGACGATTTCGCTCGCCATCACCGCCGCCGAAATGGGCATGTTGGTGTTCGGGACGCTGCACACCAACAACGCGCCCAAGACGGTCGACCGCCTGATCGACGCGTTCCCGACTGATCAGCAGGACCAGGTGCGCACGATGCTGTCCGAGTCGCTCTGCGCGGTGGTCTCGCAGTTGCTTCTCCGCACGGCCGACGGCAAGGGCCGCGTGGCGGTGAATGAGATTCTGCTCAAGACGCCCGGCCTTCCGAACGTGATTCGCGAAGGCAACACACCGATGATTCACTCCATCATTCAGTCCGGGCAGGGCATTGGAATGCAGTCGATGGACGACGCGCTCTTCATCCTGGCTGAGCAGGGCATCATCGGCGGCGAGGACGCGTACCATAAGGCAAACGTGAAGCAGCGCTTCGAGCCGTTCATCAAGCACCTGCTGGACGCTCAGAAGAAGGCGGAAGCGGAAGCGGCGGCGGCTGCGGCGCCCAAGCCCGCGACGACAGGCAAGACGATTGTGATGGGGAAGCGCTGACCCACCTCAGGCGTCGCGCCGTCGCCGTCCCGCACCCATCAGCAAGGCGAACGCGAACGCG
>CAZFXD010000316.1:0-5510 GCA_964522795.1 uncultured Myxococcaceae bacterium
CGGTCTGGCGGTCGCCGATGATGAGCTCGCGCTGGCCGCGGCCGATCGGGATGAGCGCGTCGATCGCCTTGATGCCGGTCTGCATCGGCTCGTGCACGCCCTTGCGCTGAACGATGCCGGGCGCCTTGATTTCGAGGCGGCGCGTCTCCGTCGCGTTGATGGGGCCCTTGCCGTCGATGGGCTCACCGAGCGCGTTCACCACGCGGCCCAGCAACGCCTTGCCGACGGGCACCGAGGCAATCTGCTTGGTGCGCTTGACGGTGTCGCCTTCGCGAATCGCGGTCGCATCACCCATGATGGCGACGCCTACGTTGTCTTCTTCCAGGTTCAGCACCAGGCCGCGAACGCCATTGCTGAACTCGACCAACTCGCCCGACAGCGCGCTCTCGAGGCCGTAGACGCGGGCGATACCGTCGCCCACCGACAGGACCGTGCCCGTTTCGGCCACGGTGACTTTCTTCCCGTAGTCCTGAATCTGTTCGCGAATGATGCGGCTGATTTCGTCGGCGCGGATCTGCATGATGTCTCCGTCGAGAGGAAGGTGCGCGGTTCGTAGCACGCGCCGCCCGGGGGGCAACCTGAAATTCAGCGCTTCCGGCGGCCCGAAAAAGCGAAAGAAATCGCAAAGAAAAGCCCCAGCACCAGTGCCACCGACGCCCCGCTGGGGACGTTCACCACGGTCGACAAACTGACCCCACACACGCCGGCCAGGGCCACCGCCAGCACGCTGGAGACCAGAACGCCGCGCAGACTGCGCGCCACGTTGCGCCCGATGACCGCCGGCAGGGTCAACATGGCCTGGGCCAACAACGCGCCGAACAGCTTCACCGCCCCCACCACCAGCACCGCCACTGCCACCGAGAACCCGTAGTCCAGCCACACAAAGCGCCTGGGCGCCACCAGCGTGCTTTCCACGCTGTGCACCAGCAGCCGGTTGTAGCCGGGCCACAAGAAAGCGCCCGCCACCACGCTGGTGAGGGCCACGAACCAGAGGTCCGCGCTGGTGACTGTCAACACCGAACCGAAGAGCACGCTCTCCAGTTGATGGATGTTGAAGCGCTTCGTCACCACCACCAGCAGGCAGACGCCCGCTGCGAGCACGAGCGGCAACATCACCCCCACCGACGCGTCTTCGTGCAGCCCGGCCTGTCGTCGAACGAAGGTGAGCCCCAGCGCGAAACAGACACAGGTGCCGAAGAGGCCAGCCCACGGTGCGCTGACCGACTCGCCCAACCACACCGCGACGCAGACGCCCGCCAGCGCCGACTGGGCCACGGCGGCCGTGAAGAACGACAGGCGCCGCGCCACGATGAGGTGCGACAGGCCGCCCAACACCGGCGCCACGAGCAGAACGGCGGCGAGCGCCCGCTGCACGAAGTCGTAGCCGAAGGCGTTCATCGGGCCAGCCGCCCCTCCTGGAGGGTGAGCGTTCGGGTCACCAGGGCGGTGTTGGCGGGGGCGTGATGCGTCGCCCACAGCACCGCGCCCCCCGCGCCGGCGTGCGCCTGCACCGCGGCGGTGAACCGCTCCATCGAATGAGCATCGAGGCCGGCTTCCGCCTCGTCGAGCAGCAGAACCCGGGGGCCCGAACACAGCGCGGCGGCGAGGAGGCAGCGTTTCCATTCTCCGGTGGACAGGTGCCTGATGTCGCGCGAGCCGAAGCCGTCGAGCCCGACGCGTTCGAGCGTCGCCGCCGCCTGCTCGCGGTCTGCCCTCGACACCCCGAGCAACACGGGGCGCCGGGCGTGCGAGGCCACCACGAACTCGAGCACCGAGATGGGCAGGTTCGCGCTGGCATGCGCCGACTGCGGCACCACCCCCAACGCCCCCTGCGGTGCCTCCACGGTCCCGTCGAACTGAAGTTGACCCGCTGCGCAGCCCAACAGCGTGCTCTTGCCCGAGCCGTTGGGCCCCACCAGCGCGACCACCTCAGACGCGGACAACTCGAACGACACGCCGTGAAGGACGGTGCGCCCCTCGCGAACGCAGGTCACCTCGCGAAACTGAACCAGGGGCACTCCGGTCTTCGCCTCGTTCATTGGTTGAGGGCCGCCACGAGGGTCTTCAGGTTGGCGCGCATCGCGTCCAGAAACGCGTCTTTCGAATAGTCACCGGTGGCGATGTGGCTGATCACCGCCACGCGCGCGCCGTTCTGCTTCAGAACCTCCACCATGGCGGCCGGAAACGTCTCCTCCGACAGCACCACTTCCACATGGGAGGTCTTGATCAGCTCCACAATCGCACCCAACTCTTTCGCCGAGGGCAACAAGCCGTGGGCCGGTTCGACCACCCCGACCAGCGTCAGCCCCAGCTCCTCCAGAAGGTAGGCGTACCCATCGTGCACGGTGATGACCTGGTGGTGCCGGGCGGTCTTCACCGCGGCCAGCGTCTCGGCCTTGAGGGCGCGGAGCTTCTGCACGTACACCGCAGCGTTGGTCTGAAACTGCTTCGCCCAGGCGGGAAACAACCGGCCCAGGGTGCGGGCGATGACCTGCACCTGCTGACCGGCGCGCGAGAGGGACAAAAACGTGTGCGAGTTGGGCGCCTCGCCCTTCCACACCTTGAGCAATGGCACGCCGTCGTTGGCGCGGATGAGCACGAGCTTCGAGTTTCCAGAAGCCTTCACCATCTCCTCGATGAAGGCGTCATGGCCGAGGCCGTTCACCACCAACGCGTCGAGCCCCCGCAGCCGGGCCACATCCTCGGGGGTGGGCTGGTAGTTCCCAGCGTCGATTTCGGCGGGCAACACCGCCACCACTTCCACCGGCGTGCCGTCGACGATGTTCCGCACCCACGCGTCGTACGGGTGAAGCGTGGTGCCGACGCGAGGCGTGGCCGCGAGCACCACGGAGAGCCACAGCGCGCTCATCGCCCCTCCTCTTCCCGCGGCCGGACCAACCGCTGCGTCCACCCCTCCACCTGCGGAAACGGGGTCGGGGCAGGCGCCTGCGCGGAGCGCTCCCGGGTCGACCACACGGAGACGTGAATTGCCGTGCCGTCGCTCAAGGTGTGGTGCTCTTCGTCCTCCGGCGGAGGCGCCTCGGCGAGTTGACCAGGCGGCCGCGGCTCAGGCTCGAGGAGCAGCACGAGGAAACTCACGCCCCCGTCAACGGTCGAACGCCCTTCGTAGTTCACCGAACTCCCTGCGCGGTGAAGCGACCACGACAGCGTGTCGTCAGCAAAGCCCGGCACCCCCGCGGCCCGGAGCGACTCCGGCGTCGGCCAGGTGCCATCAGTCACGCGCGACGTCTCGAGGTCCATCAGGCCTTCTCGCAGCGAGGCGTAGGTGGCCCGATCCGGCGGCTCCAGCTCGAGATAGGAGCGCTGAAACGGCAACCAGGCGTCGCGCGCGTTCGGGCGGAGCCTCTGCTCCAACGTCGCCGCGCCCGCGGACAGCGCTGCCACCCCCACCATCGCCAGCGTCACGCCCAGCCTCTCGCGCGTGGCCATCGAGTTCATGTGAGGAGCGCGGTCAGCCGGGGCTTCCACGCGTCAGCGGTCTTCTCGCCCGCGCGGACTCCCGCCCACACCCCGTCACCCAGCCAATCGCAGCGACGCTGCCCGTAGCCGTCGCTCGCGTCTTCCCGGGTCAGCATGCCGCTCACAAAGGAGACGCCGCGATCCACCGGAAAAGTGAAGAGCGGGTGCCCCGCCCGCACCACGTTGGGGTTCGCCTTCAGGAACTCCTTCAGCGCCCGAAGGAAAGGCTCTTCCTCACGCTTCACCACGTCAATCACCAGGGTGTCGATGCGCTCGAAGTCGACCGGGTCGTTGGTGAACGCAGCATCAAACCCGAAGCGGTCGAAGGGCTTCTGACACAAGCCCCGCACCAGCGGCACCGCACCCTCCATGGTCACCGCCACGAAGATTTTCGAGTACGGCGCGGACGCCCAGATGCCGCCCGTCCCGCCCTTCAAGGTGAAGCGGTACGAGTTGATGTTCTCGCGCACCCGCGGCAGCCGCACGGTGACGGCATCGCCCATGGCGGCCGTCCCCGGCATCACAGAGCTCGGGTCGTCGAAGTAGAGCGTGATGCGCCCGTCGGTCGCGGTGACCGTGCCGTCGCCGCGCTCCATCAGTCGATAGCCCTGCTCCCACGCGGCGGCACCTCGAGCGGCGGCGTGCAGGTGCGCCACGTACCCGGAATCGCCGCTCGCCCGCTGACGCAACGGCGCGCTCCCCTGCCGGCGGCAGAAGAACCGCGTGTGGACCATGCGGGAGATTTCAGCCGCCGCGCGCTCCGGTACCACGCGCCGGGGACCGATGAGCAGGTCTCCCGAAGGCGAAAGCGCCAGATGGGTGGCCAACCACTTGAGCGTCTCGTCCAGAGGCGTCATTCGCCGCGCCCCCACAATTGAATGGGCCACTTCTGCGGGTGCCCGACCATCTCTCGCGCCAGCTGCGCGATGCGCTGACTGCGAGGGTCGAAGACGTGCTCGTAGTGCGTGATGCCGTAGACGTAGACCAGCAGCGAAGAGCCCAACCAGCGAATGACGCGCTCCTGGAACTCGTCGTTCAGCTCGAAGTTGCGACCGCGCTCTTCGGCGTACGCCACCAGCAAAGCGCGGAGAAACCCGGACATCTTGGCCCGGGAGAGAATCTCTGACGGGTGCTCGGGCGCCGACCAGCACAGGACGTAGTCAGCGAACAGGCTCCCGATGTCGCGCGCCGGGTCTCCCCAGCTGGAGAGCTCCCAATCCAGAAACACCACCGCCGCGAGGCGATTGCGCCCCACCCGCACCAGGTTGGCCTGTCGCAAATCGCCGTGGAGCAGACACGTCTCCGCCGCGGTGGACAGCTCGTCGGAGAGCCGGCGCAGGCCTTCCATCGCGGTGGCGTCGAGCTGCACGGAAGAAAAGAAGTCGACCCCGGCCCGCGAGAGCCGCGCGTAGAACTCGGGCCGCATTCGAATGAAGCATTCGAGCAGGCTCGACTCGTCGCGGAAGGCGTCGGCCAGCGCGTACCGCGCGGGGGCGTCTTTGCTGGCGCGGTGAAGAAACCCGAGGCCCCGGCCGACCTGGCGGGCGAGCGTGCGCGAGTATTCCAGCGTCCGCCGGTGGTAGTGGTGGAGCGATTCAGACGCGTTCAACCACTCGAGCGCCAACAGGCCCGCCGGCGGGTCAAAGGCCGCCACCTTGGCCAGGTGCAAAGGTGAATTCTTGATGGCCGCCAGCGGCGCGATGCGCTGGAGCACGCTGCCCTCACGAAGCACCCCGACGTTGTCCTGAACGTCGGCCACTTTGACGAGGTAGCGCTTCCGCCCACGGCGACACAGCACCGTGCGGTTCTTGCTCGGCGGCGGCGCCTTTTCGGAGGTGTCGCGTTCAAGCCCCAACGCGGCAAGCCGCGCGTCCAGTTGCGCTTCTGACAGCACGGCGAGGTTCTATCAGGCGAACCGCAAGGACGGTGCTGTGGAATCGCACCCGCCGCTTGGGCGGCGGCGCGCGGGCGTCAGAACTCGGGGCGCTTCAACTCTTCCGCAGGCGCAGGCGCAGGCGTCGGCGGCGGCT
>CAZFXD010000317.1:0-5510 GCA_964522795.1 uncultured Myxococcaceae bacterium
TGGAAGGCCGTCGATCAGTCCCGGTCAGCGCCAGCGAACCGTTGGCCCCTCCGGAGATGAAGTAGACGCGCGGACCGTCGTCGTCGGTCACGTAGGCGCTGGCAAAGACGCGTTCGTGGTGGTTGGCGAAGTCGTAGCTCAAGCTCGACGGGCCCAGCCGGGGCATTTCGATGTGCACCCCCAGGGGTGAGAAGCCGAGCGCGACCAGCTCTTTGGCCAGCGACACCAGCGGCGCGGGAAACGCGGTGGGGAGCGCCGGGCCTTCCGAATCGACCTCCACGCGCATCCACCCGGGGTTGAGGCAGAGCAGCGCGCGCCACAGGCTGCGCTGCAGCACCACGCCGGCCACAGCCAGCGCGGCAACGTCTCTGAAGAGATCGAGGGCGTTCACGACAACAGGTGCGCGAAGACGCTCTTTCCGTGCGTGGTGATGGCGGGAACGAGCCCCTTCTCTTTGCGAATCGCCTCCACGATGGGGCTGGGCGCCTCGGCGCGAAACGTCTGGCCCGTCGCCTGATGGGTGACCTCTCCAGAGGCCGGGTCAATGGAGAGCGCGTCGTCTTCTTTGACCAGGGCGTAGAACGCAGGGTCCTTCACCACGAGGTACAACAGCCCCTCGTTGACCAGGTTGCGCTTGTGAATGAAGGCGTAGCTCTTGGCGATGACCGCGGTGATGCCGGCGCCGAGCAGGGCCCACACGGCCTGTTCGCGCGAGCTCCCCGAGCCCCACCCTTCTTCCGCGACGATGAAGGTGCGGCCTTCTCTGGCGCGGGCGGGGAATTCGGGGCGCACGAAGGCGAACGCCTTCTCGCCCAGCTCCTCGACTTTGGAGAGGTGGCAGAACTGGCCGGGAATAATGGCGTCGGTGTCGATGTGGTTGCCGAAGCGCTGCACGCGAGACACCAGCCGTTCCGTCTTCGCCGCCGCGCCGTGGGCCGCCTTCGGCTTCGCGCCGCTGACGTCGAGTCTCGGTTCGACGGTGACGACCGCGGGCACCGCGCTTCTGGACGTTCGCCCCAGAATCGCGGCGAAGCGCGCCGGGTCGACTTTGGCCAACAGGGGGCGCGGGTCGGAGATCTTCATCGAGAGCGCCGACGCGGCGACGGTGGCCGCGGATGCGAGGTTGGCCAGCGAGCCCTGGCCCATGCGGTTTTCGTAGTTCCGGTTCTGGGAGGAGAGCCACACCTCTCCGGGCGAGGCTTTTTCCGACGCCACGCCGAGGCACATCGAGCAGCCAGGTGGCCCCACACGGAAGCCGGCTTTCTCGTAGTGCGCCCACAGGCCCGCTTCGCGCAGGCGCGCCTGAATCGACAGGTCGCCCGGCACCACCAAAAGCTTCTTGGACGCCGCGCGGGCCGGTTCCCCGCGGGTGGCCTGCTCCAGAATCAGCCCCGCGAGCACCAGCTCTTCTTCGGTGGTGGTGCAGGCGCCGATGAAGCAGCCGTGAATCGGGGTGCCGGCGACCTCCTCCACGGGTTTGACGTTGTCAGGAGAGAAGGGCCTGGCTACCAGCGGCCCCAACTTGCCGAGGTCGATGCGGTAGCGCGCCACATAGGCCGCGTCGGGGTCGGCGCGGAAATACAGCGCCTCCCGGTTGTCAGAGCTTCGCGCGACCAACCACGCGGCCACCGTCTCGTCGGCCTCGAAGATGCCATTCAGCCCGCCGAACTCGGCCGTCATGTTGGCGATGGTGAACCGCATGTCGGTGGACCACTGGCGCACGTGCTCGCCGCGGTACTCGACGCTCCGCTCCATGGCGACCGTGTTTCGCCCCAGGTCGCCCAGCGTCTTCAGAATGATGTCTTTTCCGCCGATGCCGAACGGGGGGGTGCCGGCGTAGTCGACCGCGATGGTCTCCGGCACTTCGAGCCACGACTGCCCGAGCACCATGGCGGCGGTGATGTCGGCGCCGCCCAGCCCGATGGCGAATGCGCCCATGCCGCCGTGGGAGCTGGTGTGCGAATCGGCGCCGAGCACGATCTGCCCGGGTTGAATGAGGTCCCGGTAGAACTTGGTGTGAAGAATGGTCTGGTTGGAGTCGTAGAAGTGACGCACGTTGGCTTCACGCGCGAAGTCCTGAGACAGCTTCACCAGCTTCTGGGTGCGGGGGTCGCTGGCGAGCGTTTCCGGGTCCACGGTGTGGTCTACGGCGAGAAAGAAGCGGTCCTTGTCATGCAGTTTGGGCCGCCCCAGAAGCCCATAGGTGCGGTCCATGCCGTTCCAGGCCAGCTCAGAGGCGATGGTCCAATCGACTTTGACGCAGACCATGTCCCCGGGGGCGACGAAGGGGCGGCGGAGCCCCAGCGCGTGGTGCGCGAGGATTTTCTCGGTGAGGGTCATGGGGGGTGTTTCACGCGCGGACATGGGGCGATCATTCACAACCAGCCCGGGTTGGGGAGAAATTTACGTTGCGTGGTGTTTTTTTCTGTACGAGTAACGGTTCCGCAGCGATATTGGCGGCCCCTTTTCACCAAAGGACAAAAACGAAATGCGAAAAACTTTTGCGGCGATGTTTGTGACGGCAGCTCTCCTCGTAACGTCGTTTGCTCACGCTGACGAAGCCCCTGCGGCTCCGGCGGCGACCACTGAAGCGTCCACCGGCGCGTCAGCGTCCGGCTGGTTCGGTTCGGGCATGAACGACACTGGGGCGCACAGCCGTCCGTTCCAGTTCAGCATCATGGTCGGCATTTCTCCGTTCGCGGGTTTCGGCCTCGTGCCGGGCATCCGTCTGGACATCCCCATTCTCGACGACGGCTTCATCCCCAACCTGAACGACTCCCTCGAAATCTTCGTGGAAGTTGATGCGGCGCTGTACTTCGGCAGCCTCCTCGGCGGCTTCCTCATCGGCATCCCGGTGATGGCCGGCGTTCGTTGGACCCTGTACTTCACCGACAGCATCGCCGGCTTCGTTCGCGGCGGTGGCGGTATCTCCATCTTCCCGCAGCTGTTCGGCCTCGGCGCCGGCATCGGCGGCGGCGGCTTGGGCGGCCTCGGCGTGCTCTTCAACCTCGGCGCGGTCACGCTCCGAGTTGAGACGGGCTACCCGGGCGTGCTCTCGGTCGGCTTGACGTTCTAAGCCACACCGTCTGACGTCAGTTTTTGAAGGGCCCGCGGGGCGACTCGCGGGCCCTTTTTCTTTGTCTTCATCTTGCCAAATGCGCTCCGCCCGCTAAACGAACCGCCCATGGCCGCGCTGGTGATTGGACAGAAGGTTCGTTCTTCGATGCAGCCGGAGTGGGGAGTGGGTCACCTGCTCTCCCTCGAAGATGACGGCATGAAGGCGCTGGTGCTCTTCCCCACCCGTGCTGAACCGACCCTGGTCTCGGCCAAGGGCAACTCGCTGGTGCCGGTGGCGCTCGAGGTCGGGTTCAAGATTCGAACGAAGAAGGGCAAGACCGGGAAGATTACGGAAGAAGTCGAAGGCGGCCGCGGGCTGCGGCGCTACGTGCTGGTGTACGACGACGGCACGGACGACGAGCTGCCGGAGTCGGAGGTGCTGGCCCAGCCGCCGGCGCCGGACCTGCTCTCGATGCTCAAAGAAGGCCGCGTGGCCGACGCGCGGGCGTTTTCGCTCCGCAAGAACGCGCTCACCCTCGACGACGAGCGCCGGTGCGACGCGCTGGGCGCCCTGCTCGCCTCGCGGGTGATGGTGAAGCCCCACCAGATTGGCGTGGTGCAGCGGGTGCTTCAGGCGCAGCGGCCGCGCTTCATCCTGGCCGACGAAGTGGGCCTCGGAAAAACGATTGAGTCGGGCATGATCTTCTCCGCCCTGCGGCTGGCGGGGCTCGCCCGCCGGGTGCTGGTGGTGGTCCCCGCGCATCTGACGGTGCAGTGGCTGGTGGAGCTCTTTCACAAGTTCAACTGCCTCTTCACGCTCCTCGACGGCGAGCGCTACGAGCAGTCGCTGGACGAAAACCCGGAGGTCTCGCCCTGGGCGCGGTTTGACCTCGTGGTGACCTCGCTGGAGATGCTGCAGAAGAGCGCGCAGCACCGGCAGGAGACGGCCGCCCCGGAAGCGCACTGGGACCTCGTCATCATCGACGAAGCACATCACCTGAAGAGCGAGAAGTCGTACCTGGCCGCGGAAGGCCTGGCGAAGAACTCCTGGGGCCTGTTGCTCCTCACGGCCACCCCGATGCAGCTGGACCCGGCCGAATACCAGGCGCTCCTCTCGCTGCTGGACCCGAAGACCGCCGTCTCGGTCGACGACCTGAAGAGCCGCCTGGCGCGGCAGGAAGCGCTCTCCACCGCGGTGCAGGCGCTCCTCGACGCGAAGCAGCCCAAGAAAGCGCAGGCCGCGCTGGCCGCCATCGCCAAAGACTACCCGCACGACGCCGTGCTGGCCGGCGCGAAGAGCCCCGAGGAGGCGCTGGAGCACCTGGCCGAGACGTACAGCCTCTCGGACGCCCTGATTCGAAACCGACGCGCGGTGGTGGGCAGCTTCTCCAACCGCCGCCTCCACCGGCACCCGGTGAAACCGCCGGCGGCCGAGTCGACGCAGCGCAAGACCGCGGTGGACGCCATTCGAGACCAGGGCAAGCTGAAGGGCGCGCCGCTTTCGGCGTTGCTGCGGCGCATGGAGTCGTCGCCAGCCGCGTTTCGCGCCGCCCTGGCCAACACCAAAGACCTCGAAGGCGTGACGCTGACGCTCAAGGACCGCGACGCGAAGTTCGAGACCGCGCTCGGCCTCCTCCGCTCCATCTGGTCGAAGGAGCCCGAAGCGAAAGTGCTGATGTTCACCGAGGCGCGCGAGACGCTGGAGAGCCTCGTCGTGCTCCTGCGCGATGAGCGCATCGAAGCGCTGGGGTACCACGGCGACCTGGCCATGGTGGAGCGGGACCGGCAGGTGGCGCGGTTCCGCGACCCCGACGGACCGAAGCTGCTCATCTGCACGGAGGTCGGCGGCGAAGGCCGCAACTTTCAGTTCTCCCATCACCTCGTGCACTACGACCTCCCCTGGAGTCCGGCCGCGATGGAGCAGCGCATCGGGCGACTCGACCGCATCGGCCAACTGCACACGGTCGAAATTCACGTATTCGACGTCGAGGGCTCGGTCTCCTCTGACGTGCTCTCGGTCTTCGCCGACGCGGTGGGGGTGTTCGAGGAGACCATCGGCGGCCTCGACGCGGTGCTGGAAGAGGTAGAGCCGCGGCTCACCGAGCTGGCGCTGAAGAAGTCGGACGAACGCAAGGCCTACGCCACGGAATTGAAGAAGAAGGTCGAGAACGCCAAGGCGCAGGTAAAGCGCGCCTATGACCCGCTGCTCGACTTGAAGAGCTTCGACCGCGAGGCGGTGCGTTCGCTCCTCAAGCGGGCCGAGGCTCGCGCGGGCTTCGACGAGGACGACGTCGACGAAGAGGCCACGCTGGAGGACGGGCTTTTGGCCGTCTCCCGAGACCTCGACGAACGCCTCGAAGAGACCGTGACGGAGCTCGCCGCCCGCATCGGCATTGGGGTGGACACCGACCAGGAGGTCGATGCGTTCCAGTGCGCGTTTCACTTCGGCCACG
>CAZFXD010000318.1:0-5508 GCA_964522795.1 uncultured Myxococcaceae bacterium
CCCCGCCGGGTTGTCGCTCTACATCTTCACCAACAACCTGCTCTCTATCGCGCAGCAGTTCGCGTTGAAGAAGTTCCTCGCGAGCCGGGGCGACAACTCTGAAGGCGGAAAGGCGTCCGTGGCATGACCGCGAAGAAGGCGAGCACCGCGAAGAAACCGGCCAGGGCCAAGCGCACGAAAGCGGCGGCCGGAGGCGCTGAGTCCACCGGAGCGAGCGAGGCTGAGGTGTCGCCTCCCGCGGCGCTGACGGTCGTCCCTTCTCCCTCGGCGCCAGCGTCGAAGACGCCCGCCCGCGCGCCAGAGACCGAGGCGGCCAAACCCGCAGCCGCCGCTGCGCCCACGCCCAACGGGGGCACCGCGGCCGTGAAGCCGGGTGCGCCGCTCTCCGCCGAGCAGGCGGCGAAGACCGGGCAGGCAACGAAGATGCTGGAAGACATCTTCCGGCTGATGAAATTCCCCGCGAAGCTCGAGGTGAAAGACCAGCCCGACGGCTCCATCTCGGTGGCCATCTTCTTTGAAGGCGAAGTGGCCGGTGTGCAGCCCGGAAAACGCTCCTTCGTCATCGACTGCGTCCAACTGCTGGTGAACAAGGCCATCAACCGGCCGAACACCGAGCGCCGGTGGATCAACCTCGGCGTGGGCGGGCATCCGCCACCGCGGCCTCCGCAGGGCCAGCCGCAGCAACAGCCGCCGCGAAACGCGCCGCCCCAAGCCCAACAGCAGCGGGCCGCGCCGCCCAGAAACCCCGCGCCCCCTCCGGCGCAGACGCCGCGTCCTCCGCCCGAACCCGAAGTCACCGTCGCTCCCGACGAAACGTGGACTGCGCTCCTGAAGACCCTCGCCTCGCGAGCGGCCGCGAAGGGACGCATCTACGCCATCGGCATGTTGAGCCCGGAAGATCGGGCCCGCGCCCCCGCCGCACTGCAGGGCGCGCCCGATGTCACGGTGCGCATGAACGGCGAGCGCCACCTGCGGCGCCTCGAGATTACGCCCAAGAACATCACACCGATGCCCAAGCGCACCGCGCTGCCGGACTTCGATGATGAGGATGACGATGGCTAAAGCGAAATCAAAGGAAGAGCGCCTCTTCGGCGCCGCAGTCTTGAAGACGAGTTTTGTTCTTCGAGGCGGCCTTGATTCGCCGGCCTTCAAAACGATTTTCCCCGGAGTCCTGCGGGACCTCGAGCTCGACGAGGCCGAGGTGGACGCCTTCATCGACGCCAACAAGGCGCGGGTCGAGAAGGCAGCCAAAGGGACGCTCACCTGAACCACCCGTTCGATGTGAGCCCCCCACCCCACGCAACCATCGCGGCGATTTCCTCGGGGCCAGCCCCTGGAGGCATTGGCGTCATCCGCCTGTCCGGGCCGCGGGCGCTGGAGGCCGCGCGGGCTGTGGCTCCCGCGCTCAGCTCGCCCCCCGAACCACGGCGCGCACTCTTCACCGAGTTCGTCGATGTCGATGGCGCCCCGGTCGACCGCGGCGTGGTCCTCTTCTTCCAGGCGCCCCACTCCTCCACGGGCGAAGACGTGGTGGAGCTTCACGCGCACGGCTCCCCTCGCCTTTTGGCCCTGCTCCTGGAGCGGCTGGTGAGTCAGCCCGGGGTGCGTGGCGCTGAACCCGGGGAGTTCACCCGGCGCGCGTACCTGAATGGAAAGCTTGAGCTGAGTGAAGCCGAGGCGGTGGCCGACCTCATCGCCGCCCAGTCGGAAGCCGCGGTGAAGAGCGCCGCCCGGCAGCTCCACGGAGAAATGCACACGCGCATTCAAGCCACCCGCGCCCGCCTGGTGGACACCCTGGCCGACGCCGAGGCCGCGCTCGACTTCCCTGACGAGTCCGACCAGGAAGTCGCGACGGTAGTTGAAAGAGTCAAAGAGACACTAAAAGAAGTCAACACGTTAATTGGGGCGGCGGTGGAGGCCACACGCGCACGCGCGGTTCCCCGGGTGGTGTTGGTGGGCCCGGTCAACGCGGGCAAGTCCACCCTGTTCAACCGGCTGGCCGGCGAGGCGCGGGCGCTAGTCGACCAAGCCCCCGGCACCACACGTGATGGGCTGGAGGCCCGCCTCGAGTGGTTCGGTCAGGCCATCTCGCTCTGGGACACCGCGGGCCTGCGGGAGTCTCCGGGCCGCGTGGAGGCGATGGGCATCGAGCGGACCCAGGCGCTGGTCCGCGGGGCCGACGTAGCCATCGTGGTGAGTGTGCCGGGTGAGGCTCAAGTCGGCGACCGCGGCGCGGTGGATGCGGGCGCGGTGCTGCGCGTGCTGGGCAAGAGCGACGTGGCGGCCGCCACAGAAGCGCAGGGACTGTTGCGAGTGAGCGGAAAGACCGGAGAGGGCGTGGAGGCGTTGAAGCGCGCCACGCTCGAATGTTTCGCGGCGCAGGCCCCCGAGGCGCTCGCGGGCGCGAACAGTCGCCAGCTCGAGGCGCTCCGTCGAGCCAGCCAGGCGCTGGAGAACGCGCGCGTCGCGTCCGAGAAGTCGACGTTGGAGGTGGTGGCGGGCGAGCTCAGGTTTGCGATTGAGGCGCTCGGCGAGTTGACCGGAGAGAACGCTTCGACCGACCTGCTCGACGCCATCTTCCGCCGATTCTGTATCGGCAAGTAACGCGCGCGCACGCACCCCTTGCGTGGCTCGTTCACCTTCGGGCATGACGCGAGTCTTCATGCACGCGGACGTCATCGTCATCGGGCTCGGTCATGCCGGCTGTGAGGCGGCGCTCGCCTGCGCGCGCACCGGGCTGCAGACCGTCGGGGTGACCCTGGCCGCCGACCGCATCGCGGTGATGAGCTGCAACCCAGCCATCGGGGGCACGGCGAAGGGACACCTGGTGCGGGAGCTGGACGCGCTGGGCGGAGAGATGGCGTTCGCGGCTGATCAAGCCGGCACCCACTTCATCACCCTCAATGCGTCCAAGGGTGCCGCGGTGCAGGCGACGCGCGTGCTGTGCAATCGAGACGCGTACGCGCGGGCCGTCCGCGCTGCGGTCCAGGCACAGCCAAACCTCAAGGTGGTGGAGAGCGAAGTCTCCTCGGTGCTGGTGAGCCAGGGCCGCGTCTGCGGTGCGCGACTCAAGGACGGCCGGGAGATTTTCGCCCGCGCCGTCATCGTCACCACCGGCACATTCCTCCAGGCCCTGATGCACGTGGGCGACGTTCGCGAAGTGGGCGGCCGGCTCGGCGATGGCGTCGCCACCGGGTTGTCCACCTCACTGCGTGACCTGGGCTTCGAGCTTCGGCGGTTCAAGACCGGCACCCCCGCCCGCCTGCGGAAGTCGAGCATCGACTTCTCTCGCTGCGAGGCGCAACCCGGCGTCGAGCGCCCCCTGCCCTTTTCGCTCCGCACGCCGCTGCAGGCATTTCCCCGCGAGCCGCGCGTGGACTGCCACGTCACCTTCACCAACGAACAGACGCACGCGGTACTTCGGGGCAACCTCTCGCGCTCGCCGCTCTACCAGGGCCACATCGTCGGCCGCGGCCCCCGCTACTGCCCCAGCGTTGAAGACAAGGTCGTTCGCTTCGCCCAGAAGCCGCGGCACACCGTCTTTCTCGAACCGGAAGGGCCGGACTCCGACATCGTGTACCCCGCCGGCCTCTCCACCAGCTTGCCCGCCGAGGTGCAGCTCGAGTTTCTTCGCACCATCGCCGGGCTCGAGCGGGTCGAGGTCATTCGCTACGGCTATGCCGTCGAGTACGACTACGCCCCTCCGACACAGCTCCACCCCACCCTCGAGACCAAGCGCGTTCCCGGGCTGTACTTCGCCGGGCAGCTGAACGGCACCAGCGGCTACGAAGAAGCCGCGCTCCAGGGGCTCCTCGCCGGACTCAACGCTTCGCTCGCGATTCGCGACCAGGCGCCGCTCGTGCTGGGGCGACACGAAGCCCATGGCGGCGTCCTCATCGACGAGCTCGTCACGCGCGGGGTCGACGAGCCGTTCCGGATGATGACGTCTCGCTCAGAGCATCGGCTGAAGCTTCGCGAAGGCAACGCGCAGTTTCGACTGCGGCACCACGGCCATCGCGCCGGGTTGGTCTCAGAGGAGGAATTCGAAGCGACGCGCCGCCTCGCCACGCAGATTGAGACCGAGACCGCTCGGCTCGCTTCCGCGCGGCTGCTCGAGAAGCTGCGGCAGCCCGAGCACACCTACGCGTCGCTGGCCGCGATCGACACCCGCCGCCCTGCCCTCCCGCCGCTGGTGGCAGCTGAAGTCGAGACCTCGGTGAAGTACGCCGGGTACATCGCCCAGGCCGAGGCCCAGTTCGGCCGCCGCGCCGACGCCTTCGATGGGTGGGTCATTCCGGGGGCGCTCGACTACCGCGCCGTCCGGGGCCTGTCCGCGGAGGCCACCGAACGGCTCCAGAAGGCCCGGCCGGACACGGTCGGACACGCCCGACGGCTCCCGGGAATCACCCCCGCGGCGATGGGGCTGCTGTTGGTCCATCTCCGCAGGTTTCAAGATGTTCAGTCATGATGTTCCACGTGGAACAGGGTCGATGTGGATAACCTGTGAACAACCTACCCTCCACTCGCCGGAGGCCGATTTTTCGGCGCTTGGCGGGTTTTGGACCTGAGAATTCCTGTGGACAACCCCGATATTGACGCCCTGCGACGTGGTGCCGACGCGGTGGGGTGCGCCCTCGACCTCGGTCAGGCCCGCGACCTGGTCTGGGTGGCCGAGGAGCTCCTGCGGTGGAACGATAAGGTGAACCTGACCTCAATTCGTGCCTTGCCGGCGGTGATTGAGAAGCACCTGGTCGATTCTCTGGCCCTGGTCCCACATGTCGCACCCGCAACATCGCTGCTCGATGTGGGCACCGGCGCCGGGTTCCCGGGGCTCCCGCTGGGCATCGCCTGCCCTGCCCTGCGCGTGCAGATGGTGGACTCGGTGGCGAAGAAAGTCGGGTTCTCGAAGCAGGTCATTGCGCAGCTGAAGTTGGCGCCGCGCGTGGTGGCGACGCACCTGACGCTGGGGAAAGAGCCAAAAGGGCACTTTCCCGACGGGTTTGAACTTGTGGTGTCCCGCGCGTTGATGGACCCCGCGGCCTGGTTGGCGCTCGCCCTGCCCTACGTCGCACCCGGTGGGCGGGTGGCGGCGATGCTGGCGCAGCGGTTTGACGACCGCGAAGTGGCGCAGGTGGCCGCGGACGCCGGGGTCGAGTTGCTCGAGTTGCGGCGGTTCACCCTGCCCGTCTCAGGTGAGCCGCGGGCCATCGCCATCTTTCGGCCGACGCGCTGAACGGCCACCGGGCCCCGCGACGGTGGCCGGGCTGGTGGTTGTTCCACGTGGAACACGGCGTCGATTCGCTGGACGCGTTGTCAGGGCTGAGGCACAAGATGCGCTCATGGGTCGAGTTCTGTGCGTGTCGAATCAAAAGGGCGGCGTCGGCAAGACGACCACGGCCGTGAATCTCGCGGCGAGCCAGGCGGCGGCTGAGCGCAAGACGCACCTTGTCGACATGGACCCCCAGGGCAACGCCACCAGCGGCGTCCGCGTCGAGCTGTCGAAAATCG
>CAZFXD010000319.1:0-5507 GCA_964522795.1 uncultured Myxococcaceae bacterium
CGCCGATCGCCTTGGAAGAAACCGCGCTCACCGTTCGAAGCCGTCGGGTCGCCCCGAACTCGGCATCTTCGTCGCCCACGGCCAGCTTGCGTGGCTCGTACACCAGGGCGGGACGCCCACCGATGTGCTCGGCAAGCTCAGCCTGGCTCTGAATGAAACGTGCCGCCAATGAGACCAGCGTCTCTGCCATGAGATGACTTCAGCCGAACCCGGGCCGATCTGAAAGTGTTCGTTCACATTGTCGAAACAAATCAGGCCGGACTTCTGCCACCAGCGGCGATGACACCACCGCGCGCGCGTAGAACGGCCTTCGGCCGTAGTAGACGGCCCGTCCCATGTCGTCGATGGCTGCGTCGGTGAGTCCCAGCAACCACGACGCATAGGCGCGCACGAAGTAGAGCGCCGCCACGTCGGGGTTGGCCTTCAGCGCCGCCTTCAGCCGCCGCTTCGCCACCACCACCTGCCACTCGAGGTTGAACACGCCCACCTCGTGGCGGAGCGTGAGCGCCTCGAAGAGGTACTGACTCCGCGCGTCGGCCGGCGTGGGGAACGCTCGCAGCAACGCCAGCTCGGGACGGTGACGCGCTTCGCGCAAGAGCTCGAGCCACGCCTGCTCCGCCTCGGACAGGCGCGCCGACTGCGTCGCCTCGTCGGGTCCCGGCCCGTCGAGCAAGCGCTCCACGGTGAACTCAGCCCCCAGCACCCGCAGCAGCGGTTCGCAGAGAAACTCCCAGTCAACCGTGGCCAGCACCGGGAGGCCCCCGTGGCGCCTCCGGCGTCGCCCCAGGCCCCAGCGGTACGCGAAGATCACGCCCGACGCGTACACCAGCGCCACCAGCGACGCGTACCAAAGGCTCACGCGTCGTCCAACGGCCGGGGCTGCCGCTCCGGCTGCTCATCCTCGACGTCTTCGGCGTGGCGGTCGGGCACGCGGTATTCCTCGCCCAGCCAGCGGCCCAGATCGACCGCGCGGCACCGCGGACTGCAGAAGGGAAACGAGGGGTTCTTCGCCCGAGAGACCACGGGGGCTCGACAGTTCGGGCAGAGCGCTTGCGCCATCGGTTTGAAGCGTGCCTTAAAGCAGGGGCGTGAATCAACGGAGCATTCACCTCGCGTTGGCCCTCCTGTCGTTGGGGTGCCGCGACGGCAGCACGATGAAGCACGACGACACCATGTTCATGTCGGTGTGCGGCGACGGAGCCATCACCGAAGGTGAAGCCTGCGAGGGGACGGACTTCAAGGGCGCGACCTGCGGCTCGCTCGGCTTCGATACCGGCACCCTCTCCTGCGGCGCCACCTGCCAGCTCGACACCTCGAAGTGCGTGAAGAAGTGCGGGAACGGCATGCTCGACGTGGGCGAGGCCTGCGACGGGGCGCTGGGCGTCTCGGAGTGCGGCTCGTTCGGAGTGCGACGGTGCACCCCCACCTGCACGATCGACGAGAGCCACTGTGTGGCGCAGCCGTTCGCGGCCAGCCCCCCCGTGGCGCAAACGTACGGGGGCCCGGCGGCCCTGGGCGATCTTGCGCCCAACGGCACCGGCGACCTCGCCATCATCAACGCCGGCCGCGCGCGGGTTCAAACCTACCGCTGGTACACCGGGCAGGGCTTCATGTTCGATCGATCGATCAACCTGCCGGGAGCCCCGGGCGACGTGGCGGTGTTGGACCTGAACCAGGACCAGACGGCTGAGATCATCACCAGCCTCGGCGCGGACGGTTGGGCGATCTCCACCTTCAACGGCAACGGGTACACCTCGACCGCCCTGGGCGCCGATGCGGGCTGCCCCGCAGGTCGCTTCTTGCCGCGCGGCGCAGGCGCGGTGCCTCTCTTCGCCACGGGCTGCGACGACGGCGGCACCTTCGAGGTGGTGTTTCAGATCACCGCGGCGGGGCCCACCACCCTCGCCGCCCCGGGCTCGCACGCGGCCTCGGTAGCGCTGACCGACGCCGGGGTCTGGCTCGCCGTCCTCAGAGACGCGGGCGCGGTGGAGGCCACGCTTTGGGGCGGCGCCGGCGGGTGGAGCGCCTTCGCCACCGCGACGGCCACCGATCTCGCGGCGGGCGACTTCGACCTCGATGGCGACCTGGACCTGGTGGCGGTGGTGCCCGCGGGTCTGGAGCTCTTCGAGCGTTCGACCGGCGGTCTTCTGACGAAGGGCGTGGTGGCTCCCGGCCCCGTCGCGCGCCCCCAGGTCATCGATCTCGACGGCGACGGCCGACTGGACGTGGTGTTCGCCCAGGGCAGCCAGATCACGGTCTTGCGAAACTCAGGCGCGCTCAGCTTCGCCCCCTACGCGACTGACGGGCGCAGCTCGCTGCTCCTGTCGCTCTCGGTGGCGGACCTCGACGGAGACGGCGACCTCGACATCGCGGCCACCTACGTGGGGACCGGCACCGGCGAGCCCACGGAGACGGTCGTGGTCCTCAATCGGGTCCGGTAACATGCACCTTGCGCGTTTGACCCGTTGGCGGTTTGTGCTACGCGGGGCGCGCGAACAGGCCGACGTAGCTCAGTGGTAGAGCAACTGATTCGTAATCAGTAGGTCCCCGGTTCAAGCCCGGGCGTCGGCTCCACTTTTCCTTCTCGAATCGGGTAGCCCGACTGACACGTCCGACACGGCGCGTCGGTCGATTTTCGGTCCCGCTTCACCTGATCGCAGGGCTATGGTTCGCGCGATTCGTCACGCGCCACCGGGAGAAGTTCACCATGCCTTCTGAAGAAAGCTTCATGCGAGTGCCGGCGCCTCAGCCCAGGCGCACCGTCTACACCGACGCGATGGAAATCTTCGATCGCGCTGCCGACCTCATGGGGTTGGACAAGCGCGTTCGCCTGGAGCTGGAAGAGCCGGACTACGAACACATCTTCTACGTGACCGCCAAGCTGAAGGATCGCCTGGTGCCCTTGGTGCCGGAGCAGGCCAAGCAGTTCGCCGACCTGCCCGTGACGTCAGTGCGAGACCCCAAGGGCCTGGAAGAGCTGCGCGACGGGAAGATCATTCTCAACGGCAAAGCGCTCCTCGGATCTGACGTCTACATCCGCTCCGGTCACCTGCGGTTGCCCAACGGCGGCGTGTACCAGCTCGTCACCGGCGAGTCCAAGCGCTTCAAGGCCTACCGCGTGCAGCACAACCAGGCGCGCGGGCCCTACAAGGGCGGCATTCGCTACCACCGCGAAGTATCGCTGGACTTGTTCAAGGCGCTCGCCGCCGAGATGACGTGGAAGACCGCGATCTCCGAGGTGCCGTTCGGCGGCGGCAAAGGCGGCGTGCAGATTGACCCGCAGCAGTACGGCCGGGAGGAGCTGCAGAACATCACCCTGCGCTTCATGTACAAGCTGAAGAGCCTGGTCGGTCCCAACATCGACATTCCGGCGCCCGACGTGGGAACGAACGGGGAGATCATGGCGCTGATGTTGCGCCAGTTCTCGGACGGCGAGCGCGAGCGTCACGCTCAGCGCGGCGTCGTCACGGGCAAAGACACGCGCATCGGCGGATCTGAAGGTCGCACCAAGGCCACCGGCCAGGGCGTGGCCTACTGCATCGAGGACTACTTCCAGGACAAGGGCGAGACGCTCAAGGGCAAGACGTTCATTCTGCAGGGGTTCGGCAACGTCGGCTCCAACGGGGCCGAGATTCTGCAGAACATGGGCGCCCGGCTGCTGGCGGTGAACGACGCGGACGGCAGCATCTTCAACCCGGACGGCATCGACATCGCCGCGCTCACCTCCTACGTCTACGACAACCCGAAGAACCTGAAGCGTTCGGTCGCCGGCTTCCCTGGAGCGCAGGCGATCTCGAAGAAGGACTTCTGGGAAGTTCCGGCCGACATCGCGCTCCCCGCCGCGCTCGGTGGCGAGATCACGGCCGAGATCGCCGAGAAGTTGAAGGTGAAGCTGATCGCCGAGGGTGCCAACGGGCCGACCACGCCGGAGGCCGACAAGGTCCTCGGCAAGCGCGGCATCGACATGATCCCCGACATCATCTGCAACGCCGGCGGCGTCACGGTCAGCTACTACGAGTGGATTCAGAACAAGCGCATGGAGTCGTGGAGCGAGCTGGAAGTGAACCAGCGACTCGAACGGGCCATCAAGCGCAACTACCGGATCATCCGTGACATCGCCAAGAACACCCCGCGTCGCACCGAGATGCACGACAGCCGTCGGTACTGCCTCGATCGACCGGTCGACACGCGGTGCGCGGCGATGATCCTGGCGTTGAAGCGCATCGAGGCCCACTACCTCCTCGAAGGCTTCAGTCAGTAGTGTCAGTGCAGAACGCGTTCTTTCGCGACCAGGAGCAGCGGGTGGTCTTCCTTCGTTTCGTACGCCACGATGCGAAGGCCGACCCCGCGCGTGGCGGCCTCTTTGGCCCCCTCGCTCCCTCCGTAGTTGAGCGCGACCTGGTAACGAACGTCACACAGGCAGGTCATCTCAGTGCCGTCGTCCCCGGCGAAGGTGCAGCGCACCTTGCCGCCGAGCGGCAGCGGCTCGCGCATTTCGACAAACAAGCCCTGGTCACTGATGTTTCGGCCTATCCCCCGCGTCATACCGTCAGCGGTGGTGAGGTATACGGTGAAGATCTTGTCGAATCGAAGGCTCTGGCGGCGCTCATTCACGAAGTCTCCCTCCCAGGAGTGCGGTGCGTAGGAGGGAATCGTACAGAGTGGGCTTGTGTAGGCTAATTTTCTACCTGAAGCGACATATGACGACACATAAAACTATGAAAATCAGAGCTGTTGCGTTGATGACCCTCGTCGCGTCAAGTGGCGCGTGGGCCGATCGGGCGAATAAGTTTGAAGAGCTGAAAGAGAACGCGGAGCCCGTTTCGAACCTCGCCGTGTTCCTCGACAGCTACCTGGGCGACTGCACCTCGGAGCTCGCCGGCGGGGGCGACTGCATTCGCCTGGCGAAGCAGTTCCGCTCGGGCGCCGGGAGCAAGAAGTTCTACATGATCATCACGGAGGAGAGCGCGTCGATGCTGAGCTTCGGCGGCGTGAATCCTTCGAACAATCAGGTGACCATCAACCTGACGCCCTTTTTTCCAGCGTCGAAATTCGCGCTCACCATGAACGCGCCGACGAAGACGGACGCCAACGGGAACCCAGTCCTCCCCTATTTTCCTATCTTCGGCACGGTGCCGGAATCGCTCAACGCGTCGATGATCGGCCGCCTGGTCAATTCGCGCCAGCTGCGCGTCCAGGTCATCTTCACGCCCACCGGCGAGTGGGTGCTCCCCAAGAAAGGGGGCGGGAAGATCCGCGGCGTGAAGGCGAAGTTCGAGGCGATCAAGGTGACCTTCGGACGAACCGGGGACGACATCGCCGAGTGGTACAACCGGCGCTGATCGGGCCCGACGCCCGGGCTCAACGCTCCGTCGACGGCGCTGGGCGCGGGGCCAGGGTTGGCTTCAACGTGAGCTTCTTGCGGTTTCGTTCAACCCCGACCGCCAGCGTCGTGCCCACTTCCAGCGCTGCGAACTTGCGCTTGAGCTCTACGAAGCGCGCGTAGG
>CAZFXD010000320.1:0-5503 GCA_964522795.1 uncultured Myxococcaceae bacterium
TACGAGCGAGAAATCACCCAGCGAGGACTCGCACAACGGGTGGCCTAGAAACGGGGGGCAGGTCACCTCGTAGACAGCATTCGGCCCAGCCCACCACTGAGACACACCGTGCAACCGACCGCGCGAGTACGGGTGCGACTCGGAGAGTTCCCCGCTGTCATGTACGTAGTAGTCGACACCCGTGCCGTCTCGGAACGGACACTCGAAGATCAGGCGGCATTTCTGATCGTACTGCTTCGACCATCCGTGCAGCCGTCCGTTCTCGAACGGCTCCGCGTAGCTCATCCAGCCCCAAGCGTATTCGAATCGATAACCGTGTCGTCTGCCACCACGGAGAGCTTCGACGCGCCCAATTTCCCCTCGCTCCCACGCCGCTCTTCCCACGAGCTTCCCGCGAAACCAGTACTCGACCTGTTTCGCGCCCTTCCCGTCGTCGCTGATCACTTTCCGCTCTGACGACAATGGAATGCCGGGGCGAACCTGGCCCGGTCGAAGCAGCCACTCACGCTCGAGCAACGTCAGCGGCGATCTCACTGTGCCACGAGCAGCCCGTTGTTCTCGTTTCAGCATGCCGCACGGAGCTTACGGAGCGACCACCGCCTAACCAAGAGCCTCGGCGCACAGCTGAATGCGCGGATAACCGCCCCCGGTATTGAACCGGGTACACGGAGAGCGTCAGACTGATCGAAACGCCATGGTCGAAGAAGGCAGGTCAGCGAAGTTAGACGAAGCTGCGCGGCCGAGACGAACCTTGTCGCGGAGCGTGAGACAGGCCTTTACGGCGATCGCGCTCATCACACTCCCGATATTGCTGGTGACGCTGGGCCTGGTGCTGGTCCTACCCGTTCCGTTCGTGATCATCGACCGCAAATCCGACCGCGTCGAACTCGACCTCAATAATTTGGTCGCCGGCTTGAATAGCTACCAACGAAAACACAACGCGTTTCCGCCAGAGGACGGTTGGGTCACTGCCCTTGAGTTTGACCACCCACCTCTCGATCCGTGGGGTCGGGAATACGAATACCGGAACCAGAACGGACGAGCAGTAATACTCACCCGCGGAGCCGACGGCATCGACGGTGGCACCGGAGTGGACACCGACATCGCACAGACCATCTCCATGGCCACCGCGCATTGAGCGCACGCATCGCATTTGCTATACATTTCACATGAAAACCACAACCCTGCCTCCTCTCCGAGTCGCCCCCGAGATACGAAAGGCGATCGAAGACGTGCTTGATGACGGCGAGACGCTTTCCGCGTTCATGTTGGCCGCCGTTGAGCAGAAGGCGACGGCGCGACGAGAACAACAGGCGTTTCTCGCCAAGGCTCGGGCCCGAGCGCGGGCCACAGCGCGTAGCGGGAGGCACGTCTCGGCAGCGGCCGTGTACAAACGACTTGAGTCCGTATTGACGCGCGCGAAGAAGAGTTCATCACGAAAATGAAACGCCGCGAGGTCAGGTTCGCGGTCGGCGCGGATGACGACCTTGTTCGCTTGTTTGAGTTTCTCGCTGCGAGCGACATCCAGACCGCCAGGCGTGCGCTGCGTGCGATTCGCAACGCGCTCAAGATGGCGGCAGCGTTTCCCTACTCCTGTCGAAAGGCCTCGAGCGAGCGGTGGCTTCGAGAGTGCGTCGTCACCTTCGGCCGCGCTGGGTACGTCGCCGCGTTCTCAATTGAAGACGATCACATCCTGGTCCTCGCCGTAAGACATCAGCGCGAAGACGACTTCGAGTAGTTCGTTACTGCCCTGCGTCGCGGCTCTGCCTCTTCACAAACTCCCGCCAGAGTTCATCCAGCGGCTTCCCCGTGAGTTCCTGAAACATCGCGTCGGAATACGTCCCCGCCGCAGAAGCCTCGTTCATTTGCCGCACGATGCCTGCGTCGGGATTCGTGTCCTCAACCGACATCAAGAACGCGGCAGTGATGCGGTACCCCGACGTGTAGTTGCTGTCGGGCGCCAGCGTCACCGCCCGCTTGCCGGGCTCAAAGTGACGGTCGCGCACCCAGTCCGCGATGCCCTCGGTGAGCCACCAGACACCCTTCCCCTCGTAGTGCTGCACCACGTGGGTGAGCTCGTGAATCACCATGCCGTAGTCTTCGGGCGCCTTCTTCGTGACCCACTCGGCGGAGATCGAAATTCGGTTGTCGCTGGTCTCGGCGACGCCGTCGAGCGGCTTGAACACGAGCCAGACATCCTTGGCGGGGAGTTGATGGCTCGGCTCGAAGAGGAGCGAGTTGATCTTCGGGTACCAGGCCTCGGACATGGCGCGGGACCGCTCAGCGAAAGCCGCGCACTCAGGCGCGGCCGAGGTGTCGACGTGAATGGTGAACGCGGGGCCTGGCACCGTCGCGCACGAGGTGGCGAGGAGCCACACCGCAAACCGCACCCGCCGCCCGGTGAGAAGCCGCATCCCCGCTTCATGCCAGCGACCGGGGGTCTTGTCTCGGTCACACCGACCACAGGTGCCAGCGACGCTCGCGAACGGTACGCTCCCCGCGTGATTCGACGGGCAATGGTCGCAGCCGCGGTGGTGGGCACCCTCGGCGCCACCGCACTGGCAGGTCCCGGGCTGCCGGAGTTCGAAGGACCCGAGCTCCTCGTCCCCATGCTGTGGATGAAGTTCGTCGACCAGCCACGCGCCGAGAAGCGAACGACGATGCTCTCGCCGTACGTCGCGAAGCAACCCGACGGCGGCGCGGTCTTCGTCGCCCGAACCTGGGTGTACGAACTGGAAGAGAAGACGCTGTCACGCTCGGCCGCCGTTCACGCGCTGCGAAAGTTGTACGGCGTGCCGAAGTCCAGCGAAGACGAATCGCGGCTCCGCTCGCGCGTGGTGCGACTGATGGCCGACAACGAGCGCGCGGAGCGCGTGGTCTGCACCGCCGGCGCTCAGCGACTCGAGTTCCCACCCACCAAAGGCCAGGGCATTTCAGAGCTCTCCATGCCCGTTCAACTGACGCCCGACGCCGGCTCGCTCCGAATCAACTGCGAGCGCAAAGCGCACTCCGCGCACGAGGTGGCCGAGTTCGACATCGCCGCCATTCCGGAGGAAGGCCTCTCCATCGCCAGCGATGTCGACGACACCATCAAAGACAGCAACGTCCTCAACAAGTCTGAGCTGGCCAGGAACACGCTCTACCGGGAGTACAAGCCGGTCGCGGGGATGAGCGAGGCGTACGCCGCGGTGGCGGGCCCGCGCGTCTTCTTCCACTACGTCTCCAACTCGCCCTGGCAGCTCATCGAGCCGCTGGCGGACTTCCTCGCGAGCGAGAAGTTCCCGCGGGGCCTGTTGCACCTCCGCCCGATGCGCTTGAGCCGCCCGGTGGAGTTGGAGCGATTCCTCACCGAAGGCCAGGACAGCAAGCGCGAGCGCATCACGGCGCTGATGAACCTGTTCCCGAAGCACGCGTGGGTCTTCATCGGCGACTCCGGCGAGCACGACCCCGAGATCTACGCGCAGCTCTTCGAGGCGTTTCCCGGGCGGGTGCGGCGAATTCTGATTCGGCAGGTCCCCGGCGCTGACAACTCGGACGCGCGTTGGACGAAGGTCTTCTCGCGCGTGCCCAGGGCTCAGTGGACGCTGTTCTCCCAGCGAGACGCACGGGCGCTGCTCACGGAGGCCGCGGGTCCGGTTCGTTGAACTGGGCAGGGAAGCCCTACTCCCAGTGGATGGAACCACTGTGCTCGAAGGGCGCCGGGGCGTCAGCGCCTTCGGACAGCGGCCGGAAAGGTTTCGCCGGCTGGCCGCGGGCCCCTCAGTCCCTGAGCGCCGCGGACACCAGCGCGCGCAGCGTGTCGTCGCGCGGCGTTTCTCGTTCACGGCTCCAGCGGTCAAGCGCCACCGCCATGGCGTTGACGAAGGCCTCCACCGTCCCGGGTTCGGTCCAGCGCCGAGCCTCTTCGACATCGAGCGCGTGGTGGGTCTCGAGAATCACCGTGGGAATGCTGGGAGAGGCGCGGAGCATCCACACACTCTTCTTCTCGGGCCGGATGTCGACGAAGCATCCTGGCACCTCATCGCCGCGGTAGAGCCCGCGGTAGTCGGCGCCGCCATACGCCTGAAAGCCACTGTCAGACATGGCCTCAGAGACCGCGCGGCCCAGCCGCTGGCGCTCGCTGACGATGTCCCACTCGCCGCGTTCACTCCACAGCACCGCGAAGCCCTGCGAGCCGCCCACGCTGCGATGACACGCCGGGCCGGACTCTCCGTAAGGGTACCAACCGAACACGTCGCCCCGGGCGTCGGAGTGCAGGCTGATAATGACGTCGGCCCGAAAGGCGGCGGCATCTCGAAGGCGCTGCGCATACGTCGGCTGCCCACCCAACCGCGAGCCTCTGGCCACGAAGCCTCGGGCCTCCAGCCCCCGCACCAGCTCGTTCTGGAGTGTGAGCATGTGGTCCTGCTCCACCTGGCAGAAACAGCCCACATTCCCGGGGTTTGAGGGCGCGCCGTGGCCTGCGTCGACGAAGACGCGCAGCGGACGCGAGACATCGGTCGACGCGAGCAGCGCCATCGTCAAGCTCAGGGTGAAGAGCATGACCCTTGAACGACCCAGGATGGGAAACGATCTGTGGTTGCGTGGGGCCGCGTGACGGAGGGCACCGAGCGGACCATCGGCCGCGGCCCAGCGCCTGGTCAGGGCGTGGCGGTCACGACCATCTCAAACTGACCGCGCGAGGCGAGCTCGCCATCGACCACGACGAACACGGTCTGACCGGCGCCCGCCGAGAAGGTGATCTGCTCCGGCTCTCCCGCGCCATTGAGGACTGTTCCCGCGAGGCAGCCAGTGCCGCCGCAGGTGGACACGGCGTACAGCATGGGATCGAACGAAGGCGTCGCGGCCAGCGGCGTCACCTTCACCGTGTACATTTTTCCGGACGTCGGCTTCACCACATACGTGACGTCGCGCCCGGACGCGGCGCCACCCGTGGGGCACCCGGCGCCGCTCGGGGCGTAGTCGTCGGTCGCGTTCATCGTGCTGCCGGTGAACGTTCCTCCCCCTGTCACGTCGAGCGCAGACGCACAGACGTCGCCGCCGTTGGCCGTGCCACCCGCGCCGCCAAAGCCACCGCTCCCTCCATCGGTGCTCCCGCCCGCCCCCCCGGCCCCGCCCCCGCCGCCGCATTCGCACGCGAGGTACGCTGAGCCGTCGGCGTTGCACACCTGACCACCGGCGCAACCCGCGGGCCCGGTGCACGCGACCGATTGCCCGGGCACGCAGAGCGACTTCCCGGCACAGGAAACGAACACCGACATTCCGATGCCGGCGAGGAGAGCGAACCAACGCATCCCATTCAGATAGCAGACCCCGACCAGCAGGTTGATGACGGAAATTGCCGCGTCGGGACGCCCGGTCGCGCGGCCCAGCGCCCCTGCCGCCCCCGGCCCCGCCCCCAACCTCCAGGCGGGGTTGGGCGGTGGCCGTGTTTCACGCGTGAAACGGGTGGTGCATCGAAAAATAGAAAGATGACCCGTCACGAAATCCGGCCGGGGGCGAG
>CAZFXD010000321.1:0-5502 GCA_964522795.1 uncultured Myxococcaceae bacterium
GTCCGCGACGCCCGCATCGATGGGGTCGTAGGCGCCCGTCCAGATCCGGGTGTCCTGGGGGCTCCGGATTTTCTGGTGCCCACCGTCGGCGACGAGCTGGATATCAATTGGCGCGAGGATGGCATTGGTTGAACGGACCAGCGCCGCGGCGCTCCCCGCGATCACCACGCCGTCGGGGCGTGCCCACACCGGACTGTTGGCCCCGCTGTCGGCGCCCAGAAAACCGGCGGCCGACATGCTCGTCCGTGCGACGAACGGTTTCAGAGGTCGATTGGCGAGGGCGGATTCGGGGTCGCAGGCGTTCAAGACGCCGCTCGCGACCACTGCTGCCTTCGACAACACCGCCAGCCGGGAATTCGGTGGTTTTTTCGGCGTCGGCGCGGGACAGCGCCCAGCCGTCCCGACGCAGTAGATGTGCAGTGCGTTCTGGCAAGTCTTCATCGGACCATCGACCGTGGAGTTGCTGAACAGCACGCTCGTGGCGGTGGGGTTACCGACAGCGCCGGCTTTTCCACTCGAGGCGATGGAGCTCCAGTTCCCGCAGGACTCCGCCCCGGTTGCGGCGCCGCTTCTGGGTTCCCACGTGACGTTGTCGCGGAGGTCGCCGGTCCACACGGCGTTCGCCCCGACCGTGGCGAGCGTCAGACCGTCGACCGTCAACGCCGGTGGGTACCAGAGCTCTCCGTCATGCAGCGCCTTGATGTCGCGGGCGATGGGCAATCCATCCGGGCGGACAAGGCCTCCCAGGAGATCTCCGTTCGCCGCGGTGACTCGGTACCCGCCGTCCACAAAGTAGGGGTCGAGGAACGCCCGGTAGCTCTCCGAGTTCGAGAGATCATTCAGCTTCGCGAGGTTTCTGCACAGCTCGTCCGCGCTGGCGCGACCGCCCGCGTTCCCGTTCCTCTTCAAGTCGCCCTGCATCGTTTCCTGCGAGACAAACATGACGTTGTACCCGTCGAACTTCCGAAACCCGCCGTCCTGACTCACCGGGTAGCCCGTGACGTGCACGCCGCCGTCACCAAAGTCCCACTGGAGCGTGCCGCACGGATTGCCGGCGTCGACCGACCCGCCGCCTGCGCCGCCGCCTGCGCCACCGCCTGCACCACCGCCTGCACCACCGCCTGTACCACCGCCTGTACCACCGCCTGTACCACCGCCACTTCCGCCACCTGAGCCGCCAACCCCGCCACCCCCGCCCGGCGCTCCTCCACCGGAACCACCACGACCGCCGTCGTCTCCGGGCGCGAGGCAGGCCGAACCGCCATCGCCGCGGTAGATGACGGTGCAGACCCGGTCTCCAATGCAGTCGTCCTGCGACACGCAGCGATTCGCCAGGCCTTCAGGTACGACCGCCCACTGGCAAGCCAGGTTGAAGGCAGCGAGGCCGAGCGCCATCGCGGCTGCTTTCATGGCGCGACTCACCACAGCCAGACCGCCACGCCGCCCAGCGCGGCGGCAGCGACGCCCAGCGCAATTCCAATCGGAGGCAAGGTGTTGGCCGGCGCGGCGGCGGCCTGAAGTTCGGGCCGCGTGTAGTCCTGTGCGTTGCTGAGCATGCCGTCGAACCTCGACTTCGCCACCACGCCCAGGGCGCCCACCACGATGCCGGCGACGAGCGTGGCCGCCCCACCGCCGGCGACGATGGAGGCGCTGGTGTGATCTTTCGGGGGGGCCTCGGAGACGATGACCTGCGGTGGCGCGAGGAGCGCGCGTGACGCTTCGACGAAGTCACCCAACTCGACGCGCCCAATCTTCTCGTTCGGGATCACCAGGAAGTCGCGCTTCAGCGTCGGCTTGTCTTCGCCGCGCTTCACCAGAGCAAGCAGGGCGGTGCGCTCGCCGACCACTTCAGTGACGAACACCCCAACGAGGCCGCGAAGGCCCAGGTGGTCCGCGAGCGGCCCGAGGCAAGCGCTCTTCCCGGCGCAGTCAGCGGCGGTCGTTGGAGGCTGGCGAGCAGCGAGTGCGCGCTCTGCATCCCGGCGGGGCATCACCTCGACACCCCCCGCGGTCAGCGCAGCGGCCACTTCGTCGGCCACGCGCTCGACGTCTGCCACGGGGACTGTCGTCGACTTGGAGATGACCACGGCCGTCTGCGGTTCCCCGCTCAGCACCGCCATCAACATCACGCCCACCCCGAATCCCATCACCCGGAATCTGCCTTGGGGCGTCGTGCGATACCAGCGTCGCGTGAGGCGATCGCACCCTGGAGCGCGCGGCTCGCTTCCCGACCCCGGCGCGGTTCCGGCGCTGGGGCCGTCAGTCGTCGTCTCCGTCCTTTTCGGCCTCCTCGCCGCCCCCGGCTTCACCCGTCGGCAGCGCACCCGCGGCGTTGGCGTAGACCTGCGCCGCGCCATGGCCGTACACCAGGTCGCCGCCCGCGTGGCCCGTCTTGTAGCCAAGACCGAAGACCGCGAGGGTGCCGACTGAGGCGGCGGCGGCGAGGGGGAGCGCCAGGGGCCTGTTCCGGAAGGCGGAGGCGAGCAGCATGAGCGCGAGCACCACGGCGCTCGTCGAGACGAAGGCCTCGGCCGCTTCCTCGTGCTGTTCGATGAGCGCCTCGGGAACGACCCGCTCCACGCGCTCCTCTTCGGCGTTGCCGGTGCGCAGGGCGAGCACGCCGCCCAGGACGAGCACGAGCTGCAGGCCGACGGCGATGGCCCACGCTCGGGCGGGGAGCCAGTTGCGCCACCAGGCGATGAGCAGCCCGCCAGCAATGAGCGGCATCAAGGCGCCCAGGGCGATAGGGATGTGAACGAGCTTCGGGTGAAAGAAGAGAGCTTCCATGGCGGTACCTCCGGTGATGAGTTGAAGGCAAGGTGCGCGCTGGACGGTGCATCGTCCATCCGCTTTGTGTGAGGTTCATGAGGTTCCAGGGGTTTGAAAGCCACCGAACTCACATCTGAGGGACGCCGTTTCGGGCTGGCGCTCGCGGCCTTCGCGCTGACGGCGGGGCTCGCAGCGGCGGACGTGGCGTCGGACCTGGGCGAAGGTGCCGCGGCCCTGCACCTCGTGCTGGAGGGCGGGGTGTTCTTCGTCGGCCTGGTGGGGGCGGTGGCCATGGGCCAGCAGCTCCGCCTGTCGCTCCGTCGCGCGCGGGAGCTTGAGGCCGAGGCGCGCGTCCTGGCCGACCAACTCAAAGCGTCGGAGGCAGACGCCGCCCGTTGGCGAAGCGAGGCCGCGGAGATTCTCAAGGGCCTCGGCGCCGCGTTGGACCGTCAGTTCGAGCGGTGGGCGCTCTCGCCCGCGGAGAAGGAAGTGGCGCTGCTGCTGTTGAAGGGCCTCAGCCACAAAGAGATTGCCGAGGTGCGGACCATTACCGAGGCCACGGCGCGGCAACAGGCGCGCGCGGTCTACAAGAAGGCCGGCCTCGCGGGCCGGAACGACCTCGCGGCGTTCTTCCTGGAGGACCTGCTGCTTCCCGGTGGGGGAACGACGGGGCGTTCGGAGTGACGCGTCGCGCGACCCGCGCCGCATAGGCCACCGGTCGAGGCGTCAGTTCCCGTCGACGCTTTGTTTGAGTCGTAGTATCTCGCGCGCGGCGCACGTGGGGTGCGCCCTGCGGAAACCAACACGAGGAACACATGAATCGAGTCACCATCATCATCGCTGCGCTCACTGTCGCCCTCTCGGCCTGCGGCGGAGGCGCGTCTGACACCATCAGCTTCAAGGGAACGATTGCCGGCGCCGACGGCACGGGCGTGCTGGAGCTCAAGTTCCCGAAGTCGGCGTCGTCGTTTGCGTCCGCCTCGGGTGCGACGGGCGATGCCGCCACGGGCACCATCACCTTCACCGGGAAGAGCGCCATCTCGATTACCGGCACGTTCAACACCGCCGATGGCACGTTCACGCTCACCGGCTCGAACTTCTCGGTCAGCGGGACCCTCAACAAGGGCGTGGCGTCTGGCACCGTGACCGGCCCCAACGGCATGAACGCGTACACCATCAAGAACGCGACCGGCGGGAACATCAAGATCTACTGCGGCACGTACATGGACTCGACGCAGAACGGCTACTTCAACGTGGTCGTCGACTTCACCACCAACACGCTCGCGGGCACGTCGTGGAGCACGACCAGGAACAGCGGTGGCGCGTTCACCGGCACCGTGTCGAACAACATGGTGACCATCGACGCCGTGGGCGCGACGGGGACCATCAGCGGCGACAGCATCTCGGGGACCTACCCGGCCAACGGCACCCGCCCTGCAGGCACGTGGTCGGGGAGCGTCGGCGCCTGTAACTAGTCGTCGGACTGCTGCGTTCTTGCTGAAGCCAGGCGGCCTCGACTCGCGTCGAGCGCCGCCTTTTTCATTGCTGCGGCACGAAGCGCTACGGCTCGAGGCAGAACACCCGAAACCCGGCGTCTCCCGTGGCACAACTGGGCGACATCCACACAGTGCGACTGGAGGCGGCCCCAAACCAGTACCGGTCGGACACCGGCCCGACGACGCGAATGCCGTTGTCAGAGCTCAGCGTGCTGGTCCAGTTGACGCACGTACCGGTTGCCGCAATCTGATCAATCGTAATGGCCCCGGTCCAGATGTAGCTGAAGCCGGCGACTTTGGACCACCCTCCATCGCTGTCGCGCCGAACGTCGATCGAGGCGAGCAGTGGCGTCGAGGCGCTGCCGACGTCGAGCGGGTCGCGCGCAATGACCACATTGTCCGGTCGCACCCACAGAGGCGCACCGGCTCGAAATGCGCCGCCGTCGGCGAACCCTGTCGCAGGGACGTTGCTCCGCGCGACGAGCGACCTCAGTGCGCGCCCTGCGTCATGACCGGTGTCCTCGCAGATTTGATACACGCGGTCTGCCGCCACAGGCTCGGAGAGCACCGCCAGTCGGAACTGTGGTGGCGCCACCGGGCGCGGCGGGGGACACACGCCGGCGGTGCCGATGCAGTAGATGCGATGCGAGGCGCTGCAATCGTCAAGCGTCTTACCCACGCTCACGCGTTGGTTCACCTGCGAATTGGTCGCGTGCGGGTGCCCGGTGACGCCAGTCATCCCACTCGCTTTCCATCCGTCGCAGGTGGTGGCCATGACACCGCTGGCGCTGGTGGGAGCGATCCCCGTCCAGGCGCCCTGAGGATTGACACCCACCGCAACCACGACCTCTCCTCCGTCCGCTGTGAGATTGGGCGCGTACCAGAGGTTGCCGCTGGTGAAGGCGTCAAAGTCAGCGGAGACGGGCAAGCCATCTGGGCGCACGAAGCCGACGATGCGGCCGCCGTCCGGTCCCGTGAAGGTCGGCAGGTTGCCGTCTGCCGAGAGGTACGCGCGGAAGCTGAGCGCGTCGGCATACCCTTGATTCAACGCCTCGATGACGCAGATGTTGTTGGCTCCCGTGACACCACCCAGCACGCTGACGGTGACCGGAGCGGTGCTGAGAAAGATGACGTTGTACCCGGCGAAGCCGGCGGGGTAGCCCGAGATTTGCGGACCGCCGGCGTCGAACGACCAGCTCAGTTGTCCGCACGGGTGACCCGCGTCGACGGAGCCGCC
>CAZFXD010000322.1:0-5479 GCA_964522795.1 uncultured Myxococcaceae bacterium
TGAAGATCTTCGCCTGCGCCGAGTCTTTGGGAGGCGTGGAGTCGCTCATTGAACACCCGGCCATCATGACCCACGCTTCAGTCCCCGCGGCCACGCGCGCCCAGTTGGGCATCACCGACGGGTTCATTCGCCTCTCGGTCGGCATCGAAGACGCGCAGGACTTGATCGACGATCTCACGCAGGCCCTTGAGGTGGCGTAGGTTTGGAAAAGAGCCTCAACGCGCGGTTGGTGAACGACGTGTTCGCGCGTGGGCTCCTCGCGGGGAAGAAGCAGGACCTGAAAGCCGCCCTGGAAGCGACGGGCATTCAGTTCGGGCAACACCCGGACCGCTACCCGTCGACGGTCTGGGTGAAGGCGCTCGATGCCGCCGGTGAGCACTACGCACCTGGGAAGCCGCCCGCCGAAGCGCACCGCGTGATGGGGCGAAGGCTCTTCGAGAACCTGCGCAATGAGGGCGTCATCACCGCCCCCGGGCTCGCGGTGGTGCGCCTGATGGGCCCGATGCGCGCGCTCAAAGAGCTGGTCAAGCGCCTGCAGAAAGCGGGCGGCAAGTTCCAACTCTCGCTCGCGCAGAAGTCCTCCACCGCGGTGGACATCACCGTGTCGTACGCGGAAGCGGCGCACGTGCTCGCCGGCGCCTGCGAAGTTGCGCTGGAGAACCTGGGCCGCAAAGACGTGCGCGCGCACGTGAAACATCACGGTGCGCACGCCGTGCTCGAAGTGTCCTGGCGTTAGCCGCTACTGCTTCGCCAGGAACTCGATCAGGTCGATCTTGGTCACGATGGCGGAGACCTTCTCCCCGTCCTTCACCACGGCCACGTTGTCCTGCGCGAACACGTCTTTGAGTCGCGCGATGGAGGTCTGCGGGGTGACCACGCCCTGGAGCGGCGCCACCAGGGGGTCGATCGCCGCGGCCAGCTTGTGCCCACCCGAGATGAGGCCGTTGAGCAGGTCGTACTCGTGGATCATGCCCCTGGCCGCGCCCTTGGCGTCGACCACCGGCATCTGGCTCACGCCGTGCTTCTTCATGGTTTCGATGATGGCGTCGATGCGATCGCCCATGTGCGCCACGTGGAGCGTCTGCGTGCGGCCGCCCACGATGTCGGCGACGGTGCCCTGGCCCCGCTCATCGAGGAAGCCGTTGTCGCGCATCCACTCGTCTGAATAGAACTTGGAGATGTAGCTCGAGCCACCGTCGGGCAGCACCGCCACTACCACCTTGCCCTTGCCGGCTTCTTTGGCCACCTCGAGGGCCACGTGGAGCGCCGCGCCCGATGAGCCGCCGGCGAACACGCCTTCCTCGCGCGCCAGGCGCCGCGCCGCCACGAAGCACTGTCGGTCGTTCACCTGGCGGACCTGATCCACCACTTTGAAGTCCATCGCGCCGCAGAGCATGTCTTCGCCGATGCCTTCGACCTTGTAGACGTGCGGCTCGCCGATCTTTCCGGTCTTGAAGTAGCCCGCGTAGATGGAGCCTTCGGGGTCGGCGCCCACGTTCTGGATCTTGGCGTTCTTCTCTTTCAGGTACTTCCCGGCGCCGCTCATGGTGCCGCCGGTGCCGAGGCCTGAGACGAAGTAGTCAATCTTCCCGTCGAGGTCCGCGTAGATCTCCGGCCCCGTGGTCAGGTAGTGCGCCTCGATGTTGTCAGGGTTGTGGTACTGGTTCGGGTAGAACGACCCGGGCGTTTCACGCGCCAACCGCTTCGCGGTCTCGTAGTAGCTGCGGGGATCTTCGGCGGGCACATTGGTCGGCGTCACCACCACCTGCGCGCCGAGCGCCTTCAGCCGGTTGATCTTCTCGAGCGACATCTTGTCCGGCATGGTGAAGATGCAGCGGTAGCCCTTCACCGCGGCGATGAGCGCCAGCCCCATGCCGGTGTTGCCCGAGGTGTTCTCGACGATGGTCCCGCCCGGCTTGAGCAGGCCCGCTTTCTCGGCCTTCTCCACGAGGTGGACCGCCATGCGGTCCTTGATCGAACCCCCCGGGTTCATGAACTCGCACTTCACGTAGACCGTGGCGTCGTTGGGGCCGGTCAGCTTGTTGAGCTTGATCAGCGGGGTCTTGCCAATGGCCGCGAGGACGTTGTCGAAAGTGCGCATGCCCGCTCTATAGCGCAGGCCGGGTCAGCTTTTCTTGGCGAACTGCTTGCCCTTCATGAGCGACTCGATTCGCTCCAGAACTTCAGGCTTGTAGACGCGAGAGCCGCACTGGGGGCAGGCCCCCTGGGGCACGTCGGTCAGGACGAGGGTCTTCTGGTTCACGGTCATGCGAACCTCGACGGCGCGGTTGTCGTACACGCCGCCGCAGGGGCACTTGCCGTAGTCTCTCTTTCCAAGGTCGCCACGCATCGAAGTCGTCGTAGACTACACAAAGCCGTGAGCGACGATCCGAGATTCAAGGTTGGCTTTCATCGGTCCCAGGTGGGCTTCAAGCGCACCAAGGACGCGCAACTCAACAAGGCCAAGGGGCCGCAGCATGCCGGCCGTAAGGGCCCCAAAGAGGGCGTCGAGAAGATGAAGCAGAAGGGGGGCATGCAGGTCTCGGAAGAAGACCTCGCCTCCGCCCAGGTCGAGAGCGGCCTCCGCGGGCTGTCGGAGCAGGAGCAGCAAGAGGCGATGGTGAAGGACGCCGAGCTGTGGAACCCCGATGCCCAGGACGCTAAAGCCCGGAAGGAAGAGAAAGAGCGCAGCGTCGGCGCCGCCGACAATGAAGAGGGTGAGGACCAAAAGGGCAAAGAGGACGCCAAGAGCCCGCTCAAGGGGGGCGTCGCCGCCAAGTCCCAGAGCCACCTGGCGCGCGAGAACCTCAAGGACGGCTTCGAGGCCATCGCCGGCAAGAAAGAGGGCGAGGAGAAGCTGACTAAAGAGCAGCAGGCCCAGGCCAAGAAAACGCTCAACGCCCGCAGCATCGAGGCGATGAAGGCGCTCGGGAGTCAGACCGCCCCGCGCGACAAGGGCAAGCCCGCCGACGCGTTTCAGATTCTCCACGCCGCGCAGGACCCGGGCGTCTTCTTCAAGGAAGACGGCCGCAGCGGCGGCGTAGCGATGGAAGGCGTGGACCCCGAGCTGGCCGAGGCGGTGCGCGAGGCCCGGGCGCTCCTGGAGCCGGTGCCCGGAATCGACCGCATCTTCCCCGGGAAGAATGACGAGAATGCATCCATCGTGGTGGTGGTGGTGAAGCAGGGCTTCGGCGAAGCGCAGCTGAAGCTCGTGCCCGAGACGGTTCGAAAGTTCGAGACGGTGGTCGCCATTCCGTACGACCTGCTTCCTCTGAAGCGAGAGCGCTCTCTGCTCGCCAGCAGCCAGCCCTGAGAATTTGAAATGACGCTCGAAACCGACCTCAAGAGCCAGGTGGAACGGGCCATCGGTGCGCCCATCGGCGATGCCGCAGTGAAGAAGCTCAAGGGCGACGCGAGCAACCGATCCTATTACCGCGTCGGCACGCCCCCGAAGTCCTGGGTGGTGATGGTGATGCCGCCCGAAGCGGCCAAGAAGAGCGAAGAGGGTGGCGGCGGGCCCGCGCCCACGGAGCTGCCCTTCGTCAACGTGCACCGCTACCTCGACTCGCTCAAGGTTCGCGTGCCGCGCATTCTCCGATACGACGAGCCGGCGGGCATGATGGTGCTCGAAGACCTGTCCGACGTGACGTTCGAGCGCGCGCTGATTGAGACCAAACAGCGCGAGGCGCTCTACACCGAGGCGGTGAAGTTGCTGGCCCGGCTCCGGGTGGCGGCTGAACGAGCGCCCGATCGGGCGTGTCTCGCGTTCACCCGCGCGTTCGATGAGGCGCTCTATGACTGGGAGTTCCACCACTTTCGCGAGTGGGGGCTCGAGGCCTGGAGCGGGAAGAAGCCGACCTCCGGTGAGCGCAGCGAGCTTGACCGCTGGTTCAAGGAGCTCTCGCGAGAGCTGGCGGCCGCCCCCACCAGCTTCACCCACCGCGACTACCAGAGCCGCAACCTGATGGTGAAAGAGGGCGAGCTCGTCGTCATCGACTTCCAGGACGCGCTTTTGGGGCCGCGCCAGTACGACCTCGTCGCGCTGCTGCGCGACAGCTACGTGGAGCTCGAGCGGCCGTTCGTGGAGCAGATGCTCGACGTGTACATGGCCGAGGTCTCGCGCCTGACGGGCGAGCGCATCGACCGCGCGTCGTTCATCGCGTACTTCGATCTGCTCACCGTGCAGCGGAAGCTGAAAGACGCGGGGCGCTTCGAGTTCATCAACCGGGTCAAGGGCAACCCGGGCTTCCTCGTCTCCATTCCCGCCTCGCTTCGCTACGTGCGCGACGCGTTCGCGCTGCAGCCTCGCCTGGCACCTCTCCGCGCGCTCATCGCGCCGTACGTTCCGGAACTCGGGTAGCCACGGTGGCCGTGCGGGCGATGGTGCTCTGCGCTGGGCTGGGAACGCGACTGCGGCCCTTCACCAACGTCTGGCCGAAGCCCGCCATGCCATTGCTCGGGCAGCCGCTCCTTCGCTACGCCTTCAGCAGCATCGAACAGGCCGGGATTCGCGAGGTCGGCATCAACACCCACCACCTCGCTTCGGTGATGCAGGCCACGGCGGAGTTCGAGGCGGCGCTCTTCAACTTCACCCTCCGCATCTCCCACGAGCCCGTCATCATGGGCACGGGCGGGGGCATTCGCGGGCTGGGCTCGTTTCTCCGGGAGGGGACGTCGGTCATCATCAACGGCGACGCGCTCTTCGCCGTGGATCTCGCCCCCATCATCAAGGCCCACGAGGCCTCGGGGGCCGTGGCCACGATGGTGCTCATGCCCATGCCAGAAGGCGAAACGTTTGCTGCGGTTGAAATGGACGCCGACGGCTTCGTGCGCCGCATCGCAGGGAAGGGACCGGGCGCGCCGAAGACCAGTTCGTGGCACTTCACCGGCGTGCATGTGCTCTCGCCCGGGGTCTTCGACGCGATGACCCCCGAAGGCCCGGAAGACATCAACCGCGAGGTGTACGTTCGCTTGCTTGAGCGTGGGGCCAAGATTCGCGGCCACGTCGTCGACTCCCCGCGCACGCTCTGGTCTGACGTGGGGACCCCGAAGCGCTACCTCGAAGCGCAGGCGGCGATTCTCTCCCGCCGGTTCTCGCTCGAGCCGTTTGGTTCGGCGAACCCGCTGGCAACCGTCGAACGCCACGAGAAGCTGAACGCCTGGGTGGCCAACGACGTCTCGCTCGGGGACGCGAGAATGTCGGGTCCGGCGTGGATTGGCGCGGGCGCGAAGCTCGGGCGCGGTGTCAGGCTAGGGGCGTTCGTGTCGATTGGCACGGGCGCCACCATCGGCGACGGCGCCCAGTTGAACCGCGTGGCGGTGCTCGACGGAGCCGCCGTCGGTGTGGGCACCCTGGTGGAAGACTCGATCATCGGGCCCGATGGAATGGCCGCTTCGGTGTCCGACGACTCGGGGACGAACTGACCGGTCAGTTCGGGTGCCAGCGCGCGAGCACGCAGGTCACGTTGTCCGTGCCGCC
>CAZFXD010000323.1:0-5467 GCA_964522795.1 uncultured Myxococcaceae bacterium
GAGTACGTCTTGGTCAGCTCGGTCAGCGTGACGAGGGACACCAGGGAGCTGTCTTTGAGGAGCGCGATGAAGTCGTTGGTCATGGGCGGCAAGGAGACGCGCACCGCCTGCGGCCCGGTGATGAAGCGGAGCGTCTGGAAACGGGTGAACCCGAGCACCGTCGCCGCCTCCACCTGGCCCTGCGGCACGCTCTCCAGCCCCGCCCGGTAGTTCTCCGCCTCCGCCGCGGCGTAGTTGAGCCCGAGCGCCAGAATGCCCGCGGTCATCGGGTCCAACTGCACGCCGAGCTGCGGCAGCCCGAAGTAGACCATCGTCAGTTGAATCAACAACGGCGTGCCGCGGAAGAACTCCACGTAGGCGCGCGAGAGCACGCGCAGCGGCGCGCTGCCGTACCGGCGGAGAAACGCGAGCGCGAGGCCCAGCCCGACCGCCAGCGTCATGGCCAGGGTGGACACGAGCAGCGTCATGCCGGCGCCCCGCAGCAGCATCGGCAGCACCCGGGGGTAGCGATCTCGGACGCGCTCCAGAAACGGCGGCTGGGTGCCGACGGCGTCTTTCCAGCGCTCGAACTCCAGCGGGGGCTCCAGCGGCGTGGGGTTCGCGTCGTGCAGGAGCGCGGCGTTCTCGGCGCTCCACAGCCCCCAGCGCTCATCCAGT
Source organism: uncultured Myxococcaceae bacterium (assembly GCA_964522795.1). Lineage (GTDB taxonomy): Bacteria > Myxococcota > Myxococcia > Myxococcales > Myxococcaceae > CAZFXD01. The sequence goes on from CAZFXD010000323.1 coordinate 658, forward strand.
CGGCGCAGAAAGCCGTCATCCCGCATCGCCCGCAGCGCGGCGTTCACCTGGGCGAGGCGGGCTTCAGCCTCTTTGGGAAGCGCCACGGCGTACTCCACCGAGCCGAACTCTCCAGGCACCGCCACGAACCGGGGGTCGATGTCGCCGTAGTAGTGGGCCGCGGGCTGGTCGAGCAGCACCGCGTCGATGCGACCCAGGGCCAGGTCTTTGTAGATGTCGTCCTGCCCGCCGTCGTAGGTGCGCACCTCGGCCTCCACGCGCAGCAGAATCTTCTCGGCCGCTGACCCCGGGAGCGTGCCCACCTTTCGCCCTTTGAGCTCCGCCAGGGTCCTGGGCGCGGCGCCGTCCCCGGCGCGAACGGTGAGCTGCTCGGCGGCGCGGAAGTAGGGCTCCGACAGCAAGGCCACCGCCCGAGCGCTCTCCGAGACTTCGATGCCGTTGATGGCCACGTCGAAGTCGCCTCGAGCCAGCAGCTCCAGCAGCCGGTCCCACGGCCCGGGCACCAGTCGAGCGGTGGTTCCCAGTCGGCGCGCCAGTTCGTTCGCCAGCTCAACCTCAAAGCCCGTCAGGCGGTTGGGGTCGACGGCGTCGTAGAAGACGTAGGGCGCGCCCCCCTGCGCGTCGGCGCCAAACCGCAGCGGCGCCGCCGTGGTCAGGATGGCCAGCAGCGCAGCGCCGGGGCTCACGACCTACAGACCACACGCCTGCTGAAAGATGGTGAGGCGCTCGGCCGTTCCCAGGCCGCGAGTGCCCACGCTCGTGCCGGTGAGCAGCTCCGCCCGGCCGTCGCTGTCGAAGTCGCCGAAGGCCACTTCTACGCGCTGGTTGAGCGGCCAGGTCCCCGCGTGCACGAACACGTTCTTCTCGCGCTGCAGCGCCACCGAGTGATGGGAGCCGGGCACGAAGGCGACGATGTCGAGGAGCGCGTCGCCGTCCCAGCGGAGCGCTTCCACATCGCCAACCTCCGCCGGCATCTCCAGCGCGCTCATCTTCCAGGCGCTGCCGTCGCGTTTGCCGAACAGGAGCGTCTGCCCCTCGCCAAACACCACCTCCACCGCGCCGTCTCCATCGAGGTCGGCGGCCACCGCGCGCCCCGGCCTCTGACGGGTAGGGAACACCGCGAGGCGTTCGGCGGCCTTCGACTTGAACCTGGTCACCACCACACCGTCGGACGCGGACATCAACAGTTCCTCGCCCGTCATCCCGTCGACGTTCGACGCCCCCAGCCGTGCAGGCGCGTTCAGCACTTCGAGCGGGGCACTCCCCCACGCGCCCGACGCCCCGAAGTACACCAGCACCCGGCTGCGCGACGAGACCGCCACGTCGGTCGCCCCATCGCCGTCAAAATCGGCCGCCACCGCATCGAACAACTCCCCCGGGACGCTCACGGACTCACCCGCCGTCACGCTCCCCGAGGTGTAGCGCTGCAGCGTCAGTTCAATCGTCGTCGCGCCCGCCGCCGCGGTCAGCACGGCCCGGGCCCCGCTCCCCTGGGCCGCGCGGACCAGGCGCGGCGCCCCCGGGAACGTCATCAGGATTTCCGGGCCGAAGCGGCGCGCGCCGTTTCCCAGCCGCATCACCCCGCCGTCGCTGCCGCTGGCGACCAGCGCCACGTCCGGTTTTCCGTCGCCGTCGAAGTCCGCCACCGTGAGGTGCTCTGGCGCTCGGGACACGGTGCTGGCCGCGTGCGGGTCCGTCTCGGTCAGCGACAGCAGCGCGGGCCACGGCAGGTCCTCTCGCGAGACCCACAGGCGTTTTCGCGTCGCGCCCACCACGTTCGACGGCACCGCCGAAGACGGCCGGCCGAACACCCGAGCCGAGGCCACCTCTTCCGTCTCACCCGACGGCAACAGGTGAACGGCCCGAACTCGCTGCTCGAACTCGTCGATGAGCAGAATCTCGGCGCGCGCGTCGTTGGTCACGTCGAACACCCCGAGCACGCGCGGGGCCACGTCGGCGAACCCGGGCGTGATGGTCGCTGTCTGCACCGCCGCGCCGGGCACGCCACTTCGCATTTCAAGCGTGAGCGTCTTGTCGTCCGGTCGCGAGGCCAGCACCAGCTCGCTCGTGCCATTCCCGTCGAGGTCCTCCACGAACACGCTGACGTTGGGGGCGATGGTCATCACCTGCGTCGTGGAAGCAAACCCGCCCCCGCTGCCCTTGAAGACCGCCACCGTGTTCTCGGGGGTGAGCAACATCAGGTCGCGCGCCCCGTCTCCGTCGTAGTCCACCGCCCACAGGTTCAGGACCTTGAGCGACTGCACGGGCAGCGCGTCGACCGAGATGGTGCCCCGCTCGTCGCGATGCACGAGCGAGACCCCGGCTTCAGTGCTGGAGTAGACGGCGATTTCGTCGCGCCCGTCGCCTTCCACGTCGATGACCTTCGCGCTCACCGTGGCGGGACTCTTGGGAATCACCACGCGCAGCGAGGCCCCTCGGGTGTCGAAGTCAGCCGGAAACAACAGGCCGCCGTTGGACCGGTCCCACAGCGCAAAGGCTTGTCGGCCCAGCCCCACCCCGAAGGTTCCCGACACCAGAACCCCTGCGGTGGCGGCAGTGGCGTACCGCGCCACCCATTCGAAGTTCCCCAGCCCCGTACCCCGGTAGACATTCACGAACCCCGGCGAGAGGCGCGCCACGTCCTCCAGGCCGTCGCCATCGACGTCGAGCGCTGCGGTGGACACCACGTCGGTTCCCCCGACCAGCGGCAACTCAGGCGTGGCTGCAACGCACACCCTGGCGCCGGAGCCTTCGGCGCGCGCTTCCGGGCTCTCGCCCGCGGTGTTCTTCGAAGCCACCGTCACCTCGGCCACCCCGGACGCCGGCGTCGGCAGGGTGACCAGGCGCGTCCCGGCGTCAAACGTGGCGGCGGTCCCATTCACGCGCACCACCCAGCCGTCGACGGGGACCAGCCCTTCGGACACCGGCGGCCTCCACGTCACCACCAGGTGGTTCTCTCCCACGGCGGCGGTGACAGCCGTCGGAGGCAGCGGCTTGTCGTTCGACTCGTGGCTGGGCCCGGGCGCCTTCGCACAGGAGGCGACGGCGAGCGCCACCCCCATCGCCAGCCCCGTACTCCAGCATGCGCGTTTCGCCGCCACGCGAGCGAAATAGCACGCGCGCTTCACTCGACGAAGAACGCCCGCGTCCTATTTCTCAGCTCGATAGACCGGCACGCCGTCCACCACCGTGAGGAGCACCTTCGCCTTCAAGAGCGCCTGCGGCGGGTCCGCCACCGGGTCCACCGTCAACACGACGAAGTCCGCGTCGCGACCGACGCGCAGCATGCCCCGCCGCGCCTCGGCGAACTCCGCCCAGGCAGCCCCACGGGTAAAGCCGGCCAACGCCTCTTCGCCGCTCACGCGCTGCTCCGGCATCCAACCACCGGCCGGCTGACTGGCCGCGTCCTGCCGCGTGCGCGCCGCGTACAGCCCCAACAGCGGGTTGGGCCCTTCGACGGGAAAGTCGCTCCCGAAGGCCACGTGCGCACCCGAATCGAGCACCGAGCGCCAGGCGTACGCGTAGCGCAGCCGCTCTTTTCCCAGGCGCGCTTCGGCCCAGGGCATGTCGCTGGTGGCGTGGGTGGGCTGAAAGCTGGCCACCAGCTCGTTGGGCTTGAACCGTCCCACGTCGTCAGCTCGCAGAATCTGGGCGTGCTCGACGCGGTGCCGGTGGCGGGGAAGTCGGGAGAGCACGTCAATCACCAGCGCGTTCGCCTTGTCCCCGATGGCGTGCACCGCCACCTGAAAGCCCCGGTCCGAGAATTTCCGCGCCCGCGCCTCCAGTTCGCCATCGGCGAAGAGCAGCAGGCCGGTGTTGGCGGGGTCGTCCGCGTACGGCGCGAAGAGCGCCGCGCCCCGAGAGCCCAGCGCTCCGTCGGCGAGGAACTTCACCGCCTTCATCGTGACGTGGCGACCTTCGAACAGGCCCAGCTTCAGGTACGCCTCGGCGTCACCCGCCTGCCCGTCGGCCATCACGTAGAGCCGGAGCGGAACCTTCCCCGCCGCGTCCTTCTTCTTCAGCAGCGTGAAGGAACGCAGGTCCATGCCGGCGTCGTGAATGCCGGTCAGCCCCAGGCTGGCGCAGCGGGCGAGCGCCGCCTCCAGGCGGGACTCGAGCTGCGCGTCCGTGGCGGGCGTCAGCTTCTCCCACAGTTGGTCGGCCGCGTTGTCCACCAGCACGCCCGTGGGCTCACCGTGCGCGTCGCGAAGAATTTTTCCACCCACCGGGTCCCTGGTGTCGCGGGTGATGCCGCCGCGCTTGAGCGCCTCGGTGTTCACCCACACCGCGTGGCCGTCCACGCGCGAGAGGAAGACGGGCGTCGTTCCGAACGCGGCGTCGAGTGTCTGCCGGGTGGGAAAAGCCTGACCCGGCCAGGCGTTCTGGTTCCACCCGCGCCCGAGCAACCACTCGCCTTGAAACGCCTGCGGACCGGCGGCCTTGAGCCGGGTCACCACGTCATCGGGCGAGGTGGCTTCGTTGAGCCGGACGATGGAGAGGCTGCGCCCGAGTGAGAACACGTGGGCGTGCGAGTCGACGAGGCCAGGCACCATCACCCCCGGCACCAGCTCCTTCCGGGCGTGGGGGTAGCGCTGCTCCGCCACGGTGAGCGGCCCCACGAAGACGATGTGGCCGCCCTCGACGACGAGCGACTCCGCCAGGGGGTTTCCTTCGTCCATCGTCCGCACCAGATGCGGCACGAACAGCGTCGCGTCTTCCATGGGTTCCTCCACGCGTTTGAGACACGAGCCCAACACCATCGACACCACCACCAGGACCGCGCGGTTCACCCGGCCCGGGAACGAGGCGC
>CAZFXD010000324.1:0-5406 GCA_964522795.1 uncultured Myxococcaceae bacterium
GACTTGCTCGCGAGTGACGTTCGGGCCGTGCGCGAGCGCGATCGCTACCGCCTCACCGGCACCAAGTGGCTCATCAACAACGCCACCCGCGGCGGGCTGCTCACCGTGCTGGCCAACACCACCCCGGACCGCGGCCTCTACGGCACGTCGCTCTTCGCGGTCGAGAAGGCCAGCGTCGACCGGCGCTCGCTCCGCCCGGTCCAGAAGCAACGCACCCACGGCATTCGCGGCGCAGACATCTCGGGGCTCGAGTTCTGCGACGCGCTGGTGCCAGAAGACGCGCGGGTGGGCGCTGAAGGCTCCGGCATGGACCTGGTTCTCAAGAGCCTGCAGGTCTCGCGCATCGGCTGCGCGGCGTTCTCGCTGGGCGCCGCCGATACCGCCCTGAGGCTCGCGCTCGACTTCGCCACCCGACGCACGCTCTACGGACAGCGCGCCACCGACATTCCCCACGTGCGAGCGATGTTGTCGGGTGCGTTCGCCGACCTGCTGCTGTGCGACGCGCTGGCCCTGGGCGCCGTGCGCGGGGCCCACACCGCCACCTCGCAGATGAGTGTGGTCTCGGCCTACGTGAAGTACTTCGTTCCTACGCGGGTCGAGCAGCTCATTCGCGACACAGCGGTGGTCCTCGGCGCGCGTCACTACGTGCGCAGTCACCCCGAGTTCGGCGCCTTTCAGAAGGTGATGCGCGACGCCGCGGTGGTCAGCCTCTTCGATGGCAGCACAGCGGTGAATCTGGAAGCCCTCGCGCTCCAACTGCCCCGCATTCTGGGCGGCCGCGTTCCCCCGGAGACGGCCGGGCTGGCCACGCGCTTCCGGGTGCATGACGCCCTTCCCCCCGCCGACCTGTCGCAGCTCGAGCTGTTGAATGGAGGGCTGGAAGAGACGCTGCAGGGCGCCGGCGCGGCGGTGGAGGCCCTGCACGCCGAGGCGAGGCCTGAACTGGCCACCTGGCTTCACCAGCTTCGAGCCGCGGTGGACACGCTCGGGCAGGACTTCAAGCGCGCGTCGTCGGCGGAGGGAGACCGAACCGCCCTGCGCCGCTCCGCGCCCCTCTTTCGGCTGGCGCGCCGGGGCGCAGCGCTCGCCGCCGCGACCAGCGCGGTGCAGCTGTATCGCTTCAACCGCACGGCGCTGGGTCCGGCGTTCGAAGACCCGGCGTGGTTGGTGGCGTGTCTGCGTCGGGTGTTGGACCCGGCGGAGGCGACCGAAGGCCTGACTGACGCCGACGCCTTGTGGGAGGGCTTGCAGCAACGCCACCGTGAGCAGCTCACGTTCTCGCTCCTGCCGCTCCAGCTCAGACCGTAGCGACCAGAGCGGAAACCACCTGCACTGATCGCCGCGCTAGATCATCGCCACCGCGCGAATGACCCGCTCGACCCGGAGCCACGCTTGCGGGAGTGGATCTGACCAGGTGGTCCAGGTGGGATCGGACCAATCGCCGAAATGCCGCACCGCGCCCACCACCGTCTTCGGCCGAAGCAGCGGGCGCTCGTACAACCCTTCACGCATCTCCGGCCGCTGGACCGGGCGGCCGAGCGCCATCTCCACGCCCAGCTCGGCGAAGTTCACCCCGGCCCAGGTGGAGAAGAGCAGCGACACCCAGAACCGGGGGTTCAGCTCGAAAATCTTGATCGACCCGTCGCGCGCGTCTTCGCGGCAATCGACGTGCGCCACCCCATGCCAGGCCAGCGCCTTCATCAGTCGCGACACCAGCTCCAGGGCCTTGGTTTCACGCCGCATGATGCGAGACGTCGAGGTGGGGCCCAGGCGTTGAGCGGTCCAGGCGACCACCGCTCCGCGCTCGCAGAGCACGCTGACGTCGACGTCGTCGCCTGGAATGAACTCCTGCACCAGCAGCGGCCGCCACGGTTCGCGCGCGAGGTAGGCGTCGGCTTCGGCGGCGGTCTCGACTCGGGCCGCGCCTTCGGAGTTCGCCCCCACCACCGGCTTCACGAACAGGGGGCGGTCAAAGCGGAGCGCGCGAAACGCGTCGGGAGTCTCGCACCGCACGGTGCTCGGCACGGCGAGGTGGTCCGCGACGCAGCGCTGCGCAAAGGCCCACTTGTCGGTGCACAGGTCAATCTGGGCCGCGGTCGGCACCGGAAACACCTTCACGTTTCGCGGCGGAGACCACTCAGACAACACGCGCGCGGCCTCGGCATCGGTGGGGACGACCAGCTCGATGCGGTGCCGTTCGCACACCAGGTCCAACTCCCCCTTCAGCAGGCTCGTTTCGGTCGCGGGGAACCGGTGCGCCACGTAGCCCGTACAGTAGCGGGAGAACCGGGCGGCCCCCAGATGCCGGGGCGCCAGCACCACCGGCCGGTGTCCGGCCAGACCCAGGCAACGCAGCACCGCCAGCGTCAGATGCTCGTTCCATCCGAAGGCCAGAATTCGGGTCACGGCGTGCACCTTAGAACCGTGGCGCCGCGCCGGGCGCGGCAATTTCACCTGCTCGCCGCCCCCCCTTTCCGTTCGAGGCGGAGGCGGGTAAGAGCGCCGCCCGCATGAACGAGCTTCAGTCCAACATGTCGCCTGCCCCGGCCCCGGCCGAGACCCTCAAGCTGGGCGACGTCCGGGCGACCACTCAGTTGCTGGAGCGCCTGGTGGCCGACCGCACCCTGTTGGGCGACGTTCCGGAAGAAGATCGCATCGCGCTCCTCAAGGCCATCGGCCAGGTGGCGATGCCCGAGCGACACGCCAAGGCCCGCCTGGCCAAGGCGGTGCGTCGCAAAGAAAAGGCCACCATTCGCGAACACGACCAGCGCGTGCGGGCCCTGTCGCAGATTCGGGTGCACCGCCACGACAAGATCTTCGTCGCCCCTCGACAGGTCGCGCTGCCGGCGCCAGAGCCGGTGCCCACCGGGCCGGAGCTGAAGACGCCGCGGCACTGCTACGTCTGCAAAGAAGACTTCACCTTCATTCACCACTTCTACGATTCGATGTGCCGCACGTGCGGCGACTTCAACTACCAGAAGCGATTTCAGACCGCCTCGCTCGAAGGCCAGGTCGCGCTGGTCACCGGGTCGCGCGTGAAGATCGGCTTTCACATCGGGCTGATGCTGCTGCGCGCCGGGGCCACGCTGGTGGCGACCACGCGATTTCCGCTCGATGCGGCGCGCCGCTACGCCGCCGAGCCTGACTTCAAGCAGTGGTCGCATCGGCTCCAGATTCACGGGCTCGACCTGCGCCACGCGCCCAGCGTGGAGATCCTGGCGCGGCACCTGGAGCAGACGCTCCCCAGCCTCGACATTCTCATCAACAACGCCGCGCAGACCGTTCGCCGCCCGCCCGGGTTCTACGCCCACCTGCAGGCGTGGGAGTCGCAGCCGGTCCACCAGCTCGCGCCCGAGCTGCAGCAGTTGTTGCAAGCCCGCACCGAGTGCCTGTCGACGGTCGGTGAGGCGCTGGCGCTCAACGCGGGTGCCGCGGCGCTCGCCCCGGGCACCACCTCGTGGAGGAGCCAGGACCCCAGCGTCGGCCTGCGCGCCTCGGCCCAGCTCTCGATGCTGCCCTACGCGCTGGAGCAGGACAGCCACTCCGAGACGCTCTTTCCCCAGGGCCGACTGGACGCCGACCTGCAGCAGGTCGACCTGCGCACCACCAACAGCTGGCGACTGACCCTGGGCGACGTGGCCACCGCCGAGATGCTCGAGGTTCACCTCGTCAACGCCGTGGCGCCCTTCATTCTCTGCAGCAAGCTGAAGCCGCTGATGGTGCGCAACCGAAACCGCCCCGGCCACATCGTGAACGTCTCGGCGATGGAGGGCAGCTTTTCGCGCGGCACCAAGACCGACAAGCACCCCCACACCAACATGGCCAAGGCGGCGCTCAACATGCTGACGCTGACCTCGGCGCGCGACTACGCCAAGAGCCACATCTATATGAACGCCGTCGACACCGGCTGGGTCACCGACGAGGACCCGGCGCAGCACGCCGAGCGCAAGCGCAACGATCTCGACTGGCAGCCGCCGCTGGACATCGTGGACGGCGCCGCCCGCGTGGTGGACCCGGTCTTCACCACCGCGCGCACCGGGGAAATCACCTACGGGCAGTTCTTCAAGGACTACCGCCCGACGACGTGGTGAGGCCGCCGTCGCCGTCGGCCTTGAATTGGTAGCGGGTGCCCACCGACGGGTGCACGTAGGCCTCTTTCATCTGTGTCATCAGGGCTTCAGTGGCCCGGTTCCCCGTGCAGTGCATAGGGGCCACGAACTGCGGCCTCAGCTTCAGCAGCGCGTCGACCGTGGCCGCGACCTGCTCGTCCGGCGCCGAAGTCAGGTGCATGCCGCCAATCACCGCCAGCACGCGAGGCTCTCCGGTCAACGCACGAAAATGCTCCAGGGTGTTGATCACGCCGGCGTGCGCGCAGGACGTCAGCACCACCAATCCCTTTCCGCGCACCCGGTAGGCCAACGCCAGCTCGTGCGTCATCGGGTCCTGCACCCACTCGGATCCCTTCTGCATCTTGAGGAACGCGGGCACCTTCTCGTACGGCGTCTTCTGGGGAATGAGGCCGGACACAATCGCCGAGGCGGCCACCACGCGCGGTGCCGGCGACTCGGTCACTACGCCGCCGTTCTCAGAGAGCGCTTTTCTGGAGAGCGTTCCCATGTCCCACGAACGACCCGGACTGACGAACCGGCGGGGCAGAAAGGCGTCCGAGTTCCCGACGAACACCGGGGCCTTCGACTTCGTCTTCGCGAACAGCAACCCGGCATAGTGATCCTCGTGGGCGTGGCTCAGCACCAACGCCTCGGCGTTCGAGATGTCGAGCCCCAGCTTCTTCAGGTTGTTCTCGTACACGCTGGCCGAGAGCGCGAAGTCGAACAACACGGTGTGCCACGCGGCCCCGACTCTCGCGCGCACGAGGTACGCCAGCCCCATCTCCGCTTGCACGCGAATGCCGTCAAAGCCGTCGACCTTGCCCAGGTTGAGGCGCACCGCGCACTTCTCGTCTTTCTGGAAGCAGTCGTAGAAGTTGTCGACGACCGCGGTCACCTCGAGTTCATCGACTTCCGGAACCACGAGCGTGGCCGGCGCAACGGCGAGAAACAGCGTGACGATGGCGTGCATGCACCCTCCAGGGCACGGAGTTACCGGAGCCCGCGCGGTGCGTCACGAGATTCCCAATGAGGTCGCGTTGCGCTTTGCCTCACTCGGCGGTTCGTGACCACTATCGGCCGCCACCCCACCGGCCCCGGGAAGGAAACCACATGACACTCCGACAACTGACGTTCGCGCTCGGCGCCTCGGCGGCGGTTCTGTTCGCCTGCGCCAGCCCACCTGCCGGTGAGGGCGATGGCGGGCCCGGGGGTGGCGCGGGTGGCAGCGGCGGAGGCGTTTCCACGGGGGGGGGCGCCGGAGGGGCGGGCGGCGGAGCGCTCGGCTGTGGGAGTGGTG
>CAZFXD010000325.1:0-5366 GCA_964522795.1 uncultured Myxococcaceae bacterium
ATCATGGCGCAGCTGAACATCGCCGAGAAGCGGCTCCCGCAGGACGGCCGCATTCGCATCAAGCTGGCCGGCCGCGACATCGACATTCGCGTCTCCACCATTCCCACCACCTACGGCGAGCGGATCGTGATGCGTCTGCTCGACAAGCAGACCGTGCTCCTCGACCTCGCCGACGTGGGCATGGGCGAGGCCATCTTGAAGTCGATGGACGACGTGATTCACCGCTCGCACGGCATCATTCTGGTCACCGGCCCCACCGGCAGCGGGAAGACCACCACGCTCTACGCCGCGCTCTCCCGCATCAACACGCCCGACGTGAACATCCTCACGGTCGAAGACCCGGTCGAGTACCAGATCAAGGGCATCGGCCAGATGGCGATCAGTCCCAAGATCGGACTGACCTTCGCCGCCGGGCTGCGTTCGTTCCTCCGCCAGGACCCCGACATCATCATGGTCGGCGAAATTCGCGACAAGGAGACGGCGGAGATCGCCATTCAGGCCTCGCTCACCGGCCACCTCGTGTTCTCGACCGTCCACACCAACGACTCCGCGGGCGCGGTCACCCGCCTCGTGGAAATGGGCATCGAGCCGTTCCTCGTGGCGAGCTCGCTCACCGCGGTGCTGGCACAGCGCCTGCTCCGCCGCGTCTGCTCCGAGTGCCGCGTGCCGTACACGCCCACCGACGAAGAGCTGGGCAAGCTCGGCATGGACCGCAAGGGCTACGCGGCCATCGGCGGGAGCAAGGCCTGGAAGGCGAACCTCAACGGCTGCCCCCAGTGCAACAAGAACGGATATCGCGGCCGAACCGGCATCTACGAGCTGCTCCTGGTGGACGACGACATTCGACAGCTGGTCTTGAAGAACGTCGACTCCTCCACCATCAAGAAGGCGGCCATGTCGAAGGGCATGTTGACCCTGCTCGACGACGGCGCCCGCCGCGTGGCGCTGGGTGAAACGACCATCGCCGAGCTTCTCTCCATCACCCAGGAAGACCTGTAGGCCTCGCCATGGCGGTCTTCGAATACAAAGCGCTGAACGCGAGCGGCAAAGCGCTCACCGGCTTCAAGGAAGCCGATTCGCCGAAGACGCTGCGGGCGCTGCTCAAGAAGGACGGCATCTTTCTCACCGACGTGGTGGGTCAGAAGGACGACGCGGGCCGCCCCGCCCGCGCCACCAGTGAGAAGGCCGCCTCCACCGACGTGGACCTGAAGCGATGGGCGGGTGGGCGCATCACCACCGACGACATCGCGATTACCACCCGTCAGCTGGCCACCCTGCTCCACGCGGGCGTGGCGCTGGTGGTGGCGCTCACCGCGCTCACCGATCAGGTCGAGAAGGACAAGTTGAAGCGCGTGGTCTCCGACGTGAAGACGCGGGTCAACGAGGGCTCCTCGCTGGGAGACGCGCTGCAGAACCACGTGAAGATCTTCGGCCCCCTCTACGTGAACATGGTGAAGGCTGGCGAACACTCGGGCGCCCTGGACGCGGTGCTGGTCCGCCTCGCCGAGTTCACCGAGGGCCAGGCGCGGCTGCGCCAGCGCATCATGGGCACCATGATGTACCCGCTGATCATGGCCGTGATCGGCGGCGGCGTGCTCACCATCTTGATGACGGTGGTCGTACCCAAGGTGACCAAGATCTTCACCGACATGAAGGCCACGCTGCCCTGGACCACGCGGCTGCTCATCTTCAGCTCTCAGACCATGCAGGACTGGTGGTTCATCATCATTCCGCTCTTCATCGGCGCGGTGACGGCCTTCGTGGCCTGGACACGCAGCGCTGGCGGTCGCCCCACCTGGGACCGCTGGGTGTTGAAGGCGCCGGTGATGGGCCCGCTGGTGCGCATGCTCTCGGTCGCGCGGTTTGCCCGCACGCTCGCCACCCTGCTCAAGAGCGGCGTGCCGCTGCTGACGGCGATGGAGATCGTGAAGAACGTGATCGAGAACACCGTGCTCTCCAAGGTCGTGGAAGACGCGCGCGACGCCATTCGAGAGGGCGAGAGCATCGCCGGGCCGCTCAAGCGCTCGGGCGAGTTTCCGCCGCTGGTGTACCACATGGTCTCCATCGGCGAGCGCTCGGGGCAGCTCGAAGACATGCTCCTCAACGTCGCCACCAGCTACGAGTCACAGGTCGACGTGCGCGTGGGCGCGCTCACCTCGCTGCTCGAGCCCGTGATGATTGTGCTGATGGGCGGCGTGATCGCGTTTGTCGCCTTCTCCATCTTGATGCCGATTCTGCAGATGAACTCCGCCATTCGATAACCATGACCCGATATTCGATTTCAAAGAGTGATGTCTGGATGCAGCGCGTGGCCGCCGCGACCTTGTTCAGTCTCGCGGCGACGCTCATCTCGCTGGGATTCGTTTTTTACGCGCACTGAAAGGCTGGAACCGATGAACAAGCTCAAGAGACTGCAACGCCGCGCCGCCGCTCGAGGCATGACGCTGATTGAAATCATCGTGGTGATCACGATTCTGGCGCTGATCACCGCGGCGGTCAGCGTGGCGGTCATTCCCCGCCTCGAGGAGGCCAAGCGAGACCGCGCCAGGCTCGACATCGCCAACATCATGGGTGCGCTCAAGGTCTACTACGCGAAGAAGGGCAACTACCCCGACACCGGGCTCGGCCTGAAGGCGCTGGTCGATACCCAGATTCTCGACAAGCAGCCGATGGACCCGTGGGAGCACGAGTACGTGTACCTGAACGAGGGCGGCAAGCCGGTCATCACCTCGTACGGGAAAGACGGCCAGCAGGGCGGCGCGGACAACGACGCCGACATCTCCAGCAAAGACACGGGCACCGAGAAGAAGTGACGGATGAGAAAAGGCTTCACACTGATTGAGATGTCCATCGCGCTCGCCATCGCGGCCGTGCTGTTTTCGGCCGTGGTGATGGGCGTGGGGTCTCTCACCGGTGCGAAGGCCAAGGAAGCGGCGACCGACCTCGTGGGCGTGATGCGCTCGCTCTACGACACCGCCGCGCTCAAGGGGAAGACGTGCCGCCTGGTGTTCGAGCTCCCCGATTCGAAGAGCGAAGACACGGGCCAGGTGAAGTACCGCGCCGAGTGCGCCGCCAACGGCCTGGCGGTGAACAAGGACCGCGAGTTGGACCTGAAAGAGATTGAGCGACTGAACAAGCAGCAGGAAGAAGCCCAGAAGCGCGACCAGGGCCACGTACGGGAGTCGTTCAAGACCGCGTCATCGGCGAACACGCCGTCCGTGCAGGAGTTGATGGCGCGCGAAAAAGATCGCGTGGAGGCCCAGGCCAAGTTCTCCGACTACACCGACTCGGAGATTACCGAGCGGATTCTGCCTTCGAACGTGCGGGTGCACGTGTGGACGAAGCAGCAGCGCCACTACATCGAGAAGGGTCCGGCCTTCGTCTACTTCTTCCCCCAGGGCTTCACCGAGCGCACGCAGATCGTGGTGAAGCAGGGCGACAACGCGTGGACGCTGTCCATGTCTCCGCTCACGGGAAAGATCGCGGTGGTCTCGGAGTCGCTCGAGGTGCCGTCGTCGTGAGACCTCGCGCCTTCACCCTGCTCGAGGTCGTGGTGGCGCTGGCCATTCTGGGCCTGTCGCTGATGGCGATCTTCGACATCAGCTCTCAAGCCGTCATCGCCCACGTGTACGCCAAGCGCCTCACCGTGGCGACCATCCTCGCCAGGTCCAAGATGGTGGACCTGGAGCAGGAGCTCATCGACAAGGGCTTCAACGCCGACGACGACGAAGAGGCGGGCGATTTTTCTGACGAGGGGTGGCCCACCTTCAAGTGGCGCGCGAAGATTCTCGCGCCCCGCACCCAGGGGCTGTCGCCCGAACAACTGCTGTCAGCGGTCTTCAACCTGCCGATCGACGCCCAGGGCGGCGCGGACGCCATGGGCGCGTTCGGCGCGCTCTTCGGTGGCGGCAAGCCCAAGCCGGGTTCGCCCCAGGCCAGCGCCGCCGGCCCGAAGACCGACTCGCCCCTGCTGGCCGCCATGGGCCCGGCGGCCGGAATCGCGCAGGGCCAGTTTCAGCAAATGGTGGACACCATCACCAAGTCGGTGCGCGAGGTGCACCTCACGGTCAGTTGGAAAGACGGGAAGCAGACCGAGAACATCGACGTCGTCACCCACGTGGTCTCCCTCGGGCCCGGCTCAGACCGCAACGGCGCGGCGCCAGGGGGCAGCGGCGCGCCCGGCTCCACACCGACGGGTGGCGGCCCGGCCGGAGCGTGGGTTCGCCCTGACACCTGCGCTCCCGTCGCCAGCCCCGCCCCCGGTCCCAACGGCGTCGGCTTCGTCGACCCCTCAGACTCCACGCTGCTCGTCCCCGCGGCGTCCTGCATTCCTCGCGGCGGCGTGCCGGGCCCCGGCGGGCCAGGGGGCAAGCCCCAATGACCCGCGCGCGCTCACCGGGCCGCAGGGCCGGCTTCACCTTGATGGAGGTGATGATCGCCATCGCGATTACGGCGTTCATCGGCACCTCCATCGCCATGGCCTTCAACACCACCATGGCCTCCAAAGAGGTGGTGGAGAACGAGGTCGAGCGCTACCGCATGCTGCGCGGGACGTTCGCTCGCATGACGCGTGAAATCGGCGCCGCCTACGTGAGCGACCGCTACGACGTGAAGCGCTACCGCGACCAGTACGACCGCCCCACCAACTTCATCGGCACGCGCGAAAAACTCATCTTCTCCTCGCTCGCCCACCAGCGGCTGTTCGCCGACGCGAAGGAATCTGACCAGATGGTGGTGGAGTACTCGGTCAAGTCGTCCACCGAGAAGAACGCCAACGGCCGGAGCGACCTGGTTCGGCGAGAGAACCCGATTCTCGAGGAGCGCATGGATCGCGGAGGCGCCGAAGAGACGCTCTTCGAAGGCATCAAGAAGCTGGAGTTCGAGTACTGGGACCCGGACAAGAAGAAGTGGGACGACGAGTGGGACACGCGCCGCATGGAGCGCCGCTCGATTCTCCCCACCCGCGTGCGCATGACCATTCACGCGCTCGACGAGAACGGGAAAGAAGTGAAGTACTCGACCCAGACCCGCATTGCGCTCAACACCGAATTCCCGAGGTACCAATGAGCCGCGCGCGCCCACAGCGCCCACAGCGCCTCGCGCGCCGCGGTCAGCCCCGCGGCGTGGCGTTGTTGCTGGTGCTGATCGGCATCGCCGTGCTGGCGCTGGTCGCGCAGGAGGCCCGCGGGAACTCCATTGTCGAGTTGCGGCTGGCCACCAACGCGCGCGACGAGATGCGGGCGCACTTCCTCGCCAAGAGCGCCATCGGCATGTCGCGGTTGGTGCTCAAGTTCCAGAAGCAGATGGACAACATTCAGATCCCCAACCTGGGCGGGCTGGCCAGCCTGCTCTCGGGCGCGGGCGGC
>CAZFXD010000326.1:0-5356 GCA_964522795.1 uncultured Myxococcaceae bacterium
CGGTGGGGGCTCGCCTTCGGGGGGGGGCGCCGGCGGTGGCGTCGGGGGTGGGGCCGGCGGCGGGCTGGCCACCGGGGGGAGCGGCGGCGGCGCTGCGTGCGTCAAGCGCACCTGCCAACAGGCCTCGGCCGACTGCGGGTCCACCTCGGACGGATGCGGAGGCACCTTGAGCTGCGGAGCCTGTGGCGAAGGGTGGGTGTGCGGAGCCGACGTATTGAACAAGTGCGGCTGGCTCAAGACGCGCGTCGACCCGCAGTACCTCGCCGTGAACAAGGCTTCGACGTCCACCAACACCTGCTGCCGCTGGACCTACGACGATCCCGCCAGCATCAACGGGGGCGCGGTCGACGAGATTCGAAACGCGCTCTACCTGAACGGGGCAGCGGTTCGGCAGGACGCCGCCAACCCCAAACGTCGACTGGCGGTGACGTTCATCCTCCAATACCTGGAAGCGACCGACGCGCAGGAAGATCAAGTCCTCCAGAACCTGTTCGCGCTGGCGCGCCAGAAGGACATGCCCGTCCTCTTCAAGCTCGACGGCGTGTCGTGGTGGGAGAACCGGGCTGACCTGTGGAACTTCTGGGACCCCTCGAAGCCCGGCTACAAGCCTGAGAACGCCAACAACGTGGAATGGACCGGGTGGGATTCCTCTTCGGCCACCAAGCTCGCCTGGCGCGACTGGGGCCAGCGCATTCGCATCAAGCCGCACCCGAACCTCGCCAGCCCCGTCTACATCGCGGAAAAAAAGGCGGCCGTGCGCAGGCTCACCCAGATCATCGCGCGCTGGGTGAAGTCCCTGCCCATCAACCAGCGGTACCTGTTCGCGGGGCTGATCCTCGACAACGAGCTGTCCATCGGCGTGAACCACTTCTTCTACGTGAACGGGAACGCCTACCTGAACAGCGCAGACCCGCCCACCAGCACGCCGCACGCCACGCTCGGGTACGCCGCCGTGAAGGGCTACGGCATCGCGTCGGGCGGCACGTTGACGGCCGCGCAGCAGAGCGAAGCCGTCCGCCGGCACGTGCAGATGTTGGTCGAGACGGCGCGAGCGGCAGGGCTGGACGAGGGCGTCGATCTCTTTCACAAGCTGTACACGCACGGGTTCGCCGATCAGAACGGCGTCTCGGCGTTTCCCTTCAGCAACATGATCACCAACGCGGCCACGCCGGGGTGGAGCTTCTATGAGCACGCGTGGAACCCGGCGTACGCGAACGGCTTCTCCAGCGCGCTCGATCAAGTCGCCTCGGGCGTGAACGGAAAGTGGGGGGCGGTGGAGTGGCTGTACATCGGCGGGCTCTCCGGGAGCACCTTCGCCCAATGGGAGGCCGCGTTTCGGAACACCTTCGGCTACCGCAACAACCGGCTGATCAACATTCACAACTGGGAGGGCATCTTCGCCCCGCGTCCGCCCGCCCAGCCGCAGCTCGACGCGCTGGCCAACGCCGCGCTCGAATCCCTCGGGTGCCTGGTGTCGGAGCCGATCATGGAAGAGCCGGTGGTGAACGGAACTCAGGTCACGCTCCGGTGGATGCCCGGCGCTGACACCGGCACGATGTTCTTCAACCTCTCCACGTCGGGCGCGGTCACCAACGGCGGCACGCTCGCCAACCCCAACGTGGCCAACGACGTCGTCACGGGGGTGAAGACGGTGACCAAGACCATGGCCCCCGGCACCTACTACTGGTCACTGGTCGCCGATGGGTGCAGCCCCAGCCAGCGGGCGGCCTCCGAGGTGAAACGGTTCGTGGTGAAGTAGCGAGCGGCTAGGGCTCGCAGAGGTGGGTGGCCTTGCAGCTGCCGCTCTTCACCTGACCGCCGGAGTTGATGAAGGTGCAGGCGGTGCCGATGGGGCAGTCGCCTCCGCCGTCCGGGAGCGAGTCGCCGCAATCGAAGACGCCGTCTTCGTCGTTGTCCACGCGATCGTTGCAGGACTTCTCCACCCGCCTGGACAGCTCGCACCGGCAGCCCGAGCCGCCGTCGCGCGCACAGCTCAGGCCATTGCAGGCCGACTCTTCGCAATCGGTCTGTCCGTTGCAGTCGTTGTCCAGGTGATCGCGACAGAGCACCGTGGCTTCGGTGACCACGCCGCCGTCGTTGCAGGCGCAGGCGAGATTGGCCGAGCAGGTGAAGGTGAGCGGGGCGGCCTTGCACGCGCTGCCGACGCAGTCGGAATCGGCGCAGTCGGTCTTGCCGTCCCCGTCGTTGTCGATCAGGTCGAAGCAGTTGGTCTCGGCCTTGCCCGGCGCCTTGCAGATACAGCCCGGCGTGGCGCAGCCGGCGCCGTTGCAGTCGATGTCGGCGCAGTCGATGTCGCCGTCTTCATCGTCGTCGATGCCGTTGGTGCACCCCAGCTCGCGGGGTTTGCCACCGGAGCACTTGCACGCCGGGTGGTAACAGACCTGGCCGTTGCAGTCGGCGTCGGCGCAGTCGATCTTGCCGTCCCCGTCGTTGTCGGCCTTGTCGGCGCAGCTGGATTCGGGGCGAAGCTTGCAGACGCCCGCGACGCAGTTCTCCGTGCCGGCGCAGGTGGCCCCGCACTGGCCGCAGTTGGCGGAGTCGGTGGTCAGATCGAACAGCTCGTCCACCTGGCCGTTGCAGTCGTCGTCGACGCCGTTGCAGCGCTCGGTGAGGCCGGTGTTGTCGATCTTGCCGTCGCAGTCGTTGTCCACCCCGTCACAGACTTCAGCGCCGCTGGCCTTGCAGCAGTACCCGACGCCCCCCGGAGGCGAGGCGCACACGTAGCCGTCGCCGCCACAGTCGGCGGTGGCCTTGCAGGAGTACACCAGGTCGTCCGCCAGGTTGACGCGGCAGGCGAGGCCGAAGGCGAACCCCAGGATCAGCGCGACCAACAGGCGAGGTTGCACGAGCGCGTTCACGGGAACGTCCCTCCAAAGCCCAACATGAAGCCCGAGGAGGGCGCATCAGTCGCCTCCGTGGGCGAGACGGGGAGCGGCGCATCCGGGGCCGAGCGCGGCGTGAGGAAGAACCAGATCGCCCCACCGGCGACCGCGGCGAGGCCGACCGGCACCAGTACGTTGGCCATGGTGGCCTGGGTTCTCGCGGCGGCGGCCTCGGCGCGCGAGATGTCCACCGCGCCGTCGTGGTTGGCGTCGACCGCCTTGGCGGCCGTGGCCTGCGCCGAAGCGCCCATGGCGAACCCCACGATGGTGGCCACCACGCCCGCGGCGGCGATGTACACGCCGGGTCGGGTGAAGTACTCGCCGGCGCCAGGGCCTGAGGTGTCCACGGCCGCGATCGGCGCGCGTTCGATCGCCAGCGCCACCAGGGTGATCTTCACCTCGGTCGCCTGGCCCGGTTGAATGTCCACCGGTTGATCCACCGGCGCATAGCCCTCAGCGGCGATGTGCAACGCGTAGCGCCCCTTGGGGAAGATCACGCTGAACGAGCCCTTGCCGACCTCCGCGCCATCGAGCGTCGCCACGGCGTTCGGTTCGATGCAGTCGACCACCAGCTTGCCCAGCGGCGTGGCCAGTTGATCCAGCAGGGGCAGCAGCGCGGCGAGCGTGCGTTGGGCGAACTCGCGGTCACGGGAGCTTGCGCTGCGGCCGCTCAGCCCGGCAAAGGCGGAGAGCTTCTTCGCCTCCTTCGACTCGGTGCTCAACGCCGAGGCGTTCGCGGGCGCCGACTGCCCGATGTCCATGGCGAAGATGTCCGCCTTGGTGTCCGGGCCCACGCGCGTCAACTGCACCGACAGCACGCGCTGAACGCTGTTCTTCGAGGCGAGCTGCTTCAGGCACGCTGTTTCCACGCAGGTGTCGGCGCCGGCTTGTTGTTCTTTCGGAAGGTCTTTGAGGAACGCCACCCGGGAAAAGCCGCTGCGCCCGGTGAGCGTCTTGACCAGGAGCTCTTCCACCGCCTTGCGGCGCGCTTCGCCCCCACTCTCCGTGTCCTGGGTGAACACGCCCAGGAAGAGGAGGGCGGGCTGGTACTCCGCCGGGGCGAGCGGCTCGGACAGGTCGAGGCCCAGCTCCTGTGCCGGGGCGGGGGCCGCGAAGAGCAGCGAAACGACACACAAGGGGACAAGTTTGGAGATCGTCATGGGGCGGACACCACCGGGTTCTCTAGGAAAGCACTGATTTCTTCAGCAAGCGATTTCGAACGTGCCGCGTCGACGAATTGGTGCTCGTCCGCCGAGACCGCGCCCCGCTCACGCATCAGCGACAGCGCGTTCTCGAACGTCGGCTTGGAGAGCGCCTCGCTGCAGGCAATGGCGCCGGTGAGGTGCTCCGCCCGGCCCAGCTCCATCACTTCTTTGAGGAATTCGGGCGAGGGCACAGGCGAACCGTGGGGCTTTCGGGCCAGGGCGCGCGCCACCAACCCATAGGCTTCGAAGTACTCCTGAATCAGCGCCGCGAGGAATTGCACCCGGCCCAGCGTCGCCGCGTCAGGGCCCAGCAGGAGCTCGTCGCCTTCCCGAATCACGATGCCCAGTTTCACGAAGTGCTCGACCGTCTCATCAAAGATGGCGTTGAACGGCACGCCCACCGGGTAGATGAACTCGAACTTGAACAGGCGCGAGAGCGCGAGCGCGATGGTGCGCACCCGCGCCATGGGCGCCCGACCCGAGGCCTTGAGCAGCGCGCAGGCGACGATCGTGCGACCGGCGATGTGGTTGAGCAGGGAGTTCTTGGGCAGCGAGAGCTCCATGCGGTGGTGGTCGCGGACCTGCACCACGAAGGTGTCGCCGCTGGAGCGCGTCTCCACCCAGCCGCTGGCCGCGAACATGGCCAACGCGTCGGAAATGGGGCCCAGCACCTCAGGCGACGCGGGCGCGTTGATCAGGTGCCGCGACTGGCGCGTGCCGACGTCTTCCAGAATCTTTCGGAGGAAGTGAATGCGGTCGGAGATCTCCGCTGCCGCCAGGCCCCGCCGCCGGTGGCCAAGCAGGGCCGCGGCGAGCAGCGCGTGCGGCGTGATGGTGGTGACCTGGGCGATGCGGAACATCGCCTGGTTGCCCAGCGCCCGAACCAGCCCGCGTTTCTGCTCGTCTGAGATCGGCCCGGCCAGCGTCAGGCCGCGTTCCTTCATCACCTGCGAGAACGAGAACGTCTCGCCGAAGTTGATGTAGATGCGTCCGTAGTTCTCGGTGAGGACGCGCGAGCTGCCGAGGAGCGCCCCCACGTCTTCTGCCTTCTTGGCGCCGCCCTGCAGCTCTTTCGAGTAGCTGACCGTCTCCACGATCTGCTCGTAGTCGATCGCCACCGGGGCGTAGCTGAGATCCGCCGCCGCGCCTTCCAGCACCGCGTCGGTCTGCCAGGAGAACATGCCCAGCTTGGGGCTGAGCAGTTTCCCCGTGCGGGAGCGGCCGCCTTCGGGAAAGAACTCCACCGGC
>CAZFXD010000327.1:0-5329 GCA_964522795.1 uncultured Myxococcaceae bacterium
TCCGTCTTGATCGCGCTGAGCAGGGAGGACTCGACCTCCTTATGGGTCACTTCGCCGGTCTCCTGGTTGACGACGAACTCGACGCGCTTGGTGGTGATGGCGGTGCCGAGCGCGAACAAGATGCCGATGAAGGCGAAGGGTGACGCGAGACCGAGGGCGATCTTCCACCAGGGGTTTCGTCGGTCGGCGCCCGACTGTGCGATGAAGAACCGCGTCTGCTCGCCGATGGCCGGTGCCTCACCGGGTTCGCCTCCACCCAGGGCTGCGAACGGGTCACCCTGATCCGCCGCCGGCTGCGCCGGGCCCGGGCTGTCAAAGCTCGCGACGGGTTGCGGCGGTCCTGCGGTGTCGAAGCTCGCGGCGGGTTGGGCTGGCCCGGCGGTGTCGAAGCTGGCGACCGGCGCCGCTTCGGCGGGTTTGGCCGCCACGGCTGCGTCGGCCTTCTTCTCGGGCTCGCTGGCGGCGGGCGTGCCCTCCGGAGGCGTGGGGGTCTTCGCCACCTCCGCGGCGGCGAGGTTGGCGAGGAGCGCTTTGGCTTCTTCGGAAGTCGCCTGCTGCGTGCGGTTGTTGTCTTCGAAGTCGGTGTTGCTGAAGAGCGATTCGACCTTCTGGGCCGGCTGCTTCTTGCCGGTGATTTCAGGCGACGGCACCTCGTTGGAGATCGCCACGTCCTGGCGAATGGACGGGCGCTTGCCCGTGTCTCCATCGCCGCGCATCGCCGCGGCTGGCGGGGGCGGCGGTGCGGCTCCCGCCACCACACCCGCGAACACCACCGAGAGGTCGGGGATATCGCTGGCGCGCTTCCAGTCGCCCATGCCCTGCTTCCACATGTACGTGCGGAGCGAGATCTCGGAGCCTCGCGCCATGGTGGAGAGGGTGTTGACGTCGAAGGGCCCCAGCTGCTTGCCCTTCACCATGGCGAACCAGACGGGCGTCAGGTCCATCGCGGGCATGGCCCGCGTCTTTTCCTCGTCGCCCCAACCGCCGTCGGCGCCACCTCCGGGGGCCGTCGTGGCCGGCGCCGGCGCTGCCGCGGCCGCACCACCACCGGCGGCCGCCTGGGCGGGAGCGGCTTCAGCCTTGGGGCCCTGCACGGTGATCAGGTTCTGGCACTGCTTACAGCGGATCTTCACCGACTTGCCGCGGACCTTCTCGTCGGCGATCGAGTATTTCTTGTTGCACTTGTCGCAGGTGACGTTCACGCGGCCCGGGCTCAGAATCGAGGGTTCGGTCATGGAGCGTACCTCGGGATTCGTTGACTTGGAATCAACCTGACACTAGGAAACGCGGCCCTCTTCAGGAGGGGAAAGCCCCACATGGCCGCTCGAGACCTTGGAACCAAGTTCGTCTGCTTCAAATGCGCGTGCAAGTTCTACGACCTCCGCAAGCCTGATCCGGTTTGCCCGAAATGCGGCGCTGACCAACGCGAGAGCCCG
Source organism: uncultured Myxococcaceae bacterium (assembly GCA_964522795.1). Lineage (GTDB taxonomy): Bacteria > Myxococcota > Myxococcia > Myxococcales > Myxococcaceae > CAZFXD01. Next base: position 1,437 of record CAZFXD010000327.1, read on the forward strand.
GCGAATCGTCCCGCTGAGCCCAAGAAGAGCCGCCTCGCCGCGGCGCCCAAAATCGTCGAACCCATTCTTCCCGCGCCGGAGTCGACCGAGGAAGAACCCGAGGAGTTCGAAGACGAGGCCGCAGAAGAAACTCCTGACGCCGAAGAACCGTAGGACGTTTCGCTCCCCGCCCGAGTTCCACTTCAACGCGCGCGTGGCGTGATGGGACTGTTTGCCTAAAAGTGCTTTGAAGTTCCGCGAAGCTTGGTGGTAGGAGCATCTCCCACTGGAGGAATGGTGCGAGAAAAGCTCTTGGCACTTACGGCGCTTCACAAGATCGACAGCGATGTGGCTGCCCTGAAGAAGTCCGCCGAGTCTTACCCGAAGCAGTTGGCTGAACTTGAGAAGGAATTGACCGGCGCCCGCAGCCTGGCCGACGCCGAGCGCTCGAAGCTGACCGACCTGGAGACGCAGCGCCAGTCGCTCGAGCAGACCATCAGCGACGAGAAAGAGAAGATTCGAAAGTGGGAGGCGCGGTTGACCGAACAGCGCTCCACTCGCGAGTACTCCTCGCTCGCGCGGGAAATCGACATCGCCAAGAAGAACCTGCTCAACCTGTCCGAAGACTCGGTGGGGCTGGTGAAGACGGTGGCGGCGCAGAAGGACGTGGTCAAGGCGAAGACCGACGCGTTCATCGCCAAGCAGGGCGAGCTGTCGGCGCGAATGACCGAGCTGCGGGCCAAGGTGGCCGACGTCGACGCGCAGGTGAAGGTGTTGGAGTCCGGCCGCGGCGAGAAAGAGAAGGTCGTCGACCCCGCGCTGCTCAAGCGGTACGAGGTGGTGCGTAAGAAGCGCATGCCGGGCATGTGCCTCGTGTCGGCGCCCGGCATCTGCCAGGGCTGCCGCATGAACATTCCGCCGCAGACCTACAACACGCTCCGCAACAGCCTCGGCTACGACATCTGCCCGTCGTGTCATCGCATCATCTACTGCGTTGAGGCGATCGACGGCGTGGCGGCGAAGTAACCATGGTCGCACGGGGTCCGAAAAGCGCTCCGAGCGATGCCGAGGTTCTCCGCTACATCTCGCAGCACGAGTCGCTCGATTTTGTTCTCAAGGCGTTTCCGAAGCTGACGCGCGCGCGGTTGGAGGCGCTCCTCGAGCGCGCCGCTGAGCGGGCGGAGACGGCGGGGCAGCCACCGGCGGAAGAAGAGGCGCGGGAGCTCCGGCTGCGCGTGTATTCCGATGGCGCGGCCAGAGGGAACCCCGGGTTGTCGGGCGCCGGAGCGGTGCTCGTCGAACCCAACGGCCAGGTCGTCGATCGGCTCGGAAAATTTCTGGGCGTTCAGACCAACAACTACGCCGAGTACATGGGGCTGCTCATCGGGTTGAAGCGCGCCAAGGAGATGGGCGCCGAAGAGGTCGAGGTGTTCGCCGACTCCGAGCTGATGATTCGCCAGTTGGGGGGGCGCTACCAGGTGAAGAGCCCGCATCTGCGGCCGCTCTATGACGAGGCGGTGCGGCTGTTGAACGACTTTTCACGCGTGAAGCTGGTTCATGTTCCGCGCGAGATGAACGAGCTCGCGGACGAGATGTCGAATCGCGCCATCGACGAGCGGATGTAACCGAACCGACCTCGCGAGCATCGGGGCACCGAGTTCTCGAATTTCGCTACGGAACACCGACCCCATGCTCAAAGCAGTACGCCGGGCGATCGGCACTCGCGGGGCAGCTTACTTTCAGGATGAAGAACCATTGGGCGCGAGAACGAGCGTCGCCGATTGCCCCTTGGGTCAACAGGCCGCCGTTCCAGTTGCCGCAGACCATGTTGTCCAACTGCGTGGGTGCGTACGTGACCCCCGTCGAACCGGTCCACACCCCGGTGTCAAATTTGCCCAGCTTCGCGAACACGCCGCCGCTCCCCGCGGGGTACCACGCCATGTCGATGGGCGCCCAGAGTTGGTTCGTTTCGAGATCGCTCCGATACCACGCGACGAGCACCCCATCCGGCCGGAACCACGGGCCTTCGCTGGGAAACGCGTTGCTACCGCCGTCCGGCTTCGACCCGGCCCAGGCCGTCAAGGGGGAGCTGGAATTCCAGCCCAGGAGCGGTGCGAAGCCGGCGTCGAGCGAACTGGTCATCCCGAGGCATGCGGCGCTCGCCGCGGTTCCAGCAACAGGTTTTGAGAGCACGGCCCACCGACGGTTGGTCGCAGGGAGGGGCGCAGGCGCAGGGCAGTTGCCGGACGTCTTGACACAGTACAGGTGTCGCTGAAGTGTGCAGGGCGTGACCGAGGCCAGCTCGTTGGAGTCGACCCAATGCACGGAGCTTGCGGTGACCATGCCGCCGAAGCCTTTGGAGCCGGCGTCGGACCAGCGGTCACAGTCGCCTCCCTGAACCGGGGACAGGCGGCCGAGCCCGATACTCTGATCGCCAGTCCAGGTGCGCTCCTCACTGCTGGCCGAAGTGCTGACCAGTGAGCCGTACTCGTCGACGGACGGGGGGTACCAGAGATCTCCCAGGAGCAACGCCGTGTGACTTGGGGCGACCGGCAAGCCATCGGGTCGAATGAAGCCGGCGTCGGCCGTGGGGATTCGCAGACCGCCGTCGGCACGAGCGACCGAGAGGTGCGCGAAATACGAGCCAGGGTCGTCGAGCCCTGCGTCTGCGGCGAGGTTGCGACAGATGGCGTCGGCGCTCGCCACGCCTCCCAGCGCACCGGTGAACAGACGCGACGTCGCAAAGATGACGTTGTAGCCGGCGAAGCCCTTCGGGTAGCCGGTCACCCAGACCCCGCCCCCGACCGTCCAGGTCGGGTTGCCGCAAGGGCCGGGACCGGCGTCGGGCGGACCGGCATCGGGGGCCCCGGAGTCCGGCGGACCTCCATCGAGTGGCCCTCCGTCGGCAGGCCCTCCATCGACCCCCGCGTCGGGTTGGCCGGCATCGACCTGGCCACTGTCGGGAACGGGGCCGGCGTCGGGTGGCACGTATTCGTCAGGCTCGATGATGAACCGCCCGTCTGCCAGTTGGACGCCGCCGTCGGCTCCGGTGGTGCCCCCGTCGGGCAGGGGTTTCTGTCCTCGCCAGGTGCACACGCGCTGGCCTTCCTGGGCGAACTCCACCTGTCGGCAGACCCGCCCGAGCGAGCACTCGCCGTTCGAGCCGCACGCGAACATGAGATCGTCCGAGATGTCAGCCCACTGGCACGAAGCCGCGGCGGTCACGAGCAGGACGACCCAACGAGACGGGGGGAGTGCCGACGAACGCACGAGAACCTGCAGGCTACCTCGCGAAGGGCGCAGGGAACAGGGCCGCATTCCCCCGCGAGGGACGACAGTGGAGGCTCCGCGCCGCCCGGTCCCACGGTCCCGGTTTGCGCTCGGCGCGTGCACTCAGGTATTGCCACGGCGCCGGAGTCGTCCGGGTGAACGCTGGTTACTGCAGGACCGGGTAGCGGGAGGAAAGTCCGAGCTCCACAGGACAAGGTGCTGGCTAACGGCCAGTTGTCGCGAGACAGAGGAAAGTGCCACAGAAAATAGACCTCCGTGGCGGCGACGCCGCGGGAAGGGTGAAACGGTGCGGTAAGAGCGCACCGCAGCGGGGGCGACTCCGCTGGCACGGCAAACCCCACCTGGAGCAAGAGCCAATAGGGAAGTGACTTCGCCGCAAGGCGGGGTGCGAGTGGTTCCGCTCGCTGCTTCCGGGTTGCTCGCTCAAGGCGTCAGGCAACTGGCGCCGTAGATGAATGTTCGCCGCCCGTGGGGAAACTCACGGGAACAGAACTCGGCTTACAGGACGACTCCGGTTTTTTTGTTTGGCCCGAGGCAGATTGAAACGCCCCCGGGCTACGATCTCGTCGCATGCTGACGACGGTCATTCTGTTCGCCGCGCTGGCCCAATCCCCTGCGCCGCT
>CAZFXD010000328.1:0-5287 GCA_964522795.1 uncultured Myxococcaceae bacterium
CCTACCAGGGCGCGTACGTGGACTTCACCCCCACCAACACGTTCATCAACATCGCAGGCTGCAAGCAGAGCACCCCGCGGCAAATCGGCGGTGCGTGCCCGTCGAGCGTGAGCTGCCCGTAGCGGCGAGTTCGAACCGACCGCTCAGGCGATCGCGACCACGCCCGAGTCGCGGATGACGTCATCGCACGTCATCAGCTTCAGGCGATGGCACCTCGCGGTCGCAGCGATGATCTGATCTGCCGGGTCTTTGTGATACCCGGAACCGAGCCGCGTGCTCTCAGCCGCGATTCGCCCCGAGAGCGGGAGCACTTCGAACAGCGGATCGTTCTCAATGCTCGATAGGAGCTCATCGACTGTCACGCGCGGTTCGAGTCGGCCACGAGAGACGAGCATGGCGATTTCCCAGAGCGAGAAGGCTGAAACAAACACGGGGCGACCGGCGCGTTCACACCGCTGCAGCTCGCGCCGGTAACCCTCCGGCAGCTTTCGTGAACCCAGCAACCACCACACGACGACGTGCGTATCGAGAAGGAGATCCATCTCAGTCTTTCAGGACGTCGAACTCGCCGCTCCAGTCCGAGTGCACAATGTCGCCGCTGACGTCGACGAGGCCTTTCCACGCGCCGTGCGACGAACCCCGCCGCGCGTGAATCGCCTTCACCACGGCGACTGCTTTGCCGTGTTTCGTCACGACCACTTCGTGCCCAGTCGAAACCTCGTCGAGGACTGAGAGGCACTTCGCTTTGAACTCGCTCGCAGCCATTGATCGCCCCATCGTCCGTGCTTCGCTCACCCGAGGGAGCGGCCCCGGCCGCATCTCGTACTTCGTGTTCTTTCTCTTCGCCATGGACCAAAATATGACCATGCGACTGGTCATATGGTCAATGGGCCCATGCGCAGCCTTCGTTGGGGCGGGCGAGTCCTCGTGTTTTGAACCCCGAACGACCTCGCGCCCTACGCGAGGCCCTTCATGCGCTTGTAGTAGGCGAGGTATTGCTTTGGCGTCGACATGCCGATCACCTTCGCGACCGACGTGAGCTCGAGATCATCGAGCTTCTTGAAGTGGAGGCAGCAGTTCCCCATGTTGAGCCGCTTCCCGGCTTTCTTGAACGCGTCGACCAGCAGCTTCTCCGAAAACGGCGTCGTGTACTCGCCGGTCGAGCTGTCGAACGTGCCCATCAGGTAGAGCGAGTTGTAGCTCTGCTTCGCGCCCAGCCCGACGTAGATGAGCGGCTGACCGTTGTGCGTGTGGGGGAATTCTTCGAGCGGGATTCCCCAGTTGATCACGCCCCAATTCATGAATTCGGTGTACCCCTTGGGTAGGTGTTTGCGGACGAGCGCGCGGGCCTCTTCCATCACCTTGCGTTGTTCCGGCGAGAGCGAGGCCAGGTAGGCGGCCACGGGGCTGGGGCGCGCGGCCTTCGTTTTTGCGCGTGATTTCGCGGCAGTCATCGACGTGCTCCTCGTGTTCGGGTGATTCGACTGCCAGAGATAGTAGAGAGTTCGTTCCGACTCAGCGACCTTCGGGTCTGCGAAACAGGCCAATCAGAGGCTCGGTGCTCCAGCGGCACCGCAGGCTCAGTCTGCGTAAACGCACCACATGGTTCGCGGTTCAAACACCGCGTTGGCGCCATTCCCGAACTCAACGCCGATGTACGGGCGGACGCTTTGCATCGGGCGCACCACCACCGTTTGGGGCGGGTCTTCAAACGTGAACATCATCGGCTGCGATTCGAAAATGAATTTGAGCTCGTCGTACTCCGCGTCTGAGAGCTGATCCCCCGCTCTGGCTGTTGCCGATCGTGCCAAGACCGTTTCCTGTGCCCTCAACAGCACTGCGCGAAGTTCGCGCCACTGGCCGAGGTGCCGTGCCGCGATGCTGGTTACGGGCCACGCCAGGGAAACCACGAGGACCGCCGCGATGACCGTGGCTCCGGCGCGCGTTCTGCCGAGCCAGCGTGGCCGACTGGAAAAGCGAGCGAGCACGGCTGAAATGCACAACGCGACGAGGGTGGGGATGCAAGCCAGTCCGCCAAACGTGATGGCCGTCTCGGCCCATGGAGCATCGCCAGGGAAGTACGGTGCGTGCGGTCCAGAAGACATCATCACGACCAGTCCCGCGCCAGCGACAGCGAACACAACCGCGGGAAACAGGATCAAGGCCGAAGCGAGGCCCGCCATGAACTCTGTTTGCCCCCGATTCACGTCGTGAGCATACCGAAGGAGCCGCCGCGTCGGACCCTCCTCGTATGTTGCGCCCGTGGCCCGAACCGCGCGTACGGCAACGCACTCCAGCCCTGACGGTGACCCGGGCCTCGACGCGTTCCTACGCGCCGTCGAGCTGAAGCGTTCCGAGGTTCCCGACTTCAAGAAGTACCCATTCGCCATTCCCGCACTGCGCGAACTCCACCGCCTGACGTTTCACAAGCACGTCACGTTTCTGGTGGGCGAGAACGGCAGCGGGAAATCGACACTGCTCGAGGCCATCGCCGTCGCGGCCGGATTCAACGCCGAAGGCGGCAGTCGAAACTTCCGCTTCTCCACTCGCCCGTCCGAATCCGAACTCCACGCGTACCTCCGCCTCGTCCGCGGCGTGCGGCGCCCCAAGACGGGCTACTTCCTTCGAGCCGAAAGCTTCTTCAACGTCGCCACCCAGGTGGACCAGATTCCAGACACGCGCGAATCGCACGGCGGCGTCTCGCTCCACGAACAGTCGCACGGCGAGTCGTTCATGGCGTTGATTCGAAACCGCTTCGGCCCCAACGGCCTCTATCTGCTCGATGAGCCCGAAGCGGCGCTCTCGCCCAGCCGCCAGATGACGCTGCTCAAGTCGATTCAGATTCTCGTTCAGGACGGGAACTCGCAGCTCATCATCGCCACCCACTCGCCCATCGTGCTCGCGTACCCCGACGCCCGCATCTACATGCTCAACGCCGACGGCATCTCAGAAGTCGACTACGAAGACACCGAGCACTACGCGCTCACACGAGATTTTCTCCAGAACCGCGAGCGGTACCTCGAACGGCTCTTTAAGGACGAGTCAGGCATCTAGCGCTGCGGCTTGTGGTGTCGCTGGCGGGTGGACCATCACAATCGGCGGTCCGGCCGCGCCAGAAATCGGTGGCACGTCGCTGGCGTCCTCACCCTTGCGTCGTTACATGTTTCTTCCCGAGGTGCGCATGACGAACGCCACCCGCAGCTCGATTCGCCCCTTCGTTCCGGAACGGCCCTGGCACGCGCTCCCGCCAGAGGCGGTGCTGACTGAGATCAAGGCCGACGCTTCACGCGGGCTATCGGCCGCCGCCGTCCTCGAGCGGCGAAGGCAATGTGGCGAAAATGCACTCGAGCAAGCGGAGTCCCGGTCCCTCCTCTCGGTCTTCGTCCATCAGTTCAAAAGCCCACTCATCTATCTGCTGTTCGCCGCTGCGGCCGTCGCGCTGGTGATGGGCGAAACGAAGGACGCGATTGTCATCTTCGTCGTCGTCTTGCTGAACGCCTTCATCGGCGCCTACCAGGAAGGACGCGCGGAACGGGCGCTCGCGGCCCTTCGCAAGATGGCGGCCCACCCGGCGCGCGTACTCCGCGACGGTGCCGAACTGGTCGTCGATGCTCGAGAACTGGTGCCGGGCGACGTGCTGTTTCTCGCCGCGGGCGACGCGGTGGGTGCTGACGCGCGGTTGCTCGACGCTGCCGCACTGCAGGTCGCCGAGGCCGCGCTCACCGGCGAATCGATGCCCGTCTCCAAAGCGCTCGCGCCAGTTCCCGAAGCGGCGCCGCTCGCCGATCGGGCGGACATGCTCTACGCGGGCACGCACGTCACGAGTGGTCGGGCGCGCGTCGTCGTCGTCGCCACGGGCGCCCTGTCTGAGATTGGAAAGATCGCCACGCTCGCCGAATCAGCGGTGGCGCCCAAGACTCCGCTCGAGCGGCGCGTTGACCAGTTCGGACGGACGCTGACCCTCGCCGCATTCGCTCTCTTCGCCGTCATCATCGGCGTGGGGTACCTGCGACACATCCCTCTGGGCGAGTTGTTGATGGTCGGGGTGAGCCAGATCGTCGGAATGATTCCGGAAGGTCTGCCGGTGGCGATGACCATCGCCCTGGCGGTCGGCGTGCAGCGGATGGCCAGGCGCCGCGCCGTCGTTCGCCGACTTTCGGCCGTGGAAGCCCTCGGGTCCACCACGGTCATTTGCAGCGACAAAACGGGCACGTTGACGCGAAACGAGATGACGGTGACCGCGGTGGTGCTGCCAGACGCGACGGAAATCCGTGTGACCGGTGTCGGGTATGAACCGAAGGGCGAGTTTGTTCGCCAAGGCCAACCCGTGCGGGCGCTGGAGTCGGCCGTGTTGACGGAACTCGTCGAAGCCGCGGTTCTCTGCAACGACGCTCAGGTTGTTCAAGCGTCTGGGAAAGACGCGGGCTGGAGCGCAGTGGGTGACCCGACCGAAGCGGCGCTCATCACGCTGGCCCTGAAAGCAGGCGTTGATCTCGACGCAGTTCGCAAGCGCAACCCGCGGAGAGCTGAGCTGCCGTTCGACTCCGGTACCAAGTTGATGGCAACGCAGCACGACGCTTCAGCGGGCCCGCGCGTGGTTCTCAAAGGCGCGACCGAGGTGCTGTTGTCCATGTGCCACCAGGTTCGCCTCGGCACGGGCGTCGCCCCGATGGACGCGACGGTTCGCGCCCGCATCGAGCAAGCCGCCATCGGACTCGCGGGTGAGGCCCTCCGCGTCCTGGGAGTGGCGGTTGTGGACGGGGGAACCATCGACGCGGCCCAAGGCTTCGCGCCGTTTGAGGGGCGCGCGACATTCCTCGGGCTGGTGGGCCAGTTGGATCCGCCTCGCGCGGAGGTCGCGGAAGCCGTTCGTCGCTGTCAGGCCGCCGGCATCAAACCGGTGATGGTGACGGGTGATCACAAAGCCACCGGCCTCGCCGTTGCTCGCACGTTGGGAATGGCGCGAGACGGTGACCTGGCGCTCGACGGCACCGAACTCGAGGCGCTCTCGGATGAAGGGCTGGCGGCATGCATTGATCGCGTGTCGGTCTACGCGCGAGTGCATCCAGCCCAGAAACTCAGAATCGTCGACGCGTACCAACGTCGTCACCACGTCGTCGCCATGACCGGCGACGGCGTCAACGATGCCCCTGCGCTGGTGAAAGCTGACGTTGGGGTGGCGATGGGGTTGTCGGGCATCGAAGTCGCGAAGGAAGCGGCGAAAATCGTCATCGCCGACGACAACTTCGCCTCCATTGTCGCCGCCGTCGAAGAGGGCCGGGTGGTG
>CAZFXD010000329.1:0-5263 GCA_964522795.1 uncultured Myxococcaceae bacterium
TCGATATGACCTCCTTGGCTGATACCGAAAACCGCAGGCGCTCATGGCGCCACGCGGAACCAACACCTGCCCCATGCCGCGTATTCCCCGGTGCGCGTTCGCCGCCGGCCCCGGCGAGCCCCCCACCGGTGGAGGAGGGGGCCTGGTGCCCGAGACCGGTGCCCGCTCCAGAGTCGCAACAACCAGGTGCGCCCACACCGTCTCGGCTCTAGTCTGGGACGCGCGCCCAGGGCCGTGCGCTGACACGGCACTGGCGAACGCTGGGCGCGTGGGAGCCCCCGGGCGGGTGGCGGAATTGGTAGACGCGCCGGCCTTAGGAGCCGGTACCGCAAGGTGTGAGGGTTCGAGTCCCTCCTCGCCCATGAAGCCGTACCCTGGGGGCGCGGCGTCGATCGCGGCGAATTGCTCGCTCCCCCCCGTGCCCCTTGCGTAGGCTGCGTGGGATGTACGCTTGGTTGAAGCTCTTCCATGTGCTCTGTGTGATGTTGCTCTCCGTTGGCGTCGTGGGCGCGCTGGTCGTCGCGGTCCGCGCGCGGCGTTCTCAGAATGCGCGCGACATTCTGACGTTGATGCGCGCGCACCACGCCATGGTCACGGTGGGCGTCATCCCCGGGGCCATCGGGTCGTTGATCAGCGGCGGTGGCCTGGTCGCCATGCTCGGCAGTCGCTGGACGGACCTGTGGCTTGTCGGGACCCTGCTTGGGTGGGTCCTGTCACTGGTGATCGGCGTCGGGCTGCTGGTGCCCGCCGATGCCAGTGCCGCTCGCGAGGGGCAGCGGTTGGTCGACGCTGGCATTGTCGAGCCGAGCGAAGACCTTCGGCGGTTTATCGGGGCGCCGAAGGTGTACCTGGCCGAATGGAGCACCGTCTTGTTGTTGGTGATCATGGCGTACTTCATGGTGCTGAAGCCGCTGTAACTCGCGCGGCCATTGAATTGCCGGAGTGTTTCCTCTAGACGCCCGGGGTCCCATTTCTCCCTCGGGTGCCCAGATGAAAGTGCGCGTCGAAGACGTTTCCTCGATCGAAAAGAAGCTCTCCATCGAAGTGGAGCAGGCAATCGTCGCTGACGAAGTCTCCAAGGCGTACGGCATGCTCTCACGGCAGGTGAAGGTGCCGGGCTTCCGACCGGGCAAGGTGCCGCGGCGCATTCTGGAGCAGCGCTACAAGGCGCAGGTTGAAGACGACGTGGTCCGCCGCCTGATCTCCAAGTCGTTCTACGAGGCGGTGACCGAGCACGCGATCGAGGCCGTGAGCGACCCAACGGTGACTGACACCCAGTTCAAGGACGGTACGCCGTTCTCGTTTACGGCCGTGGTCGAAGTGCGGCCGAAGGTCGAGGCGAAAGAGTGGAAGGGGCTGAAGCTGCCCAAGGCGCCCGAAGGCGCGACCGACAAGGAAGTCGCCGAGCAGCTGGAGCGCATTCGCGAATCCATGGCTGAAATTGTCGCGCTGACCGGCCGAGACGTGGCCCAGCTGGGTGACTGGGCGGTGATCGACTTTCACGCCACCATCGACGGCCAGCCGTTCGCGGGGGGCGAAGGCAAAGACGTCACGGTCGAAGTCAGCGCCGGAGAGCTGACCGAGGGCAACCTGCCCGCGCTCGCCGGGGCCAAAATCGGCGTCGCCACCACGTTCGACTACACGTTCCCCGCCGACTACCGAGTCGAGAGCGCCAAGGGGAAGACGGCGAAGTTCACCGCCACCATCAAGGAACTGAAGCAGCGACAGGTTCCCCCCGCCGATGACGCGTTGGCGGTGAAGCTGGAGCAGGGCGTGAAGACGCTCGCCGAGCTGAAGGAGAAGCTGAAGAAGGACATCGGCACCAGCCACGCCCGCAAGGCCGAGCAGGACCTGCGCGAAGCGATCTTCAAGGGCCTCGCCGAGAAGAACCCGTTCGAGCTGCCCAAGGCGATGCTGGAGCACGGCATCAACGTGATGATCGACGGGGCGCTCCGCATGCTGAGCCAGGGTGGGGTGGACCCGCGCGCCCTCGGCGCCAGCTACGAGCGGCTGCGCGAGGAGTTCAAGCCCAAGGCCGAGCTCGAGGTGCGCGGCCAGCTGCTGCTCGAGGCGCTCGCCAAGCAGGAAAAACTGGAAGTCACGGCCGCTGATTTTGAAGCCAAGCTGAAATCGCTCGCCGACGAGTCGGGCTCACCCATTGCGCAGGTCCAGAAAGCGTTCCGCGGCGAACAAGAGCGTAAGTCGCTTGAGCACCGCATTCGTGAAGAGAAGACCCTGGCGCACATCGCCCAGGCCGGAACCCGCGCCTAGTCGAACAGGCAGGCCCCAAGCGCTGACGGTTTGCTTGACCCCGAGCGGGTCCCGCGTGAGAACTAGGCGGACCTTCGTTTGACGGAGATTTCATGCCCTACATGCCGGTTCCCTACGTCGTCGAACAGACCCACCGCGGCGAGCGCTCGTACGACATCTACAGTCGGCTCCTCAAAGATCGCATCGTCATGTTGGGGACGGAGATCGACGACGACGTTGCCAACGTGATTGTGGCGCAGTTGCTGTTCCTCGAGTCGGAAGACCCGGACAAGGACATCAACCTGTACGTGAATTCACCGGGTGGCTCAGTCACCGCGGGGCTCGCGATCTACGACACCATGCAATACGTGAAGCCCCAGGTGTCGACCATCTGTATCGGCCAGGCGGCGTCGATGGGCGCGGTGCTGCTGGCGGCAGGAGCGAAGGGAAAGCGGTTCGCGCTCCCCAACGCTCGCATCATGATTCATCAGCCGCTGGGCGGCGCTCGCGGCCAGGCGACTGACATTCAGATTCAGGCGGCAGAGATTCAGCGGCTGAAGGAGCGCTTGAACGAGATTCTGGTCAAGCACACGGGCCAGGCGATGGACCGGATTCAGAAGGACACGGACCGCGACTTCTTCCTCGGCGCCAACGAAGCCAAGACCTACGGGTTGGTCGACGAGGTGGTCGTGCAGAAGAAGCCCGCCGCCGAGAAGAAGTAGCCCGGCCCCAGAACAAACGAACGAAGGGTTGCTTTGACGGGCGCGCGCGGGTTGAATCGCGCCCGCCCCACGTTTCTATCGTCGTTCGCTCTCACGAGGAAAACAGCTCATGTCCGGACGCCTTGGCGAACTGCTCGTTCGCGAAAATCTGATCTCGGTTCAGCAGCTTCGAAAAGCGCAAGAGGAGCAGCAGAAATCGGGCGCTCGCATCGGCACCGCGCTCATCAAGACGGGCGCGATCGAGGAGTCGAAGCTCACGGACTTCTTGTCCAAGCAGTACGGCGTCCCCGCGATCAACCTGAAGGACTTCGACATCGACTCGGAGATCATCAAGCTGGTGCCGCGCGACGTGGCGCAGAAGCACCTGGTGATTCCGGTCAACCGCGCCGGCCCGTCGCTGATCGTCGCCATGTGCGACCCGTCGAACATCTACGCTGTCGACGACCTCAAGTTCCTCACCGGCTACAACATTGAAGCGGTCGTCGCCTCTGAACCGGCCATTCGCGAGGCGATCGACAAGTACTACGCCGAGAAACAGCAGACCCTCGAAGACATCGTCGGCGAAGTGGACGATGACGTCGAACTCCAGGTCGACACCGATGACAGTGGCGTCGACGACATCAAGGCCGCGGAGGACGCGCCGGTCGTCAAGCTGGTGAACCTGGTGCTCAAAGACGCCGTGACCAAAAAGGCGTCCGACATTCACGTTGAACCGTACGAGAAGGACTTTCGCATTCGGTTCCGGATCGACGGGGTGATGTACGAGGTGATGAAGCCCCCGATGAAGCTTCGCAACGCGATTATTTCGCGCTTGAAGATCATGGCCTCGCTCGACATCTCCGAGCGACGCCTGCCGCAGGACGGTCGCATCAAGATCAAGCTGGGCGGCGGCAAGGAGATGGATTTCCGCGTCAGCGTCTGCCCCACGCTGTTCGGCGAGAAGGTCGTTATGCGACTTCTCGACAAGTCCAACCTGCAGCTCGACATGACGAAACTGGGCTTCGAGCCCGAGCCGCTGAAGTGGTTCAAGGAAGCCATCGACCGACCCTACGGCATGGTGCTGGTGACGGGCCCGACAGGTTCCGGGAAGACCACCACGCTGTACTCGGCGCTCTCGGCGTTGAACGACCCCGGCTGCAACCTCTGCACGGCGGAAGACCCGGTCGAGTTCAACTTCGCCGGCATCAACCAGGTTCAGATGAAGGAAGACATCGGGCTCACCTTCGCCTCGGCGCTGCGCAGCTTCCTCCGACAAGATCCTGACACGATCATGATCGGTGAGATTCGAGACTTCGAAACGGCCGAAATCGGCGTCAAGGCGGCGCTCACCGGTCACTTGGTGCTCTCGACCCTCCACACCAACGACGCCCCGGGCACGGTCAGCCGTCTGCTCAACATGGGCATCGAGCCCTTCCTGGTCACGGCGTCGTTGAACCTGATTCTGGCGCAGCGACTCATGCGGCGTTTGTGCAACGCCTGCAAGAAGCCGGTCACCAACCCCGACCCCCAGGCGATGATCGACGCAGGCATTCCCGCCGAGAAGATCGGGTCGTTCACCTTGCACGAGAAGGGTGGCTGCAAGGAGTGCAACGACCGCGGCTACAAGGGCCGTGTCGCTGTGTACGAGGTCATGCCGTTCTGGGACGGGTTGAAGGAACTCGTCATCAACGGCGCTTCGGCGGCCGAGCTGAAGCAGGAGGCCATTCGACTGGGCCTGCAGACGCTCCGCATGTCGGCCATCAACAAGGTCATGGCCGGCGTCTCCACCATCGAAGAAGCGGTGGGGAACACCGCGCCAGACCGTTTCTAACCGCGACGCTTTTCGTCACTTTCTTTCCGAGGACCTCACGTGGCCAACCTGCATCAGTTGCTCAAAGCGATGGTCGAGAAGGGTGCTTCTGACCTTCACATCACCACGGGCACGCCGCCTCAGCTGCGCGTCGACGGAGAGCTCGTTCCGCTCAAGATGAACCCGCTGTCGCCGGTGGAGACGAAGCAGCTGTGCTACTCGATTCTCACCGACGCTCAGAAGCACAAGTTCGAAGAGGACAACGAGCTCGATCTGTCATTCGGCGTGAAGGGACTCTCGCGCTTCCGCTCCAACATCTTCATGCAGCGCGGCGCGGTGGCCGGGGCGTTTCGGCTGATTCCGTTCAAGATTCTGACCTTTCAGGAACTCGGGCTGCCGCCGATCGTGACCGAGCTGTCGAAGAAACCGCGTGGGCTGATTCTGGTCACCGGGCCCACCGGCTCCGGAAAGTCGACCACCCTGGCGTCCATCATCGACAAGG
>CAZFXD010000330.1:0-5261 GCA_964522795.1 uncultured Myxococcaceae bacterium
CGCCACGCCTTTCGAATCGGGGTCGTCGCCGTTGCGGTGTGTTCGGTCGCCTGCAGTTCGTCGCTGGAGATGTCTCCGTTCGACGAGGGGCTCGATGAGAACGTCACTTCGGAACTCACGGTCGGAGCACCTGAGTTCTGTACGCTCACCGAACCTGCGGTGCAGGGCCTCTTCGCCCGTCAGGCCCTGACCTTTCGCATCAAGCTACCCTCGGTGACGAACCCGCGGGCGGTGGTGGTGACGGCCCAGTCGCTGCCCTACCGCATGGTGACCAGCCCGGTGGGAACTCGCGTTGCCTGCAGTGCCGCAGACGACGCGGAGGAGCCTCGAGCCGGAATCTGTTTTCAAATCTCCGTGGACACCACGACGGCAGCGTTCGCGGCGGTGCACCCCGAAGGTTCGAGCATTCTCGTCACCCCGCGGTGCAGTTCAGGCCGCGCGCGCTCCCTCGGAGCACCACGCCGCGTCTTCGTGGCGAACACGCGTGGCTCGGCGATGAGTCTCCAGGTTCCGTTGAGCCGCAACCTCTCGGTGCCGGCGGGTGGAGTTCCGGCCGACTGCACCAGCATCAACCTTTCCGAGCCCGGGAGAATGATTTGTCCCAACGTCGAAGAGATCGCCGCCGCGAAAGCGCTCGGCGTGAAGTGGATGCGCGACCCGGGGTTCGAGTTCGCGTACTTCAAGCTCAACGGAGACGCGTGTGTGACCGCGGGGTGCAACAGCGCCATCGGGCAGATGATGGCGGCCCATCGCCAGGTCGTCGACTACGTGCACGCTCAAGGAATGTACGTCTTGAGTCAGGGCCTGGGCGTTCCGGTCGCCTACCGGTGGAACCAGGCCAAGGTGCACTCGCCGCCGGGGTTTGCCGGGCTTCCGTTTTACGCCTCCCTTGCGGCCGAGATGGCGCGGAACGGCGCCGACGCCTTCGAAGTCTGGAACGAACCCAACCTGGGTGGATTCTGGGACGGGGTTCCCCTCGACAGCTCGACGTACGGTCGGTTGTACGGGCTGCTCTTGAAGCAAACCTCGGCGGCCATTCGCGCCGTTCCGGGGAACACCACGGTCATTGTCACGGGAGGACTGGCGTCGGTGGCCCAGGACGACGTCACGCACCCCGGCAACGCCTTCAAGTGGATGTCCGACGTCATTTCTGTCGGCGCTGGCCACATGTTCGACGCGTTCGGCTACCACCCCTACGCGCTGACCAACACGTTCGTTCCGCAGTCGCCCGACGTCTGTCCAACCGCTGAAGGCGTGAAATACCATTTCTACCAGAAGGCTCGTGAGGTCAGTGTCGCGCTCGCATCGCTCGGCCAACGCGTGCCGGTGTGGGGGACGGAAGCCGGGGTCCCCACGGAGGGGCCAGACTGTCCGCGTTCTACCGACCTGGCGGATTTCAATTCGCACGTCGGCAGCCGATGTCAGGTGACCCAGTTCGACGGTGTGCGGTGGGTGTCTGAATTCATCCACGGGTGGATGAGCCCTCCCTCGGCCGGAAATTTCACGTGCGCCCCCAGCGGAACGAAGCGGGCGTTCATGGGCGACATCACGGGCCTGTTCAGCCTGTACCAACTGAACGACAACCCAAACTACGAAGGCAACGACTCCATCCAGAAGAACTACGGCATCTACGATGAGGCCGGCCGTGCCAAAGGCGACGCGACCAGCTTCGCCAACATGCCGCTCGCGGTGAAGGTGCAGTCGCTCCAACCCCGGTGATGGTGGCCGGGCGCCGCGTCGGAGCCGCTCCCGTGGATGTGGCGCGCCGACGCGAGCGGTCCGCGGAACCTGACTTCCTCCGGCGGCCGCCAACGCGGCGTTCGGTGTCCGCCGCGCGCCGAGGCGAATCTCACACGGTAGACTCCTCACGCCCTCAGAAATCTGAGGACAACCGACGGTTGGCACGCGGCCAGTCGTGCGCGGGCTCCTGCACGCCGAACCTCGTGGATCTCCAACGCGCGAAGGGTGGCATCGACGCTGCATTGCTCAGCGTCAATGAACTCCAGCGGCATATCTCAGGCACGCACCCCCGCCCACACACAGGTTGTCGGTGCCCCCGTTACGAAGTTTCTTCTGGCCGCGCTCGCGATGGGGCTTGGTGGCTGTGCGACGGGCGAAATCCGACCCATCGTTGTTCCGCCAGCCCCGGCGCCCGTGCCGACGCGAATCGACGGCGCGGCGACGGCTGGTCAGGCGCTCGAGGCAACCACGGTCGAGGGGGCCGATTCGCCCGTCGAGCTCTCGCTGTTGGGTGGCGAGTTGTTCGTGGCGGAATCCACGCGCGCGCTCAGGGTTCCCGGGCGCGGCGTGACGGCGACGCTGATTCCGGTTGGAGCTCCGGGGGAGCCCGCTTCGATGGGCGCCCTGAGCGCGGTGGCGCGCCGCGGCGGCGGTGTCTGGTTGCTGAGCAGCGAGGGGTTGTTTCACGACCGCGATGGCCGGCTGCTCAAGTCCCCCGTGTCGGATGACCTCCGCACGCTGGGCGTGAAGCGAGTGAATGCGTTTGGACAAGGCGCCCAGGAGGCGCTCTGGGCCGTGACGGCAGGCGACGTTCGATATCTCGTGGGTGGGGAGATGTTCTCGGTGTCGCTGCACCTCGAAGGGGCACCTTCCACCGCGTCATTCGCCGTCGGCGTTGGCCCTGGGCAGGCGTTGGTGGTGCTGGGTGAAACGGCGGTGTTTGTCGATGTCTCCGCGGCGAAAGCCCACCAGGCAATTGAATATCTGGGTCAGGTTCACGCCGTCGAGCGCGACGACGATGGCTCGGTCGTGTTCGCGACCTCCAACGGGCTGTTCACCTGGCACACCGATGGCCGTGTTACCTGGCACACGCTGGTCGCCTCGGGGGATGCGCCGCGCGCGGTGAATGCGCTGAGCGTCGGCGGCGGCCCGCTTGCGGCGGTTTCCGGATGCGACGTGCTCGAACGTTCTGGGGGCGAGTTCAAGAGCGTAGCCACCCTCGTCGCCTCGCGTTCATTTGGGCTGCGACGCGACGCGACCGGCACGCTCTTCGCGGTCGACGGTGCGCGCTTGGTTCGCCTGGCCCTGCACGAAGGAAGCGGCGGTATTTCGTTCGCGACGGACGTGAAGCCCATCGTCGAAGCTGGCTGCGGGAGCTGCCACGACACCGCGCGCGAGGGGGCGCCCCTGTTCAACTTCGGAAACTTCGAGACGGTGAAGTCGCTCGCGGCGCGCAGCCTGGTGTTGATGAAGGGTCTCGACCCGCAGGGCAAGGTGATGCCCCCGTTCCCCAACCCGTCGCTGGCTGACGCGCAGATTCAGGTGTTCGAGCAGTGGATTGCCGGGGGGTACCAACCGTGAAGCGACTCCTTCTTGGCGCGGTCGTCGCGCTCAGTTCGACCCTCGCGGCGGCCCAGGTGCCCGCGACGTGCGATCAGCCCCGGCCGCTCGCTTCGACTCAGCTGCTGCGGCGCCTCTCGCTCGACCTGCGGGGGCGCGCTCCCTCGCAAGCGGAGTACGCCACGCTCGCCTCGCAGCCGGTGGCCACCACGATTTCAGCCTTCATTCACTCTGAGGACTTTCGAAAAGTCGCCCGGCGGTACCACGAAGATCAGTTCTGGCCCAACGTGAGCAACGTCGCGCTCAACAACACCAACGCTCAGTTGGTGCAGAAGGGCGCCGAGCCCGCCACCTCGCTGGCCGGGGTCACCCGCCGCGTCATCTTCCGGAATGATCCGGACATCAGCACCGCCCACGGAGACGGCTGCGGAGACTTTCTCCAGACGCACTTCGACCCTGCGCACCCGAACGAGTTTCGCCCGGACCCGGCCTTCGTTCGCGTCACCACCCTGACGGGCGGGAAGCGCGTGTACCAGGAAGGATATCGCCTGGTGCGGCCGTACTGGGCGCCCACCGGCCCGGACATCAAGGTGTGCGCCTTTGACGCGCAGGAGACAGAGTCGGTCGTCCTCGGCACCAGGACGTACCAGTGCGGGGACCCGGCGCTGCAGGGGGGAGAAAACAGCTCGGAGACCGCGACCGCCGCCATCAAGCGCGCCTGCGGCTGCGGCAAGAACCTCAAGTGGTGCTACGGCCCCAGAGCGAAGGTCGCGGACGTCATCACCAGCAGCCTGCGCGAGCAGCTGAACCTCGCGGTGGATGACGTGACGGTGGGCGGCAAGCCGTACAAAGACCTGCTCCTCGCCACCACGGCCAGGATCAACGGCCCCATCACCTACTGGAAGAAGTACCTCGCGCAGGACTTCAACCTGCTCCGCGTCTGGAGCATGGCGGACCCGAACGAAGCGCTGCCCGACTTCAAGGGGAGCTCGCCCGACGAGCTGTGGTTCACCGACACCACGTGGAAGTCGTACGACCGCTCCGACCCGGCGCTTGGCACGGCGCAGCTTCACGCCGGCATTCTCACGCTCCCGGCCTACCTCTTGCGGTTCCAGACCAACCGCGCGCGCGCCAATCGCTACGCCAACGACTTTCAATGCGCGCCGTTCATTCCGGCGCCCAACTTTGAGTCGCCCCCAGGGTGCCTGGAGGATGGAACCGACCTCGTGCGGCGCTGCAATTGCCGCGGGTGCCACCAGCGCCTCGAGCCCATCGCCGCCCACTTCGGGCAGTTCGCCGAAGCCGGCTCGCAGGTGATGACCGACCTGCTCCGGTTTCCCCGCATGGCGCCGAACTGCAATTCGAACAACCCCAGCCCCTTCTGCGCACGCTTCTACGCCACCAACCCTGCCGGCGACCGCCCCGGCTCGTTGCTGGCGTACCAGTATGCCGTGCAAGACGGGGTGCACGACGGAATCTACAGCGGCATCAACAACGGTCCCCAGCGCCTGGCGCAGGCCGACATCACCTCGGGGACCTTCGGCGCCTGCGTGGTGCGCCGCACGTTCGCCTACTTCATGAAGCGGGACATGCGCGTCGTCGGGCCGGGAACCAACGACGAGTTCCAGTTGATGCTCACGCTCGCCACCGCGTTCAGGAACAGCAACTACGACTGGCCGGCGTTGGTCGGTCAGATTGTTTCGCTCGAACAGTACCGGGGGACCCGATGAAAGCGACTCGCCTTCTGGTCAGCGCTTCGGTGGCGTGGGTGATGGCGTGCTCCCAGTCCACGCCGCCGGCCGACGATGTGTTGCGCGTTCGCAAGGACGGCCCGGTCTCGCCTTTTGATCACCCGGCCATCGGCGGCGGAGCGGGCGGTGCCGGCGGGGGCACCGGTGGCGGCGCCGGCGGCTTCGGAGGTGCCGGGGGCGGTACCTGCGGCGGCTCAGGCGGCGGCGCTG
>CAZFXD010000331.1:0-5197 GCA_964522795.1 uncultured Myxococcaceae bacterium
CGGCGGTGGTGGCTCGGTCGGCGGCGGCTCGGGCGGCAGCGGCGGTGGTGGCTCGGTCGGCGGCGGCTCGGGCGGCAGCGGCGGTGGCTCGCCGCAGGACGCGGGTATCTTCGAGGCCGATGCTGGAGCGATCGTGGTCACGGACTTCGACGGCGGCACGTGCGTCACGCTCGTGCGCGCGTGCCTCGGGCGCCCCAACCTGCTCCGCAACTCGAACTTCGAGAGCGTCCCGGCGGGGACCGCGGGCGACGGCGTGGAGGGCATTCTCCCGGACGACTGGATCACGCTTCAGATCACGCCCGACACGTACACCACCGTCGGAGGGTACGGATTGTCGCCGAGCACCTTCGGCAACTTCCAGGACATCGCCGGCGCCCACAGCGGGTCGCGCTGGGTCGCTGCGTGGAGCGCGGCCGACGAACGCGGCGGTCAGCAGCTCACCGCGCGCTTGACCCCGGGCCACACCTACCGGGCGGAAGCATGGCTCCACCAGGCATTCAGATCAGACCTGGACAACCCGGGCGCCTACTCCCTCCACCTGGCCGACGACATGACGCAGGCGAACCTCACCGAGCTTGGCCACTGGTGCCCCACCACCGGCACCGACGCAGGCTGGGTGAAGCGCGCCTTCAGCTTCGTGGCCCCCGACGCCGGTCAGTGGCTGGTCTTCAAGCCTGAAGGAAGCGGCGGCGGCGCGTACCCCGGCCTCGACGACTTCAGCCTCACCGACACGACCGGCTGCGGGCCGTGAACGATCGCGCGGTGGGCGTTTCAGGGCGCTTTCACGCGCCCGAACGACACTCCGGACGGTCGCTTACATCTGCGCACGTTTCGTGACCTTTCGGTCGGATTTCGCTTGGAATCTGAGTTCTCCGACACCAACATCTGGTCATGGAAGTCGATGAAATTACATGAGAAAAGGCGGCAGAATGACTGACGCGAACAGACTTGTTGCGCTCCCCGGATCCCGTGGTACTCAGAAGGTGAGTGCCGGCCCGTTTGCCCGTCCTCCCGTCACAAGATTCGTGGAGCTGGAAACGGCCCCGAGGGCGTGCGCGAGTGAAGGCGGGCTGAGCGGGTCGGCACTCCGGTTGTATCTCCCCATGATCATTGTGATCGCGCTGGCGCTCTCGGGCTGCTCGCACGGCGTGCAATTGACGGCGAGGCCCGCGCCGACCCCGATCAAGGCCGTGTTGGTCTACCCCGTCGCCCTTCGCTGGAGCGAACCGGCGTGGCGGGGACACGAGCTGACCGCGCGGGCGCTGGAACACCTCGTCAACGGCAGCTCCGACGCGCTGGAGTACTTCGGCCCGGACGAGTTCAAGGTGAACAAGCCGGAGGACGATCACGCCTGGCTCACCACCGACGCGCTCAAGCTGGTAACCAAGGCGGGCTACGGCCCGGCGGAGGTCGCCGCGCTGCGGGTGTGGATCGAGAAGTTCGAGGGAACCACCAGCAACGAGGCGGAAGACCTGAAGGGCCGCTCCGCCGGAAGCGCGCGTGATCTCAACACCCTCTTTCGACTTCACGCGGAGGTCTTTCACCCGTCGACCGCCGAACAATTCATCGAAGCCACCATCGACGCGGTGGCGGACCCCTTCTCCCCGGAGTCGCAGCTGGCGTCCGAGTTCGACCCCACCCCCGAGGTCTCGTGGAAGCTGGAGACCCTGTTGACTCGGGTGATGAACGAACTCAAAGCGACCGCCGTCGAACGGAAGGCGGCACCGTTCCCCTGGACGGTCGCCGAGACGCCGGCGGAGACGCTCGAGGCCCGCGCCGAGGGCGAGCCATCGCTCATGATGCAGGCTGCGAAGCAGGACATGGTGACCCGCGAGGTCACCCTCACGGCGCGCGCGCGCTACGCGGTTCGCAGCGCGGCCGGCGCGGAGATCTCGCGTCTGCTGACCCTGCCCGAGGGCGTCATCGTCACCGCCACCGAGAAGGGCGCGCGCCTGCGAACGGGTGACGTGATCACCCGCATCGACGATGCGCCGGCGACCCTGGCCCGGCTGGCCCGCACCCGCTTCAAGGCCATTCCCACCACGTTGAAAGTGCTGCGCGTCAACGGAAGCGTCGAAGAGATTATGATTCCGTAGCTGGGGTTGAGCTAGAAACCCCGCATGGCCAACCGCGACGACGGCGAGTTCACCCATTCTGTTACCCGACCCACCGGGTCCACCGCGAAGCTTCAATTGCGCGAGTGGACGGTCGAGGTCCTTTCCGGCCCCGACAAGGGGAAGAAAGCCACCACGCTGGGAGATCTCGTCCGCATCGGCGCCGAGACCACCAACGACCTGGTGCTGACCGACACCACCGTCAGCCGCCGCCACGGCGAGGTGCTCCGCACACCAGACGGGCTGCTCATTCGCGATCTGGGCAGCCGCAATGGGACCACCATCGACGGACGACGCGTGGTGGCCGCCTACGTGAAACCTGGCGACGAGTTCTCTGTCGGCAAGACCAAGCTGCTCCTCAAGCAGACCTCAAAGAAGACCGATGTGCCCCTCTCGCTCACCGAAGTGTTTGGCGAGATGGTCGGTTCGAGTGACTCGATGCGCGCCGTGTTCGCCGAGCTTCGCCGCTTGAGCGCGGAGTCGGTGAACCTGCTGATTGAGGGCGAGACGGGCACGGGCAAAGAGCTCGCCGCGCGCGCGGTGCACGCACACTCTCCCCACAAGAAGGGGCCGTTCCGCGTGGTCGATTGCGCCCTGGTGACGCCCGAAAACGCCGAGCGGGAGCTGTTCGGTCCAGACGGAGCGTTCCTCTCGGCCGAAGGCGGGACCATCTTCTTCGACGAAGTCTCCGAGCTTCCGGCCAGCGTGCAGCCCAAGCTCCTCCGGGTGCTCGAATCGCGCGAGCTGCCGGCGGTAGGCAACAGCAAGGCCCGCCCCATCTCCGTGCGAGTCGTCGCGTCCACGCATCACAACCTCGACGAAGAGGTGCGCGCGGAACGCTTCCGCGGCGATCTGTTCTACCGCCTCGCCGTGGCGCGCGTGCGCCTGCCGCCCCTGCGCGCCCGACTGGGGGACCTGCCGATTCTGACCCAGTTCATCCTCTCCAAGCTGGGGGTGAAGCTGACCCTGTCGCCTGATGCTTTGAGCCTGCTCGACCAGTACGACTGGCCGGGCAACGTGCGCGAGCTGCGCAACATCCTCGAGCGCGCCGCGTTGCTCCAGGAGACCGGAAGCTCCAGCTGGCTCAACCTGAACCTGCTCCCCAACCCGCCCCAGAAACGCACCCCGAAGGCCCCCGCGGCGGTGATGGCCGCGCTGCAGTACCACGAGGCGAAGGATCGCGTGGTGGCCGACTTCGAGCGCGAGTACTTCACCGAGGTGATGAAGAACACGTCGTTCGACATCAAGCTGGCCGAACAGAAGACCGGGCTGTCCATGCAGAGCCTCTATCGGCTCCTGAAGAAGAACGGCCTGCGCATTCGCGACCTCAAGAACGCTGACGGGCTGGAGGACTGACCATGGGCCACCATGCCGACCCCGCGCAGGAGCTGATCAGCTCGTTCGAGACCTCGCCCGACAAGTACCGCCACTGGAAGCTGGCGTTCGACGGCGTGGTGGCCACGCTCTCCATGGACGTGCAGGAGCACGGGGGTCTGCGCAAGGACGACTACGATCTCAAGCTGAACAGCTACGACCTGGGCGTGGACATCGAGCTGGCCGACGCCATCTCGCGTGTTCGCTTCGAGCACCCTGAGGTGCGGGTGGTGGTGGTCACCTCGCTCAAAGATCGGATCTTCTGCGCCGGCGCGAACATCTTCATGCTCGGGAGTTCATCGCACCCTTTCAAGGTGAACTTCTGCAAGTACACCAACGAGACGCGACTGGCCCTCGAAGACGCCTCCTTGAACAGCGGCTTGAAGTCGCTCGCGGCGCTGAACGGCACGGCCTCGGGCGGCGGGTACGAGCTCGCCCTGGCGTGCGACGAGATCGTCCTCGTCGACGACGGCAACTCGGCGGTCTCGCTCCCCGAAGTCCCACTCCTGGGGGTGCTCCCCGGCACGGGCGGTTTGACGCGCGTGGTCGACAAGCGCCTGGTTCGAAAAGATCACGCCGACTTCTTCTCCACCACCGCTGAAGGCGTGCGCGGCAAGCGTTCGGTCGACTGGCGGCTGGTCGACGCCTGCGTCCCCAAGAGCAAGTTCAACGACGCGGTGGCGACTCGGGTGAAGGCGCTGGCCGAGAAGAGCGACCGGCCCGCGGGCGTCAAAGGCATCACCTTGACGCCGCTCGCGCCGAAGGTCTCCGCCACCGGCGCGGAGTACAAGCACGTCGCGTACTCCATCGACGCGGCCCACCGCACGGCCACCTTGACCGTGCGCGCCCCCTCGGAACCGCCGCCCGCCAGCCCTGCGGCATTTCTCGCCGCTGGCGCGGAGAACTGGGCCCTTCGCGCTTTTCGCGAGCTGGACGACGCCCTGCTCCGCCTCCGCATCAACCACCTCGACATCGGCCTCGTGCTGCTGAAGACACAGGGCGACGCGGCCCAGGTCCTGGCGTGGGACAAGTTCCTCGCCGCGAACTCCAAAGACTGGGCCGTGCGCGAAACGCTCGGGCTGCAGCGCCGAACGCTGAAGCGCCTCGATCTCACCGCCAAGACGCTCTACGCGGTGGTCGAGCCGGGCTCGTGCTTCTCAGGCGTGTTGGCGGAGATTCTGCTCGCCGCGGACCGCAGCTACATGCTCGACGATGCGTCGCGGCCGACCTCGATCACCCTGGGGGCTCTCAACTCGGGCGCCATGCCCATGTCGAACGGCCTCTCGCGACTGGCCACCCGCAACCTGGCCGCGCCCTCCAGGACGGCGGAGGTGCTCGCGCACACCGGGCCCTTCGACGCGCAGGCCGCGCTCGCGGCGGGCCTGGTCACCTTCGCTCCCGACGAGCTCGACTGGGACGACGAGCTTCGCGTGGCAATCGAAGAACGCGCCTCGCTCTCTCCCGACGCCCTCACCGGCATGGAAGCCAACCTCCGCTTCGCCGGGCCGGAGACGCTGGAGACCAAGATCTTCGGCCGACTCACTGCATGGCAGAACTGGATCTTCCAGCGTCCCAACGCGGTGGGCGAAAAAGGCGCGCTCACGCTATACGGTCAGGCCGGCATTCGGCCCACGGTGGACATGCGCCGCACGTAACGCAGCCCAAGGACTCCCATGAGCCACATCAGCGACGAGAAGATCCCGAACAAC
>CAZFXD010000332.1:0-5189 GCA_964522795.1 uncultured Myxococcaceae bacterium
GGTCAGCAAAATCAACAGGTCCTCTCCCCGGAGGAACGCCCCCGGGCCGGCGCCCCTAGTGCGGGACGATGGCGTGCGCCGCGCGTTCCAGGTCACCCAGCGTCTGCACGGTGACCACCTGATCGCACAGTGGCTCGTAGCGGAGCATCTCGCTGTCGCCGAACCCCCACGAGGTGCGCGGCTCGGTGCAAATCCACACCACCCGCTTCGCCTTCCGCCCGATCTCTTCCAGCGCCCAGCTGTTGGCCGGGTTGTAGTTGTTTCGTCCGTCGCCGATCACCAGCACCGTGGTGCGCCCCGTCACCGCGCCCAGGTGGTGCCGCACGAACGAGGCGAGCGCGTTCCCATAATTGGAGTTCGACGCCAGCGAGACCACCCGGTTCGCCACCGCCAGATCGATCGCCGCGTCAGGAGCGAGCTCCTTCATCAGCGCGGAGATCTCTCCCAGCTCGGACACGAAGACGAAGCTTCGCACCCGCGCGAACAACGTCTGGAGCGTGTGCATGAACAACAACATCACGCTGGAGGTCGCCCGCACGGAGTCCGACACGTCGCACAACACCACTACGTCGGGGCGGTAGGGGTGCTTCTTTCGAAACCGGGGACTCATCGGCACGCCCCCCGTCACCAGGTTGTGCCGAATGGTCGCCTTGGAGTTGAGCGCCCCGCGACGCTTCGAGCGCTGTCGACGCCCGAGGCGCGCCTTGAGCCGGCGCGCCAATACCTTCACCGCGTCGTGCACCAGGCGAAGCTCAGCCCGGGAGAGCGTGGCCAGGGGCCGCCCGGCCGCGCCGGTGTTGGGCACCGGGAACCGCGCGCCCGCCTGCTGTTGGACCATGGCCCGGGCGGCCTCTTCGATGTCCCTCAGAATGGCTTCGAACGCCTGCGCGGCGACCTGCACCGTCTCGGCCGCCAGGCCGCTTCGCTGCAGCTGCTGCACCGCGCTCTGAAATTCGCCCCGGGCGCGATCGAGGCCCGCCCCCGTCAGCAGCCGCCGCGAAAAGAAGCCGGTCTGCAGCCGGCTCTGCATTCGCTCGAAGTCCAGCGTCAGCTGGGCCCCCCTCAGGGTGCGAAACGCCTCCCCCCCGTCGCCACGAACCGCCGCGGCGGCGAGGGCACTCTCAAAGGGTAGGCGCTGCAATTCGTGGAGCAGCATCTCCAGATCATCACCCTGCAGCACGCCGCTCTCGCGCACCCGCTGCGCGAGCGACTTCTCGAGCGCCTGCAACGTCGCGACCGCCATGGAAAAAAACGCGTCGAAGGCACGGTCAAAGGCGGGAACGTCCGCAGAGCGCTTCACCAACACGGACTTGAGCGTGGCGCGAAAGCCAGGCTGGGTCTCGACCCCGGTCGCGGCCACGGCGCGCAACGCGTCAGTCACCTCCGACAGCGCCACGCGGACCCCGTTCTGGCGCAGCACCTCGGCGAACTCCACGATCGCCCCTTCCATCGCTAGGCGCTCCGCTCCAGCGTGAGCACGGTCTCGAGGTGGCGGGTGCCCGGGAACATGTCGAAGAATTGTAGCGAAGTCGGCCGCCAGCGTTGAGCGAGGAGCGCTCTGGCGTCGCGCGCCAGGGTGGCGGGGTTGCAGGAGACGTACACAAGTCGCGTCGCGCCCACCCCGCCCGCCCACGCTTCAAGGCCTCGTGCCCCATCGCGAGGAGGGTCGAGGACGATGCCTTCAAACGTCTCGTTTCGAGCCAGGTTCTTCGCGACCTTGAAGACGTCGCCGGCGATCCACCGAATGGGGGCCGCCTTCCAGCGCAGGGCCGCCTTGCGCCCCAGCTCAATCGCCGCGGCGTCAGCCTCGACGGCCGTAATCTCGGTCGCCGACCTCGCCAAGGCCCGCGTCAGGTTGCCCGAGCCCGCGAACAGCTCCAGCACCCGGCCCGAGGGCGCCGCGGCGGCGACCGCCTCCACCAGGCGCTGGTTCAACTCGGCATTGTTTTGAAGAAAGACGTCGGGGCGCACCTGCACGCCACCGTCTTCATGCTCCACCTCGCCCACCTGACACTCCGGTCGGGGGTGACCTTCCTTCTGAACCACCACGCCCGCGAGCAACTTCGCTCGCACCGTCGACGCAGCCCAGGTGTGCCAGAAGTCCGTCACGTTGGTCTTGAGCAACACCGCGGCGCTGACGCGGTCGCCCACGTCGACCAGGGTCAGGTGCTTGATGTCCTTGCACCGCCTGCCCAGGGTTTGGGCCAGCTGGCCCGGCAGCCCCGAGAGCCGCGGCGTCAACGCGACGCACGCGTCGATCTCCACCAGGTGGTGGGTGCCTTCTTCGAAAAACCCGAGCCCGCTCTTGGACCCGTGCAACACCGCGCGACGGCGCACGGCCGCGACTGATTCCGAAAAGACCGTGGGGCGACGCGGCAGCGCCTCGAGATCGAGACCGCCAACGCGGGTCAGCAGGTCGATCGCCACCGACTCCCGCGCGGCTCGCTGCGCTGACGGCGCCAGGTGCAGAAAGTCACAGCCCCCGCAGGAAGGAAAGTACGGGCAGGCCACGGCCACGCGTTCAGGGCTGGCCTCCACCACCCGCTCGAGCCGGGCGCGCCGCACCTCATCACCCGAAGGCGGTTCGGTCTCGACCAGCTCCCCTGGCAGCGCCCCGGCGATGAAGAGCGCACGTCCGTTTTCGGACGCAATGCCTTCTCCCGTGGGAGCCAGGCGCGTCACCCGAAACCGCTCTTTGAGGGTCACTTCTTGAAGCTCGCCGGCGGTGCGTTCTCGGGAAGTTCCCGGCGCAGACGGTCGACGAATCGTTCCAGGCGTGACTTCTTGTCTTCATCCACGTCGACGAACTCAATGCCCATCCCAGGCGCTTGCGCGTCGGCGTTTCCCGGCTCGTGCACGCGAATCACCTTCCCCTGCAGATCGAAGGGGAAGGCGGCGTCTGGCAACGAGACAATGAGCTTCACCAC
This sequence comes from uncultured Myxococcaceae bacterium, assembly GCA_964522795.1. GTDB lineage: Bacteria > Myxococcota > Myxococcia > Myxococcales > Myxococcaceae > CAZFXD01. The sequence goes on from CAZFXD010000332.1 coordinate 2,928, forward strand.
CGTGCCCACCGGCAGCGGCTTGCGTGAATTGATGAACATGCCACCGCGCGAAATGTTCACCGCCCAATCGGTGATGAAACCATCGACCGATCGGTAGGCGACCAGGAGCTCGTGCGAGAGCCGATTGGCGGTGCGTTTGGTGGCGGGGTCCACTTTGTCCGACATGACGGGGGGACTCTACACCGCCTTGAGCGGCGCGCCACGTTCACGTCAACCGGCGAGGCGATCCAGATGATTCGCCACATGCATCGCCATCAACGCTTCGTACGGGTCGCGGGCCAGGGGCCCGTAGAAGAAGTGCGGCGCCAGCGGGCCCTGGTGGCTTGCAAAGCGCGCCATCGCCTTCTCCAGGCGGTCCCGCCCCGCTTCGAAGGCCAGGCCTTCGACGTTCTCCAGCCCTGGCACCGGCGCCCGGACATCGTGAGACATGAACCCCGCCGACAAGAATCGCTTGGCGATGAGCGCCCCCACGGTGCTTTGAAGGATGCGCGGCTTCATCTGCGGGAAGCCGTCCATGGTGCACTCGATGCTCTGCGCGCAGTGATCGAGCGCGGTGCCCAGCCCCGGCGCACGCTGGCGCTCGGGCGTGTGGGCGATGAATTGAAGCTCGGTGCGGACCTGCTCGAAGTTGTGCAACTTCACGAAAATCGCATTTCACGAAGGCCTGGGGCCTTCTTGAGGGGGGCGCCCGTCAGTTTCTGAACTGACTCAAACGTCTCGCCCGGAGCCACTTCCAACAACACCAGTCCGTTGGGGGTGACTTCGATCAGCGCCATGTCCGTGGCGATGAAGTTCACACACTTCTTGCCGGTCAGCGGGAGCGAGCAGGTCTTCAGGATCTTGGGAGCCCCTTCTTTGGTCGCGTGCTCCATGGCGACGAAGACCTTCTTCGCCCCCATGGCGAGGTCCATCGCGCCGCCCATGCCCTTGACCATCTTGCCCGGAATCATCCAGTTCGCGAGATCGCCCTGCTCGCTCACTTCCATCGCTCCGAGCACGGCCATATCCACGTGGCCGCCGCGGATCATGCCGAAGCTCATGGCGGAGTCGAAGTAGGCCGCGCCGGGAATGGCGGTCACTGTCTCCTTGCCTGCGTTGATCAGGTCGGCGTCGACTTCCTTCTCGGTCGGCCACGGCCCGATCCCCAGCAGCCCGTTCTCGGACTGAAGCAGCACGTCCATACCCTGCGGAATGTAGTTGGCCACCAGCGTCGGGAGCCCGATGCCGAGGTTGACGTAGTAGCCGTCGCGGAGTTCCTGCGCGACGCGCTGGGCGATTTGTTCGCGAGCGAGCGTCATGGCGATGCCTCCTTGCGTACGGTCCGCTTCTCGATCCACTTCTGGTACGAGGGGCCTTTCACCACCCGCTGCACGAAGATCGAGGGGGTGTGGACCTGGTCGGGGTCGATGGCTCCCACCGGGACAATCTCCTCCGCTTCCACGATGGTCGTCTTGGCCGCCATGCACATCAGGGGCGAGAAGTTCCGCGCGGTCTTGCGGAACAGCAGATTGCCCCACGCATCGGCCTTCCACGCCCGCACGATGGCGAAGTCAGCCCGCAGTGGCTTCTCCAGCACGTACTCCTTGCCGTCGATGGTGCGGGTCTCCTTCCCTTCGGCGATCTTGGTGCCCACGCCCGTGGGGGTGAAGAACCCACCCAGCCCACACCCGCCGGCCCGAATCCGCTCGGCCAGCGTGCCCTGAGGGTTGAGCTCGACCTCCAGCTCCCCCGAGAGGAACTGCCGCTCGAACTCCTTGTTCTCACCCACGTAGCTGGCGATCATCTTCTTCGCCTGTTTGGCCTTGAGAAGAATGCCCAGCCCAAGCTCGGTGGTTCCGCAATTGTTGGAGATGAGCGTGAGGTTCTTCACGCCCTTCTTGTGAATGGCGGCGATCAGGTTCTCGGCGTTGCCGCACAACCCGAAGCCTCCGCTCATGATCACCGCACCGTCAAAGATGTCTTTGACGGCCTCATCGATGGACGCGACGACCTTGTTCATGGGCGCTCCACCATCAGCGCAATGCCTTCACCGCCGCCGATGCACAGAGAGGCCACGCCGCGCTTCTTGCCCAGGTCCTTCATCGTGTGCAGGAGCGTGACCAATACCCGCGCCCCGGACGCCCCGATGGGGTGACCGAGCACCACCGCGCCGCCCCGCACGTTCACCTTCTTGGGGTCGAGCTTGAGCAGTTGGTTGTTGGCGATGGAGACCACCGCGAACGCCTCGTTGATCTCCCACAGGTCGACCGAGTCGGCCGTGGT
>CAZFXD010000333.1:0-5133 GCA_964522795.1 uncultured Myxococcaceae bacterium
CACGTCCTCGCCGAGTTCGCGCACGATGGACGGCGGCTCGGGAGGCGCGGGCGGAGGAGGGAGTGGCGGCTCCGGCGGCGGATCAGGCTCCATCTGCAATCCGGTCACGAACTGCACCGCCGGCTGCTGTTCAGCTGGCGTGTGCCTCTCATTCGGAAGTCACTCCGATTCTGTCTGCGGCACGGCGGGAACGACCTGCGGGGCGTGCGCCGCGAACTACTCGTGCTCCAAGACTTTCAAAGGCTGCGTGTGGAACAACGGCTCCCTGTCCTCATTGAACGTCGACGCGGGAGCCCTGACGCCGGGTTTTTCCTCGGGCGTGAATCGTTACATCTGGACCGGCTTGCCCCCGGGCACATCGAGCAGCAGCGTGCTGTACACCGTGCCCGCCGCTGGCGTGACGGTCGAAGGACCGTTGGGAATCGCGGCTGCGGGGAGCTGGCAGCCCGTGCCCCTGTCTTCGGGGCCGAACACGATTTCTTTCGCGGTGTACCCGCCGTCGTATCCGCCCAGCGGGACCGTGGGCAGCTACTCCATTTCGGCGCCTGTCCCCCGAGGAGCCCTCGCGTACCTGAAAGGCGACTCGACCTCCGCATTCAGCTTCGGAGATGCGGTCGCCATTTCCCGCGACGGCACCACCATCGCCGTGGGCGCGCCCGCGTCCAAGATGGGCGCTGCACTTCGCGGTGCGGTCTACGTCTACCGAGCCACGACGGGGCTGATGCCGACCGTGACGTTCGAAACCCGACTCGACCTGCCGGGCATCGGAGCCGACCCGCGGTACGGAACCGCCGTCGCGCTCTCCGCCGATGGAACGGTGTTGGCCGTGGGGTCCAGCAAAGAGTCCACGCCAGATGCCGGGGTCGGCGCGGTCTACATCTACCGGCGTCCCCTGGCTGGGACCTGGGGTTCGCCCGCGGTGGTCCGCGCACCCAACGCCGGTCGTGGGTATTACTTCGGCAATGCCGTCGCGCTGTCTGATCAGGGCAACGTGCTCGCGGTCGGCTCGTTTTTGGAAGACAGCCCCTCGACGACGCAGCCCGCGTTGAACACCATGATTGAATCTGGCGCGGCCTACGTCTTCACGCACAACGGGACTTTGTGGTCGACCGGACAACACCTCAAGGCCGGGCTCGGCACCGCGAACCCCGCCGCGTACGTCAACCCGTATGCGCACTTCGGGTTCACTGTTGCGCTCTCAGGCGACGGCGGGGTTCTCGCTGTGGGCGCGAACTATGACCCGAGCACCGCCGCCCTGAATGGCCCGCCGAACGATGCCGGTGTGCACCGCGGATCAGTCTGGGTGTTCGGCGCGAACAACAACGCGTGGGCGCAGCAGGCGTACTTCAAGCCCGCCGTGAGCCACGACGAAGACCAGTTCGGTTATTCGGTCGCGGTGTCGCAAGACGGCAATCTCATCGCCGTCGGCATGCCCTTCGAGTCGTCCAACGCGACGGGCGTCGGTGGCAACCCGAACAACACCGCCGCCACCAGCTCTGGTGCGGTCTGGACCTTCCGTCGCCCCCCGGGCGGCGCCTGGTATCGCGAGTCGTACATCAAGTCGTACACGTCTCCCGCAGGAGCACTGTTCGGGAGCCACGTGGCGTTCGGGGCCAACGGCGGCAGTCTCCTGGTTGGCGCACCGGGAGAATCCAGCGACTCGAATCTGGTGGTGGGTCTCAACCCCGACGGCGGACCGGCGGCCGAGCAGGTGAAGACCGGGGCGCTGTGGTCAGGCGCGGCGTGGGTCTTCAAGTTTGACGGCAACTTCTGGCTGGCGGATTCGTACGTCAAAGCAGGAAACCCCAGGCCCGGTGACCTGTTTGGGAGCAATGTCGCCATGTCTGGCGACGGGCGCTTCCTGGTGGTGGGCGCGTACGGAGAAGATTGCACGCCGGCTGCGACGGTCTCAGCCGGGTATCCTGCGTCCGGCAACTGCACGGCGTTGACCGACTATGGCGCGGCGTACATGTTCCACTGAACGGCGCTCGGCGGCGTCGGCCGGTGCCTCACCGCTGAAACACCTGGAGCGTCGACCCCGGAGGTGCACCGCGGCGCTGCCGGGAAAACCTACGCAAGTCTGAGATCATCTCGTTGGCAGGAGAGTTGCTCTTTGACGGGCATGCCCATCAAGCCAAACCACCCCGCTCACCACAGCCCCCCATCGCATCACGCGCCTGCTCACTCCACCCAGGCACACCCGCACCCACACCGGCCAAGCCAGGGCACCTCGCGCGCTGACACGTTCGACAGACTCGACCGCAACAACAACGGGCGCATCGACCGCAAAGAAGTCGTGGTTTCGCGCAACCCGGCGCAGAAGCCCGCGCACCTCCACGGCGACAGGAACCACGACGGGTCCATCAGCCGAAGTGAGTTCAACCGCCTCACCCGCCACATGGACGGGTTTGATCATTCACCCGGGCATCGCGCCGCGAGCGAGCGTCAGGCCGTCTTCAAGATGCCCGAAGGCCGCAGCGCCACCATCCGCACCCACGCCGCGGGCCTCGTCAAAGGGCGCGTGCAGCCGGGCGACAAATTCATCGTCACCCACCAGCGGGGGCCGTGGGTGTTCGGCCACGTCAAGGGGCACCCCACTCGCCAGGGCTGGGTGTTGCGCGAGTCGCTCCCGCAGCGCGCGCTGCGCCACGCCACGCCCGCCGAGCTGAGCGAGGGCGCGTCGAACCCTCGCGACTATCGCGACGCAGGCATCTCGTTCACCACCGGTCAGGACAAGAAGGTGCTCCAGTTGATGCAGCAGGGCGTGGAGCACGCCGGGACCCGCATCGGGTACACCACGCCGGTTCGTCCGAAAGACCCCACCAAGCCCATCACGCTCTACGCCAACTTTCCCTGTCGCCCGGAAAACGTGCTCATGCACGGCGGCAAGCCGATGCAGATTCCGCCGGGGACCGACGTGAAGTTCCGGTACACGCCGGACGGGAAGACCGCCGTCGTCCTCTACATGATGCCCGGCCACAAGCACGGCGTCTGGGCGATGGTCCTCATGAGCGACCTGGTCATCCCCAAAGGCACCATGGGGGCGAACGCGCCCATCCACCCGCTGCGCGGCTAGTCGGGCGGGCTCGGCGCCCCGGCCGAAGAACAGTGTTGCGAGTCGGGCTCCGACCGAAGACCATCCTCGCTTGCGCCGTCTGGTGTTCGAGAGGGGTCAGAATGAATGAGATTTCACGCCGCAGCGTCGTGCAGGGCGCGCTCGCATCGACCGCGCTCAGCGCGGTGTCGTGTGGGGGGCCGTTGAAAGTGGCCAGCGAGCTTGCGGTCCCCACCGACCTCGCGTCAGACGTGGACTGGATGGAGAGCGTGACGCAGAGCGAAGCGTTCGCTCGTGCCAGCGACGCCTTCCGCGCCGGAAAGTCGATGGATCAACTGTACGCCGCGCTGGTGCTGGCGTGCGCCCGGCAGCTCCCACTTCGCCAACTCCACTTCGAGACGCACCCGCTGTGGACGGTGACGCCGGCTCGCAGCATCGGGTTGCTGGGGTCCGCGGCGGACCAGAAGCTGGCGTTCCTCCACGCGCTCGACTTGTTCAAGCATGAACAAGACCGTTCCCGCTTCTCGACGCGGCCCACGCCGCCCAGGCTGCTCGAGTCGGCGTTGCCCTCGCAGGCGACGTGCATCGACGAGCTCAAGGCCGGGCTGGAGGCCTTCGACGACGAGCGAGCCGACCGGGCAGTGGTCGCCGCGGTCCGGTCAGGCCGCTTCGCCGAAGCGCGTGCGCTGCTGCTCCACTACGGCTGTCGCAGCGTGGACCAGATTGGCCACGTGGCCATTCACACCATGCAGATCATCCGAGCCGCGGAGAGCTTCGGCAGCAGTGGCGCGGAAGCGCTGCTCCGCGCCCTCGTCTTCGGCCTGCTGGGGGAGAAGGACCAAACCTACCTCGCCACGTGGGCCCCGAACCTCGAGCTCGCCCGGGCGCTCCCCGCGCCTTCGGGCGAAGGTCCATTCGACGTGGGCAAGTCGACGTCGCTCTACGCCGCGTTGCGGGGGAAGGATGACAGCGTCGCCGTTCAGGCGGTGAACACCGCGCGCGCGGCGGGCGCGTCTCCCCGAGCCATCCTGGACGCGCTCTTCGTCATCGCCTCGGAGCTCAGCCTGCAGCACGCCGGCCTGTCGGGCGTCTTCCCCGGGCTGCATTCGCTCACCGCCATGAACGCCTATCGTTACATCTTCAACAACACGGTGGACCCGGTGGCGAAGAACGTGGTGCTCCTCCAGGCCGCGGTGCTCCTCACCACCAATCGCCGTGAAGCCGAGCGGCGCTCGGGCGGCAAGCAGAGCACGCAGACGCTCGACACGCTGGAACCCGTGACCGGCCGCACGCTCTCCGAGGTCTGGCAGACCGCGGCCAGCAGTCGAATGTCAGCGGCGGCGCAGCTCATCGGTCACTTCAAGGGCGCTGGGACCGCGGCCGCGGTGGTGGCGCAGGCGAAGGACGTGGCGCTGCGCGCCAGCGACGAAGAGCACTACTTCAAGTTGCCGCGAGCGCTGTTCGACGACGCACCCACCGTGGCGCCGGACCTCGCGCCACTCGTCTGGGCGGGCCTGCTCTCGTATGGGAAGACGGGCGCCGACCCCGACTGGAGCCGCCTCAAGGAAGCCAACGCCATCATCAGCTGAGGACGGTGACGAACCTACGGCCGGGCGACACCGTGCACGCCCCGCGCCTCGCAGAAGTCGTGCGCGTCTTTGCGATCGCTGGCAAGGGTAATCTTCGGTGCGACGTCTCGCGCTGAGACCTGACCCATCGCGCAGCGCACCATGGTGATGCCGGCCCACGCGCGTGAGATGCCCTCTTTGGTCCTCAACGTGCCGAGGAGCTTCTGAACCTTCGGCTCGAGGTATTCGGGGTCCCCGACGATGTTCTCCAACAGCCCGTTGACCGCGTCGCGCTCGGGGGTGTGCAGCTTCTCGCTCGCGCTCGGCACCACCGCCACCGGCGCCGCGGGGACGGGCGGTGGGGGCGGCTCGGCGGCGGCCACCACCGGAGGCTCCGGCGCTTTCGGCGCTCCGCTCGCGTTCGAGTCGGTCGGAGCGCCCGGCGCGGGCGTGGAGACTCTGAGCTTCGCTTTGGCCGATGGCCGCGGGCCAGGTCGCTGCGGGGCCTGG
>CAZFXD010000334.1:0-5132 GCA_964522795.1 uncultured Myxococcaceae bacterium
GGTGATGAAGACCACCTCGGCGACATGGACTTCAAGGTCTGTGGCACCGAGAAGGGCATCACCGCCCTGCAGATGGACATCAAGATCGCCGGCCTCACCATGGAGATCATGATGCGCGCCATGGAGCAGGCGCGGTTGGGCCGCCTCCACATCCTGAAGAAGATGAAGGAAGCGATCGCCGAGCCCCGCAAGGAGATCTCCGAGTTCGCGCCGCGCATCACCGTGCTGCAGATTCGCCCCGACTTCATCAAGAGCGTCATCGGGCCGGGCGGCAAGGTGATCAAGGACATCATCGCCCGCACCGGGTGCTCCATTAACATCGAGGACAGCGGCAAGGTGTCGATCGCCTCCGCCGACCCCGAAGGCGTGAAGCAGGCCATCGCGATGGTGCAGGCGCTGACCCGCGAGGCCGAAGTGGGCAAGATCTACCTGGGCACGGTTCGCAAGGTGGCCGAGTTCGGCGCCTTCGTCGAAATCTTCCCGGGCACCGACGGCCTCATTCACATCTCCGAGCTGGCCGAGAACCGCGTCAAGTCGGTGACGGACATCGTCAAAGAAGGCGACGAGGTGATGGTGAAGGTCATCTCCATCGACAAGACGGGCAAGATTCGCCTCTCGCGCAAAGAAGCGCTGGCGGAGCGCGCGGCGGCCCAGGCGGCGGCCGGCGGCGCAGCCACGGCGGCGCCCACGGCCAAGGCGTAACGCTTCAGGCGATTCGCTGATTCGAATTTGAGGCCTCCGGGGGAAACCTCGGGGGCCTTCTTATTTTCCGGTGTTGCGCGTGGCGTCGATGACGTCGTTCAGCCAATCCATCCGGCGGTCAATCGTCACTTCGTTGGCGCGGTCGAGCTGTTTCGCCCGCAGCTGCGTGTCGAGCGTGGCCACGCGGCCCTGGGGCGTGCGGCCGTCAATCAGCCGGTCCATGGCGCGATGGACGTCGAGATCGGCGTAGCGGCGCATGGGCCCGGTCCACGTGGCGTAGGCTTTGGCGCCGACTGAGGCATGGCCTTCGGCCTCGGCGCCGTACGTCGACCTGGCGTTGGCTTCTGTCTGATTTCGGAATGACGCCTGGAGTCCCGCAGTCTGCAGCGCGTCGCCCACGGCTTTCGCGCTTTCCACCGTGAAGAACCCGAGCATCTTCTCGATGCCGGCCGTCGCGTTGGGGTCGGTGGCTCCACTCGCCTTCGCAGCCAGCGAGCTCAAGGACGACAAGGCATCGGCCAGTGCGGGGTTGGTCGCACCGCGTCCTTCACCCCGCGCGGCCGCGTTCGCATCGGCCTCGTCGAGGCGCGCGGTGTTCACCAACTTGCTGCGGAAGATTCGAGTGCCCAGAAGCTCGCCGGAAGGTGAGTAGTGCAGCTCAACGGACTTGGTCAGGCGCTCCTGGCCCTCCGACAGGCTCAGTCTTCCTTCGCACAACGACAGCGGGAGCATGGGGACGACGAGGCCCGCGTCGTCTCGGTACTTGGTGTCGACCCGACGCCGCGCCGAGTAGTCGAGCGCGCTGCCCAGGCGAATCCACGCCGAGAGGTCGACCGCATGCACGCCGACAATCATCGAACCGTCGGGCTCGCGGCGAAACGAGAGCGCGTTGTCGAGATCGAGCGTGTCGTACGAGTCAACCGAGAGCACCACCCCTTGCACGGCCTCGCGTCTGGCGAATTCGTCAGCCTTGTCGCCGAGCGAGTGCAGTTCGTGAAGAGCGAGCCTGGAGAACGCGACGTCTTTCCCTTCCTTCTTGAACGCGACGATTTCCTCAGGCGTCGGTGCCTCTGCGTTGGGGCTTCGCAGCCCGAACGATTCGTGTCGGGTTTCTTCCAGGTAGGTGTCGGGGGCGATCGCCTTCGCCGAGGGCGGCGCCACCGGGGCGGCCGGAGGAGACGAGACAGCCGGCCGCCGGGCTGGCAGCGCTCCCGACGAAGGTGGTTTTACCGCGCTCGTCATGGGTCCCGACTGGATTGTCGCTCGAGGAGAGGCGTGGGTTGCGCCGCCCGAGTCGAACCCTCTCTCTCGAAAAGGGTACGTGAATTCAGCGGGATAACGGGCCGCGCCAGGTGGCGCCAGGTGCCGCGCCAGGTGCCAGACACTTTCGCGAGCGCTTCTTCTGTCCGACGTCAGTCGTTGCGAAGGTTGTTCTGCCGGCGGCCCTTCTCGTAGGCGCGGTCCACCAGCTCGTGGCACGCCGACTCGTTCTGCAGGCCACAGGCGCGTCGCAGCGCCGAGATGCCCCGGTCGAGGTCGTTCAAGGTGGAGTACGGCTCGAAGTAGTGGGCCACCCAGGCTGAGCAGTTCGGCTGGTTGCGCCGCTCGCACGCCGCGCGCTCCTTGAGCAGCTCCTCCGACGCCCCGCAGGCCGACTTGAAGCCCAGGCTGCAGGCGCGCTTCTGCGCGTCGATGGCCGCCTCCAGGTTCTTGTCGGTGCCGCGCCCCTGCTCGAGCAGCTCACCCATGGACGCACACGCCGCGCCGTGGTGCTTGTCGCACGCGGTTCGGAGTGAGCTGAGCGCGGTGGCGTAGTCAGCCGGAGAGAGCGGTTGGCGCGATTGGAACTGCGCAAACCGGCGGCCGATGTCGAAGCACGCCTCCGCCGAGCCTTTGCGGCAGTACGCCTCGAGCTGCGACAGCTCGTCGTCGCACGACGCCCCGTCCACCATGCAGGCCCGCTGCTGAAACAGGCGCGCCCGCGTGCGGTCAAGGCGCGGCGCTTCGGGGCTCAGCCACAGCTGCGAGAGTTCCCGGCAGCTCCGGGCGTCCTTGAGCGCGCAGGCCATGTCGAGCGCGGCAATCTTGTCGCCCAGTCTGTTGGGGGCGGTGAGGCGTTCGGCGAAGGTGGCGCACCCCAGCTTCTGCACCTTGCTCGGGTTGTCGCAGAGCCAGTCGAGCTGATGGGTGGCGGCTTCTCCGGGGAGCGAGCGCGCCAGTTCAAAGCACAGCTCGGACGGCGTGCTGCAGGCGAGCGAGAGCGCGTCGATTTCGCGGGAGACGTTCGCCAGCAACTGGCACGACAACAGCTGGCCCGCGGAGCACGCTCGGCGCAGCACGGCTTTCGAAGGCGCAGCGCTGGTGGCCTGCACGGCGGTCCGCGCCGCGGCGAGCGTCAGCTGAAAGCACGCGTCGTCTTCTCCCGCGAGACAGCGCTTCTCGAATTCGCTCGGAGGGCCGAGGGCCTTGTCGGTGAGTTGTTCGTCGGCGCCGGTCGAGGTGTGGCGCACCACGGGCGCCTGGGCCGCGGCGCAGGCGGCGAAAAGGGCGAACAAACCAGCAGTGACGAGTGTTCTGTTCACGGCGTCCTCCAGGGTGCTCCGTCGGCGAGGTGACTCATCAGTGTCGTGACGTGGCCGCAGTGGCTCAACGCTTCATCGCACCGCCCGCATGGTGCCGAACAACAACTCGAAGCAGGGTACAGGTCGACGCCATGCGCAGGAAGGTGACCAATGTGCGGTGATGAACGACGGCTGTTGCCGCGCCCGCTTCGTTTGCTAGAGGTGCCATTGTGAAAACCGCGCCCGTCTTGTTCCGTCGCGTCCGCCCCGGTGGGAAAAATCCACTCCCCGCCTATCAGTCTGCGCTTGCCGCGGGCATGGATATTTCCGCTGACATTGAAGCGCCAATCGAGGTGCAGCCTCTGGAGCGCGCGGCGATTTCAACCGGGTTCTCGGTTGAAATTGCTCCCGGTTTCGAGCTGCAGGTGCGGCCCCGCTCGGGGCTGGCGGCGAAGACGGGGCTGACGGTGTTGAACGCGCCAGGAACGATCGACGCCGACTATCGCGGCGAAGTGAAGGTGTTGGTCGTCAACCTTTCGAACGTGGCGACGACAATCGCGCCGGGTGATCGCATTGCCCAATTGGTGCTGGCCGAGGTGGCCCGTGCCGAGGTGAAGGAAGTCGCGGAGCTCTCTGAGACAGCGCGAGGGGCCGGGGGGTTTGGGTCGACTGGGCGGTAGTGCTAATGCCCGCGTGAGGAAGGTTGTCGTTGAACAATTCGGAAACACCAAAACCGGGCGCGAAAGCGACCGCGGGTCGCGTCGAGGCTGGATCATTGCTCTGTTATCGCTGCGGTAGCCACGTTCCAGAATCGAGCGAGAGCTGCTCTGCGTGCGGCCAGAAGCTGACCACGGGCCAGGTCCGCCAGGCGACCGGGACGTTTTCGCGCCGAAAGTCCGGGCAGATTTCAGTCGAAGGCGCCCCCTATCAGCCGCAGCAGATGGTGGCGGGCCGCTACCTCGTCAAAGACGTGATCGGCGCTGGCCCCACGGGCCACGTGTTTCGCGCGCACGATCGGGAGATCGACGTCGAGGTCGCCCTCAAGGTGATCAACCCCAAGCTGGTGCAGACGGCGACCGAGCGGCAGCACTTTTCGCAGGTGATTCGAGCGGCGCGGAAGCTCTCGCACCCCAACGTGGTGCGCGTGTACGACGACGGCCTCGACAACGAGCGCCCGTACTTCACCTCGCAATTTCTCGATGGCCTCTCGCTGCGAAAGATCATCGACCTCCGCCTCAACAAAGGTCAGTTCTTCGCGGCGCGGGAGATTGAGCCCATCATCGGACAGCTGGCCGGCGCGCTCGATGCGGCGCACAAGGTCGGTGCGCACGGCGACGTCAAGCCGGAGAACGTGCTCGTCCTCCCGGACCTGCTCAAGATGACCGACTTCGGGCTGGGGCTGGCCATTCCGCGCCTGCCGTTCGTGCAGGCGATGAAGGCGCGCAAGGCCGACCGGTACCTGTCGCCGGAGATGCTCGAAGGGAGCGACGTCGACGGCTCGACCGACATCTACTCGCTGGGCGTGATCATCGGCGAAATGCTCTCCGGGCTCCTGCCTGACGGGGCGATTCCCGAGCTGTCGCGGCGGAACCCTGACGTGCCGCACCAGCTGGAAGCGCTCTACAACCGCTGCCTCAACACCAACCCCAGGTCCCGCTTCCCCACGGGGGCGGCGCTCCACGCCGAGCTGCTGGCGGTGGTGAAGAGCATCGCGCCGCCGGCGAAGAGCCGGGTGGAGCAGGCCTCGGGCGCGCCGACCCTGCCGCGGCCGCGGACCCAGACCGGCATGCTGCAGCTGGCGCCGCGCAAGACCCAGGTGGCCCCGCCGCCTCCGCCGCCCGTGTCGGTGGAGATGCCGGCCGTGGCGCC
>CAZFXD010000335.1:0-5129 GCA_964522795.1 uncultured Myxococcaceae bacterium
TTGCGCGATGGGTTGTCGAAGCTGGTGGACGAGCACGGCGAGGTCGTTCTTCTCCAGCACGCTGCGCTCGTAGTCGCCGTCGTTGAAGAGCGCGAAGTCGAACTCCGCCGACGCCCTCGCCTGCCACAGGCGTAGGGTGTTCACGGTTCGCCCGCTGAACCCGGCGATGGGCGTGTCGTACGGTACGCCGAGCACCGTCTTTCCCCCGACCCAGCGTGAGCGGCGCACGCCGTCGGAGCCCTCGTACGACTCGACCGAGCCGTAGAAGCGCACCGGCACCGCGCGCTCGGGGCGGACGATCTCCCACGGCTGTCCGAAGCGCAGCCACTCGTCGGCGCGCTCGACCTGGTACCCGTTGATCAGCTCCTGGGTGAAGATGCCGAACTCGTAGCGAATGCCGTACCCCATGGCGGGCATGTCGAGGGTGGCGAGCGAGTCGAGAAAACAGGCCGCGAGGCGCCCCAGGCCGCCGTTGCCCAGGCCCGCGTCGGGCTCGAGCTCTAGCAACTGCGACAGGTCGGTGCCGGTGCCCGCGCACGCCTGCTCGGTGGCCTCCCACACCCCGAGGTTGATCAGGTTGTTTCGCAGCGCCCGGCCGAGCAGGTACTCGGCGGAGAGGTAGTAGGCGCGCTTGGCGTCCTTCACCACGTAGCGGCGCTGCGTCTTTACCCAGGCGTGCGCCAGCCGGTCTCGCACCGTGAGCGCGAGGGCCAGGTAGCGATCGTGCGCGCTCGCGGTCTCGAAGCTCTTCCCCCGTGTGAACTCGACGTGCTCCACGAACGCCTGACGAATCGATTCAGGGTCGAAGCTGGCGCGTGTTTCTTTGTGCGAGCTGCTCGAGGGGGACGACGTCATCGGCTTGTCCATGGCGGGTTTCTACTACGGCGCCGCGAGGGCGGGGCGCGCACGTGGCGCTTGCGCTTCGGGGTCGGCCAGGGCGTGGAGATACGGCTCAATCGCGGTGGCGAAGTCGGCCTTCAGGCTCGCTGGCAGCGGCTCAGCCCGAGGGAAGTTCTGATTGAGCGGGTTGATGTACTGGCCCCCGCGCTTCAAGGCGAAGTGCAGGTGCGGCCCGGTGGAGAGCCCCGTGCTGCCCGACTCGCCGATCACCGTCTTCTGCGACAGGCGCTCGCCCACGCGCACGTTGATCTTCGACAGATGCAGGTAGCAGGTCTCGAAGCTCATGGTGTGACGCAGGCAGACCATGTTGCCGCCGCCGTTGTCCCAGCCCGCGCGGGTGACGGAGCCATCGGCGACGGCCCACACGGGAGTCCCCACGGGCGTGCCGTAGTCGACGCCGTTGTGGGCCCCCACGTAGTTGAGAATGGGGTGAAAGCGGGTGCCGAAGCCCGAGGTGATGGGGGCGAACTTGAGTGGGCTCTTGAGAAACGTCTTGCGGGCCGAGGTGCCGTCTTCGAGGAAGTACGAGTGCTCGCCGGTGGGCAACTGGTAGCGGAAGGTGCGCTTCAACCCGACGGTCGAGCCGCGGTAGCTGGCGGCCAGCACGTTGCCGTAGCCCACGGTGCGGCCGTCGATCACCTGGCGCTCCACCACCGCCTTCAGGTGGTCGCCCTTCTGCACGTCGCGATAGAAGTCGACGTCCCACGCAAAGACGTCGGAGAGCGTCACCGCGAGATCTGGCCGCTCGCCCTGGGCGTTGGTGGCGTCCCAGACCGAGGTCCGAATGGAGAGGTCCACGGTGGTCAGCTCCGTGGTGGGCGCGCGCTCCACGTGCGTTCCCACGAAGCCGGAGGCGTCTTTGGCCACCCGGTACGAGTGGAAGAGGTTCTTGCGGTACTCAAGCGACTGGAGCGCGCCGTCGGCGCGTTCGAAGGAGAGCGTCTCGCCCGCGCGGGCCTTGCGACAGTCGAAGCCCGCCTGCTTCAGCGCCTCGAGAATCTGCCGCGCGTCTTCTCCCGCCACGCCGTTCCGGATCAGCGCCGCGCCCACGGTCTCGTTGCGCTCCAGGCGCCGGTGCGTCACGGCGCTGGCGACGTTCAGCGCCGCGGCAATGGTGAGCGCGAGGAGTCCGTGCATTCGGCGAAGTGTAGGGGAGGAACGCCTGCGGGCGAGAAAATTTGTCGGGTTTTACAGAGGGGAAAGTCGGGTTCGTGCGCGTCGCAGCGCCCCAAAATCGGGCGCGAACGAGACGCACAAGAGCGCACATGCCGTGGCCGTGGCGAGGCGCGCGCCCAGTTCGTGTGGCACCACCAGGCTCGCCATCAGGAGGCACGACGAGGCGACGAAGATGCGCCGGCCCCAGGGCGAACGTCGCTCGGGGATTTCGACGCCGCGAACGGAAGCACGCGCCAGCACGTAGACCGGGCGCAGCGCTCCGGCCAACAGCGACCAGGCCCCGTGCCCCTCGAGCGTGGCCGCGACGGCCAGCGTCGCGACCAGGAGCGAATCGGTTTCAACGTCGAGCTGAGCGCCGAACGCCGAGCTCGTGCCGCGTCGACGCGCGAGCCAGCCATCCACCCCGTCCAGCACGAGTGACGCAAACGCTCCCAGGGCGGTGAGCGCGCCGTGAAACGAGTCGAGCGCGACGCACGAGACGAGCAACCCAGAGCGCAGCAGCGTGACGAGGTTCGCGAGCCCCAGGGCGTGGGCGCGGGGCACGGCGAGCACGAAGAACGCGACCACCGAGGCCGTGCCCGCCGCGGGCTCGATCAGCGCACGCTCCAGCCCGAGCGCTGCGGCCCCGGCCGCGACGAGAATGCCCGAGTGGACGAGGCTGAAGGTGCGAAGGGTCCGCGAGACGTCTGGCACCCTCGGAGGTTCGGCGCTTCGCCCCCCCCGCGTCAACGACCGCGCTCGTGCTATGCGGGGCTGATGCAGGCGACCGTCGTTGGTTTCAGCGGGAAAGGCGCGGTGACCCTGTCGAAGGTGCCCCTGGCGGGCCCGTCGGCAGGGGAGGTGCTCGTGCGCACTGAGCGCTCGGCCATCAGCGCCGGGACCGAGTTGCTCTTCTTCCGCGGCGAGGTGCAGCCGGGCTGCGGCGTGCACGGCCCGGCGCAGGCCACCTACCCCTGCGCCACCGGGTACAGCGCCGTCGGGGTGGTGGAAGCGCTGGGCTCCGGCGTCGACCCGTCCTGGACAGGGCAGCGCGTCTTCGGGTTCGCGCCGCACCAGGATCTCTTCCTGGCGCCCGTGAAGGACCTGGTTCGAGTGCCACCAGAGGTCCCCGTGGAGCGCGCCGCGATGTTGGCCAACGTCGAGACAGCTGTCTCCCTGGTGATGGATGCCGCGCCCGTGGTGGGCGAGCGTGCGCTGGTGGTGGGGCAGGGCGTCGTGGGGCAGCTCGTGGCGGGTCTGTTGTCGCGGCTCCCCTTGCAGGAACTCCTGCTCGTCGACTCCGACCCGCAGCGCCTCGAGCGGGCCGGCGTGCTCTGCGCTTCACCGGTTCAGCGCGCGGCGTCGATTCCCGCTCTGGCTGCAGGGGGCGGCTTCGATCTCGCCATCGAACTGACCGGGCAGCCCACCGTCGTCCCCCCCGCGCTGGACGCGCTTCGGTACGAAGGCCGGCTGATCATCGGTTCCTGGTTTGGCGACCGGGCCGCCTCCTTTCCGACGTCGGACCGCGTGCATCGCAACCGAAACGCGATCTTGTTCTCCCAGGTCAGCCAGATCGACAGCCGCTACGCGGCCCGGTTCGACAAAGCGCGCCGGCTCAGCTTCGCCATGGAGCTGTTGCGCGAGTGGCCGCTCGAGAAGCTCGTCACCCATCGCCTGCCGCCCACCGAGGCTGGCCACGCCTTCCAGTTGCTGGCCGATCGCCGCGACGGAGTGCTGCAGGTCCTCTTTGCTTACGCCCAGGGTTCGTCGTCGGCTGGGGCTCGCTAGCCACGGCGGCGGGGAGGACGCAGCGCGCGATCCAAGCGGTCGCGTTCCTACCTGCCCGGGCGGGTTCGACCGCCGTCTGGCATTTCAATGGTGATCGCTTCTTGAAGCATCTTCACCGCTGCGGGCGAGCGGGTCTTCTCCATCGACTGCCCCATCACGTCCTGGGTGACCTGGGGCATGATGCTGAGCGCCTTCTTCCCGACCGGCGACTGATAGAACTTGAGCAGCTCCGCCAATTCTTCGCTCGAGTAGTACTTGGCGAACATCGACGCCTGCAGATCGACCATCCACTGGTAATCCAGAATCCTGGTCATTGCGGCTTTGAACTTGTCTGCGTCGACCTTGATTCCCGGCATGTTGCCGAACTGCGCCATGGTGGCGTTCGTCGTCGCCTCCATCTGTCGGGCGTGCATCTCCGGCGTGTAGATGGCTTTGGAAAGCGCGACCGCGTCCCGGGCGAGCTTTTCGGACGGCACGGGGTTGGCGGCGAGCGCGCTGGTGGCCGCGAGGAGCACAACGAAAATGGTCGATCGCATGCCGCGACGATACCGGCTGACTCAACCGGAGCACACGACGAAAATCTCCGTCGCTACAACTCGACGCGGCGGTCGCTCGCGGTGGTCCCGTCATACTTCAGCACCACGCCCTGGCCGTCCTGCCGCGTCGTGATGCTCACCGGGCGCTTCCACATCGCCTGCACGTTCTTCAAGGTCTCCCGCGCGTAGTCGGGCTTCAGGTCCACGCCGTCGTGACGGTGCACCAGCATCAGCTCGCCGCGGTTCTCGTAGTTGGCGTCCACCACTTCAATCACCGGCTGGCCGAAGTTGGTCAGTTGCGTCAGCAGCTTCTGCTTCACCGCCACGAACTCACGGTCGAGAATCTCGTACTGCGTGTGCTTCTCGTTGTACGCGTAGACGAAGAGCTTCTGCTCCCGCGCGAACTCCGGCGTGAGAAACTCGTCGATGAAGGTCACGTCGTTGTAGTGCTTGCGCACTTCGAAGATCTTCTGCCGCCCGAGCCCCAGCTTCTTGTCCCACGAGCGCCGCGTGCGCAGGTCGTCGCACTCGTCCCAGTCTTTTCCAAAACGCCCGCGGTTCCAGCGGTCTTCGATGTCGCGGAAGAGCTCGATGCCGACCTTGTACGGGTTCAATTGCCCGGGCTTCATGCTCACCGTGCCCGAGTGATGATCGGCGTAGTCGATCACCTCGCTGTCCTTGAGCGCCTTCTGCGTCATGATCGTGGAGTGCCAGTAGCTGGCCCACCCCTCGTTCATGATCTTCGTCTGG
>CAZFXD010000336.1:0-5060 GCA_964522795.1 uncultured Myxococcaceae bacterium
CGGCCCGCCGCCGCCCCTCCCCGCGCCGCCCCGCCGATGACGACCGCGCCTCAGTTCCAGGCGCCTTCAGCAAAACCCGCACCGCTGGCTGCGCCGCCCGCGAAACCCGCTCCCATCATTCCCCCGGTGCCGGCCGTGGCCCCGGCCATCGCGCCCCAACCGGCGCTCGCCGCGGAAGAAGAAGAGCCGCTCTTGATGGGCGAGGTGGTGGAAGACGACGACGCCGACATCATCCCCGGCGTGGCCCTGGACGAGGAAGAGGAGGCCGCGGCCGCCCCTCCGGAAGCGCCCGCCCCCAAACCACCAGCGCCCAGACCGTCCGCACCGAAGCCCGCGGCGCCCGCCACCGCGAAACCTGCGGCGGCCGCCAAACCGGCCGCGAAGGCCGCGCCGAAGCCGGCGCCCAAGCCGAGCGCCCCCGGGTCCAAGCCGTTGGCCAAGCTTCAACTTCAGCAGGTGGCGCGTCCCGTGCCCTCGGCGAGCGCTCCCGCCGCACCCACAGCGGCAGCCGCGCCAGCGACCGCGAAGAAAGCGCCCGCCGGCGCTGCCACAACCGTTCCCGGCCCGCCGCCCGCCCGAGCAGGCAAGGTGCTGGCGGCCAAGCCGGCTCCGAAGAAGGAAGAGCTGTTCGGAAGCCGCGGCACGAGCCTCTCAGACGACCCCGATGACCTCGCCGCCGAAATCATGCTCGACGGAGAGCACCGGGTGATTCTCCACACGGTTGAAGGCCAGGTGAAACGCGGGGCCCTGCGCGACGCCAACCTGGCGCATCTGGCGGTGAAGCTCTTCTCACCCGCCGGAGAAGCCGAGGACATTCCGCGCGCGAAGGTGAAGGCCATCTTCTTCATGGCAGCCGCCGGCGCAGCGCAAGCACCGCACCAGGGCGACAAGGTGAAGGTAACCTTCCGCGACGGACGCTCCGTCACCGGCTACTCGACGGACCACCGGTCGTTCAGCCCGGGCTTCTTCGTGGTACCGGCGGAGAACCGCACCAACACCAGCCGAATCTTCGTCTACCGGGACGCGGTGCAGAACATCTCGGTCGAGCCGACCTGAGCGCCCAGCCGACGCTCAGTGCAGGTACTTGTCTGAATTCGTCGGCATGTTGCGGCTCTCCCCGCCGACGACCTTCAGGTGGCTCGCACGGCGCTTCAAGTCCTGCTGCAAGCGCCACGAGGTAAAGCGCAGCCAGAGCGAACCCGGGCCAAACCCAAACCCGACGGCGAAGGTGATGCCCAGGCCAAACACCTCGGGGATGAGCAGCCAGAGCGACCCGAACACCGCGTTGAGCGCCGCGATGAGCACGCCAATCATGGCGAAGGTCCGACCGGTGATGCTGAACCCCCAGAAGTTCATCACCCGGCGCCAATCGACGATGCCGCGGGCCACCCAGATGCTGCTGAAGACGACCTCGCCGCCGTAGTAGGCCACCAACACCAGCGCCATGGGGACGACCGCAAAGAACGCGACGGTGAGCAGGCCGGCCGCGAACGTCGTGCCCAGCACAAACGCCAGGAACCGGCGGGACCCCCAACGCGCCTCCAGCTCGCCGCCCGTGGACCAGATGATGAGGGCCGTGAAGAGCACGGGCCCGGTCCCGCGTGAGGCGAGCAGCCAGGTGAACGGCTGCCACCACATGCCGCCTTCGAGGACTTCGACGGTGGACAGGTAGAGCGACAGGCCGTTGTTCGCGGCAATCGCCCACACCACCGACGACACAATCGACGCGACGGCGAGCGCCGTGGCGGCGTTGTTGAAGCGTGGCATCTGGAAGGCGACCTGACCTGGCGCGCGAGCCATGAAGCGCTACTGCTTGTGCCGGTAGAAGAGCGTGATGGAGAGGCAGTGGAACTCTTTGTCCGACGACTGGGTCACCGTGCGGTCGACGATTTCGATGCCGGGGTTTTCCTTCAACCACCGGGTGATGTTGTCGCCCATCGCCTCGCGGTCGCGCGCCAGCGTGGTGGAGAACACTTTGACCGCGGTGAATGAGTTCGCTTGGTCCGCCACGACTACCTCCGGGTGGTGCGCGACGGGGTGCCGCCGCGCTTCGGACTTCTTTTCTTCGAAACCCGCGCGTTCTTCAAGGGCCCCCGGCCAAATGCCTTGAGAACCTCTTTTTCCGACAGGGTCCACGCGGCCGATTTGGCCACCTTCAGAATGCGGTCACAGGCCTCGTCGGTGGCTTCCAGGCCTCGCTTGGAGAGCCAATACTTCACGTTGCTCTTGCCCGACATGTGGCCGATTTCAATCAACTGCTCGCGGCCGAACTCACCCACGGGAACACCGGAGTACACCCGGTCGGCGAGCCACTCGTCGCCTTTGTTCTTGGCCTTGATGATGGCCGCCGCGTGCACGCCGGTCGCCGTGCGAAACGCATCGGCCCCCGAGAGCGGGTAGTTGACCGGAATCGCCACCCGGGTCGCGGCGGAGACCTTCTCCACGTATTTCACCAGCGCGCGCATGTCGTGCTCGAACCAGCCGAGCAACTTCAGGTTCAAGAGCAGCTGATCCATCGACGTGTTGCCGACGCGCTCACCCACCCCGAGGCCGCAGGCGTGCACGCGGTGCGCGCCCGCTTCCACGGCCGCGAGGGCGTTGGGCACGGCGAGGCCGCGGTCGTTGTGGCCGTGCCAGTCAATCTTGACGTCGGCGCCGATGCGCTTCAAAAACGCCTGCGTCCAGCGAATGAGCGCGGTGGTCCCGTCCGGCGTGGCGTGGCCCACGGTGTCGCAGAGCACCAGGCGCGAGGCGCCGGCGTCGATGGCGCTCTTGAAGAGAACCTCCAGGGCCTGGGGCGTCGAGCGGGTGGTGTCTTCGGTGACGTACGCGACCTCGAGCCCCTCCTTGACCGCGAAGGAGATGGCCTCGGCCGAGGTCTGGCGGATGAACTCCAGGTCCCAATTCTCGGCCCACTGCCGAATGGGGGAGCTGCCGATGAACGTGTAGGCCGCGATGGCCTGGCCCGACTTCTGGACCGCCTCGGCCACCGGGCGAAGGTCGTTCGCCACCGTGCGCGCGGCGCAGTTGGGCTTCAAGTTCAGCTTCTGGGTGTTGATGTACCGGGCCAGCGCCACCACGTCGTCAAAGGCACGCTTGCCGGCGCCCGGCAGACCGATGTTGACGGAGGCGATGCCCAGCTCGTGCATCAGCCCCAACAGCTCTTTCTTGTCTTCGACGCCCGGGTCGACCACCGACGGCGACTGCACCCCGTCGCGCAGGGTCTCGTCGTTCAGCTCAAACGCCTGCGCAGGCTTCGCGCCGCGCGAGACGACGTTCCAGTCGTAGACAATGTCGTCGTGCGACTGACTCATCGACGTCAGCGCCGCGGCATGGCGCGGTAGTTCTCGCACATCGACGGCTCTTTGCAGGTGGGGCCGATCCCGTCGGGGTGGGCGACGAAGGGCGACTTCTCGTTCTCTTCCTGCTTGCAGAGGGCGCAGTGGCGCTTCTTGTTCTTCCGCTCGTTTCGCCGTTGATCAGCGAGAAGCTTCGCTTGGGCTCGAAGCTCTTTGTTCTCTTGTGACTGGGCCACGCGTTCCTCCAACTGTTGTTCGAAAAATTCCTACAACGCCTCGACGAGCACGGCGATCCCCTGGCCGCCACCGATGCACGCCGAACCGATGCCCAGCTTGGCACCGCGGCGCTTGAGTTCGTACAGCAAATGCAGCGTGATTCTCGCACCCGACGCGGCGAGCGGGTGGCCCACCGCGATGGCACCGCCGTCGACGTTGGTCAAATCGCGAGGGAGGCCGAGCTCTTTCTCCACCGCCAGGTACTGCGGAGCGAACGCCTCGTTCACTTCGAAGAGGTGAATGTCGGACAGCTTCACCTGCGCGCGCTCCAGCAGGGCGCGAATGGCGTTCACCGGGCCGATGCCCATGATTCGGGGGTCGCACCCGGCCGAGGCCCAGTTCACCAGGCGGCCGATGGGCTTCTTGCCGTGCTTCTCCGCCCAGCTCCGGGTGGCCATGACGGCCGACGCGGCCCCGTCACAGATGCCCGACGCGGCCCCGGCGTGAATGACGCCGTCTTTCTTGAACACCTTGGGCAGCTTCTTCAGGCTCTCCACGGTGGTCTCGGGGCGGTTGTGTTCATCTTTCTCAAATTTGATCACGCCCTTCTTTGACTTCAGCTCGACCGGGGCAATCTCCGCCGCCAGCCGGCCGCCTTCCTGAGCCGCCGCGAAGCGCTTCTGGGAGAGGACGGAGAATTCGTCCACCGTGTCCTGCGACAGCTTGTACTGCTCGGCCAGGTTCTCGGCCGTCATGGCCATGGGCAGGTTGACGTGCGAGTCGGTGAGGCCGGTCCACAGCGAGTCTTCCAGCTGGCTCTTGCCGAGCGGCAACCCCCACCGCGCGCCACGAACGACGTGGGGCGCCTGGGACATGGACTCGGTGCCGCCGGCCAACACCACCTCGGCCTGGCCGGTGAGCATCATCTCCGCGCCCGTGACGTAGGCCTGGAAACCCGAGCCGCAGAGGCGATTGACGCCCAGGGCGCCGACGATCTCGGGCACGCCTGCTTTCAGGCCGATGTGTCGCGGGAGGTAGATGGCGTCTGCCGACGTCTGCATCACGTTGCCGTAGATGACGTGCTGAATCTCAGCGGGGGCCACGCCCGCCTGCGCGAGCGCGGCTTTGGCCGACTCGAGGCCGAGGTCGGTGGCGCTCAGGTCTTTGACCGCACCGCCGAACGCGCCGAACGCGGTCCGCTTGCCCGAGAGAAACCAGATGTCGTCTGTCGAAGATGCGCTTTTCATGTCGTTCCCTTGGGGCCCTACGAAACCCAGCTGGCGAGGAGGAGCCCCAAGATGCCAAGGCCGAAGCCGCTCCACAACAACCCAACGACATTCGCGCTCCGGACTTCTCCGGCGCCGTGGCCTTGAAACCAGTCTTGTGCCAGCCGCACCCGCTCCGCCATCGTCAGCTGGGCACTGCGCTCACCCAGCTCCGCCGCCCGGCGCAGATGCGCCTGGAACAACCGGTCGAGCGGCACGTGCTCGAGCGAGCCGGCGAGGTAGCCCGGGCGGTGAATGGACGGCCGTCGATCATTGCCGG
>CAZFXD010000337.1:0-4803 GCA_964522795.1 uncultured Myxococcaceae bacterium
CGACCCCGAGTTCAACAATCGCTTGAAAGAGCAGGCGCGCGCGTCTGAAGACGCGTTGCTCGAACTGGAAGAGGCCATCGATCACGCCGACTCGGCGGCCCGCCTGGCGGAATCGACGCTCAAGGTTCCCGAGCCGACGGAAGAGCCGGCCCCGCAGCCGTCGTAGCGGCCGTGGAGCGCCTCCAGAAAATTCTGGCGCGGGCCGGGGTTGCCTCACGGCGCGCTGCGGAAGCGTTGATCGCCGACGGCCGCGTCTCGGTGAACGGGGCGGTGGTGCGTGAGCAGGGCTTGAAGGTGGACCCGGCGACCGACGTCATCGCCGTCGACGGTCAGCCCATCTCCGACTCCGAATCGTTCGAATACTTTCTGCTCTACAAGCCGCCCTTCGTCGTCACCACCCTGCGTGATCCCCAGGGGCGGCCGACCGTGGGCGAGCTGCTCCCCCGCGGGAGCGCCCGGCTCTTTCCGGTCGGACGGCTGGACTACGACGCCGAGGGGGCGCTGCTGCTCACCAACGACGGCGACTTGATGAATCGGCTATTGCACCCCCGCTATCAGGTGCCGCGCTCGTACCTGGTGAAGCTGAAGCGCGCGCCCAGCGATGCGGCCTTGGCCAAGATGGTGGAGGGCGTGCGGCTGGAAGACGGGATGGCCCGGGCCACGTTGGCGGAACGCTTTCACAAGCAGGAGAAGAATGAGTGGGTCCACCTGGTGGTCACCGAGGGGCGCCCCCACATCGTCAAGCGGCTGTGCGCTGCGGTGGGGCACCCGGTGCTGCGGTTGTTCCGACCGTCGCACGCGGGCGTGGCCCTGAACGGGCTGGAGCCCGGGCAGTCCCGCCGGCTCTCCGACGCCGAAGTGGCCGATCTCCGGGCGGTCGCTGAGGGGGCCCCGCCGAAACCGGCCAAGCTCCTGCTCCCCAGCGGGCGCCACCAGCCTCCCACGGCCGACGCGAAGCCCGCCGCACCCCGCAAACGCGACCCCCGTGCGACCCGACAGCGCTGATATAAGGGCCACGTGCTCAACTGCCGCCGGGTCGTCACCCTGTTCGTCGCGCTCACCCTGAGCGCGTGTCACCGGCACGATCAGCTGCTCGGCGACCTGCAGAGCGAACGGCCTGAGGCGCGAGCGCTGGCGCTGAAGGCGCTCGCAGAGGATCAACGCCCCGACGACCTGATCGCCTTTGCCCAGGCGGCCAAGGACCCCATCGCCTTCGTGCGCCTCGAGGCGATCAACGCGCTGGCCAAGAGCCAGGACACCCGGGTGGTGGACCTGATCGGGGAGATGCTCGGCGATACCGACGAGAGCGTTCAAGCGGCCGCCGCGATGGCGCTGGCGAGAATTCACAGCGAGCGCGCCCGGTCCTACCTGACGCTTCAGTATGGCCGTCGAGCGGTCGCCACCCGCCAGGTGATCGTGGAGGCGCTCAAGGGCGCCAACGTCCCGGGCGCCATGGCGAGCTGCGTGGCGACCGAAGCCAACGTGCTCTGGGAGCGGAATACCAAAGCGCTCAAAGACGGAGCCCTGGCGGAACGCGTCGGCGCGGCCGAAGAGCTGGGCAAGAGCGGGCGCCCCGACGCGGTCAATCGGCTCGTGCCCCTGCTCCGCGACAAACAGGTGCTGCTGGCCGCGGGCGCCGCCAGGGGCCTGGCCAAAGCCGGCGATGTTCGCGCGGTGCCGGCCCTGGTCGAGTTACTGAAAGAGAACGTTCCTCCGCTGCGCGAAGCGGCCATCGACGCGCTGGCCGAGCTGCGTGACGGCGCGTCGGTCGCGAAGCTGATCGAGGTGGCCCAGGAGCGGTCGCCGCTCAGCGCCCACGCAGTGGACGCGCTCTCCAAATTCCCGCCCTCGCCGGAGCTGAACAAGGCGTTGTGTGACCTGCTCGCCACGGCGTCCGAGACCGAAGCCACCTCCGCCGCTCGGCTGATGCGATCGCGCGGAGGGTGCCCGAATGAGCCTGTGCTCGACCGGCTTCGCAACCCCGCCAGTGCGCCGCTGGCGCTGGCCGCGTTGGCGGCGTTGGGAGCGTCGGGCAAAGACGTGATGGTGAAGATCACCCCGTTCCTCAGCAGCAGTGACAGCAACGTGAGGCGGCTGGCGGTTGAGGCGGTGGCTGCCACCGGCGATGCGGCCAACTGGGCCAGCCTGAGCAAGGTGTGGGACGCCGAGACGAAGACCCTGGAGCAGCGCCGGGAGGACTGGATCAAAAAGACGCTCCCGCTCACCTTCGCGCCCGGGTTTGGCAACGAGGGCGAGAGCACCGCCCGGGGCGCGCGGCAGAACGAGCTGATGCAGCGGGTGACCGAACGGCAGGACGCCCAGGCCAAAGAGGCGAACCTGACCGTTCGCTCACCGCGGCCGCCACGAGAGATTGTCGACGACGTCGGGCCGGAGTCGGTCACGGTCATCACGTCGCTGATCCGGGCCGTCGGCGAACTGCGCCCGGCCGACGGCCTGAAGTTGCTGCAGCCGTTCGTCGACGAGTCGAGCCCAACCCTTCGCGCCGAGGCGCTCGCGGCGGCGGCGGCTTTCGGCGACGAGGGGCAGAAGCTCGCGGCCACGGCGTTGGACGATTTTGATCGCGACACGCAGGCCCTGGTCGCCCGCGCCCTGGTGCGCTCCGGCGCGAGTGGTCAGGCCCTGGTCATCGCCGCGATGGAAGCGAGACCGGGTGATCGCGTTCGCCTGTGTGATGCGCTCCTGGGCAGCTCCATCGACGGACCGCTGGTGCCGCGCCTGGTGTCGTTTCTCAAAGATGGCGGGCCGGAGATCGCGGCCGTGGCTGGGCTCCTCGCGGCGAGCGGCGCCCGGAGCGCGGTCGATCCGCTGGTCGCCATTCTGGCCCAGGGCGGCGCAGCGCCTCGACGCGATGTGATCGTGGCGCTGGGTCGGCTGGGGGAGCCGCGGGCCAGCGACGTGATCGGCCGGTTTCTGTACGACGACAGCCCCGACATTCGCGCGGCGGCCGCTGGCGCGCTGCACGCGCTCGGGGCTGGGAAATCGGTCGACGCGCTCGACGCCTTGAAGGGCGATTACTACCGTACCGTTCGCGACGAAGCCGTCGCAGCGATGCAACAACTGGCGCCGGAACACTGACGTGATCGACCTTCGAAAGACGAAAGACGACGCCTCTGCCGCCTTCGCCAAAGGCAAGTTCCAGAAGGCCGCGGAGGGGTACGCGGCGTACTGCAAGGCCGAACCGAAGGACCTGCAGATTCGATTGCGCCTGGGCGACGCGCTCGCCAAGGCCGGCGACAAAGCGGGCGCCATCGCCGCTTACAAGATCTCCGCGGAGGGCTTCGCTCGCGACGGGTTCCTGCCGCGCGCCATCGCTGCCAGCAAGCTGATCCTCGACCTCGATCCCAACCACTCAGACGTGCAGAAACTCCTCGCCGATCTGTACGCCAAGAAAGGCGTGCCCGTTCCTGTGGCCAAGGCCGCTCCGAGTCCGGTGACCCCCGCGCCGGCCGGTCCGAAGGGTGAGGCGCCCCTGCCGCCGCCCATCGTCGCACAGTCCCGTGCGGCCGATGCCGCTCGACCGTACAGCCCGCCCATCAACCGAGCGCGCGTGGAGACGGCGCCGGAGCCCGAACCGGTGCGTGGGCCGCCGCCTGCGCTCGAGCCGGCGGCTCCCGCCGTCGCGGTCGCCCCTGAACGCATCGAGCCCGCGGCCGACGCCGTGGCACCGAGCGCCGAATCCGCCCCGGCTCCCGTCGAGTCCGCGGTGACGGTCGAGGTGGCGCCCCGCGAACCCGCCCGGCCGGTGGAGGCCGCATCGCCCATCGCACCGCCTTCGCCTGAGCTTCCGGCCGAGGCGACGGCGCGCCCGGTCGATGTGGCGTTGGCGCCCCCAGCGCCGCCGCTCGACCGCGAGGCTTCGGTGCCGGACGGCGCGCCACCCCACGCCAGCCCAGGGACCGAAGCGGCGCCCGCGCACCCACCTGTGTCGCCCGCGCCGCCGGAGGTACGTCCTCCGCCCCCGCCACCGCCGTCGCGGCCGAACGTGCCCATCGATCTCCAGCTCGACGTCGAGGCGGCGCTGGCGGACGCGTCGCCAGAACTGCCGAGCGCGGCTCCTGAACCTGTCGCCGGCAGCGCCCTGGCTGCGCCCCCCGGGCTGCGCCCGCGAAAGGCCGCCGAGGTGCCGCCCGCCCCGCCCCCCGCCCCGGCCATCTCGTGGCCCACCGCCAGCAAGGGGCGAGGCGCGATGACTGATCTCGAAAAAGGGCTGGAGGCTCTTCTGCAGTTTGAGGTCGAACCGTCCGGAGCGCCTGTGGCAGCACCAGCGGCAGACCCGGCGCCGGTGGCTGCCCCTGCCGCCGTGATCGATGCGCCGCCGGCGGCTCCCCCGGAGGACGACGAGCTGACGTCTGTGCTGCATTCAGTCGAAGCCGTCTCGGCAGGGCAGCCGCCACCGCCTCCGCCCGGCGAGCTGGTGGAAGAGCTGATGGATGCCGACCTGGTCGAAGACGCGAAGCCTGCCGCCGGCGCGCTCCCGAAAATTCCGCTCTTCTCTGACTTGCCGGAGTCGGCGTTCATCGCCTTGTTCGAGAAGTGCCCGCTGCACCGCTTCAACGCGGGCGATGTGATCTTCGCCCAAGGCTCGGTGGGCTCCTCGTTCTACGTGGTGTGCGGCGGGGCGGTGCGCATCATTCGAGGCGACGGCGCCCGGCGTGGGGTGCTGGCCACGCTGCACGACGGAGCGTTCTTCGGCGAGATGGCGCTGCTGTCCGAGGCCCCGCGGAGCGCGAGCGCCGTGGCGGCCGAAGAAGATACGCAGTTGCTCGAGATCTCGGCCGAGAC
>CAZFXD010000337.1:4813-5057 GCA_964522795.1 uncultured Myxococcaceae bacterium
GCATGCTCAGCAACGTGATGAATCAGTCGGAGCTCTTCAAACCGTTCAGCCCCAAAGAGCGGCGCACGCTGGTGGAGAAGTTCCGCGCCCGGGAGACGAAGGCCGGCGACGTGGTGATCAAGCAGGGGGCCATGAGCGACGGGCTGTACATCGTGCTCTCAGGGGAGGTCGGCGTCTCGGTGGGCGAGGCTCAGGTGGCCACGCTCAAGGAGGGCGAGGTGTTCGGCGAGATGTCGTTGCTCTC
>CAZFXD010000338.1:0-396 GCA_964522795.1 uncultured Myxococcaceae bacterium
CGCGCGAGCTGGCGTTCTCGGGCGACGACGTCGACGCCGCCCGCGCGCTCCGCATCGGCCTGGTGAGCGAGGTGTACGAGAGCCCGGCCGCTCTCGTGGCTGCGGCGAAGGCGCTCGCCACCCGCATCGCGAAGAACTCTCCCCTGGTGGTGCAGGGCATCAAAGAAGTGATGAACGCCTCATCCGAGACAGCGGCGGCGGCGAGCCTTTCCACGGTCGCCATGTGGAACGCGGCATTCCTCCCCTCAAAGGATTTGCAGGAGGCCATCGGTGCGTTCATCGAGAAGCGCGAGCCCAGGTTCACGGGCGAGTAGCCCCCTGGCGCCCATGTGAACCTGTGCACGGCAGGGCACTTCAGGGCTGGAGCCCCCGGCCGCAGCGTCGGCGCGTAACCGA
>CAZFXD010000338.1:406-5048 GCA_964522795.1 uncultured Myxococcaceae bacterium
CTTCGTTGGCGACGGCCTTGCAACTGGCCGGGTCATGAGCCACCACAATCAAACATCGCCCCTGACCTGTTGGAGGACGGCCCGCTGCGCCGTGACCCTCCTCGCCCTCTGTGGGTGCGAGGGCGTGCTGGAAGAACGGCTCGACGTCGCCGAGGACAGTTCTGTCGCTGACCTCCGTTGCCAGCGATGGAAGACGTGTCGGCCCAGAGTTGATTCCGGAGTCCCGGTGGTGGACCTCGACGCCGGCGTCGTCGCGCCTATCGACGCGGGGAGCGACCTCATCGACTCGGGTTCTCCAGTCCAAGATTCGGGGACGCCGCGCCCCGACGCAGGAGACCCGTCGCCGGACGCGGGCTCGACCATCATCGACGCCGGCAGTCCCCCTCCTCCGGACGCCGGGGCGAGTGGCTGCATCGGCGTCAACGTGGTTCCCGGGAACAACCTTCAAGCCGCCATCGACACCCACGTGGAGAACACCACCTTCTGTCTCGCCGCCGGGGTGTACCGGGGACAGTCGCTGCGGCCGAAGTCGGGCGACGTCTTTGTGGGCGCCGGCCAGGGCGTGACGGTGCTCAACGGCGCCAACCTCATCACCAACTTCGGCACCGAGGGGGCGCTGTTCTTCGCGAGCGGCCAGACCCAGGAGAACTACGTGAGTGGCTCGTGCGCCCCCGGGTACCCGGTGTGCAACAAGCCCGAGATTCTCTACCTCGATGACAAGCCACTGCAGGGGGTGGCCACCAAGGGCGAGGTCAGTTCGGGCAAATACTTCTTCGACTACGCGGCTGACCGCGTCTACTTCGCGGACAACCCGGCGGGCCGGAAGGTTGAGGTCGGCGCCGTGAACCGCGCCTTCAGCGGCCAGCGCCCGTCGCCCGCGACGAAGGGCGGAGCCATCAACGTCACGGTGAAGGACCTCACGGTCGAGAAGTACGCGCAGTCAGCGCAGCAGGGCGCGATTGAGACCAACGATGGTTGGCTGTTGCTCCGAGTCACGACTCAACTCAACGGCGGTCAGGGCATCACCCTCTTCGGAGACAGGGCGCGCCTGTCGCACAGCCGGGTGCTGCGCAACGGTCAGATTGGCGTGGGCGCGTGCGGCGGCGACGGCATCAACGACTATGGCCACGCCAGCAACGCGGTGTTCGTGGAGGACACTGAAATCGCCTTCAACAACAGCAACCACTACGAGGCCGGCTGGGAGGCGGGCGGCACGAAGTTCTGGCTCACGCGCGGGACCGTCCTCGCTCACAACTGGGTCCACCACAACGCCGGGCCCGGCCTGTGGGATGACGGGTACAACGAGGACATCACCTTCGACGGCAACCTCATCGAGGACAACGAGCAGAACGGCATCTTCCACGAGATTGGCGGCAAGGCGACCATCACCAACAACCTCATTCGCCGCAACGGAGGAACGAACGGGAGCCTGGGAGGCAGCACTCCGATTCAGACGTGCATGGGCGCCATCTGCATCTCCTCGGGGAAGAACGTCACCATCTCCAACAACTACCTGGTGAACAACGGACGCGGGATCGTGCTCGTGGACGACCCGCACTTCCCCGACCCGACGACCGGCGTCTCCATCTTCGACAACGTGGTGCGAGAATCAGGAGACCAGGCGGTGTCGGCGTCGCTCCCCGCGTACAACGCGAAAGGCGGAACGCTCGCGGACTTCGCGGTCGATCGCAACCACTACACCTCGGGCGAGTTGTTCGGGTTCAATGGCGCCGCGCGTTCGTTCGCGGAGTGGCAGGCCTACGGGAAGGACAAGGCCGGCGACCAGAACGGCGGCGCGTATGCCGCGCCGACCGCGGCCGGCATTCGCTGAGCCTACGGCCGCGGCGGCAAGACGCGATACCTGCGAAACGGAGCTCGCCACGACCTCTCGCCCGCCTCGGGCCACACCACGAGCTCGTCAATTTGCACCCAACGGTCCGACCCGCTCGAGCCGGCCGCCCGCGTCTCGACCATGGCCCGCGGCGCCGTCCCCGGGGGGAGCAACGCCGGGGCGGGCAGGTCCTGGTGTGGTCGGCCGAGTCGGACCGAGTCCGCCACGCCCGCCGCCTGCGCATCACCGGGCGTCGCCACGCAGCGCGCGCTTTCCACCCGGAGCTCCAGCACGCCGCCGCTGAGCGAGTCGACAAAGCGCTTGTGCGCTTGTTGCTGAGTGGCGGGCGTGGGCACCACGCCACCGCTCGGTTGGTCGCGAAAGCTGAGCCACCGGGCCCACGTCCTGTCGTTTCGTTCAAAGACATCGACGCGCAGCGTGTTCGCTTCGGGGTGGACGTCGAACTTCACATCGCAGCTCACCTCAACGCGGGCGTGGGCGACGTCGGTCGCTTTGAGCGTGGCCGTTGAACCGCTGGTGACGTGCGGAAGCCACACGCGGCCCTGCGCCACCCCCAGGCGGTCCGCGGGGAACGGGGCGCGCCACACCACCGCCCCGGTCGCGCGCGTCAGCACGCGGAACTCGGTGCCGGCGACGAGAAATTGCCCGCGGGTGGCGTCGTAGACGACGCTCTCGTGCACTCGAAGCAGCGGCGCGACTGGCGCGTCCGCCAGAGCCACGAGAGAGCTGAACGCGCAGAAGGCCCAGACCGCTCTGGTGATCATGGCGCGATGGTCTCCCACTCGCGGATGAAACGAAAGGCGGACCGGTGTGCTGGCCGAACTTCTCCGGTGCGTTCACGCCTCGCGTGAGGCAAGTTCGCCCGTCGGCGTCGCCAGTCCTGGCGCCCGGGGTGGACCTGATTGCAGCGAGCGCGTCGGTGTTGAAAGTCTCTCGATCCACGACAAAGGCCTTCGCCGCGCGTTCGGCCCGAGCGAGGCTCGCGGCGTGGGTTCTCGCCCTTGGGCTGTGGTGCCTGAGCGGGTGCACCTGCGACCCGGGCTTTTCGCCCCGGCACTTCGCGTGCGCCGCGCAAGCTGACTGCGCCGTGGGCTGGGTCTGCTTTCAGGGCGAATGCCTGACCGCGGCCGAGGCCGCCGATGCGGGCGTCCGCGCCGACGCCGGCATGGACGCGGGCCCACCCCCTGATTCAGACGCGGGCACCGACGGGGGGAGCGACGGGGGACCTCCGGGCGGTGACGACGCCGGCGCCGCGGGAAGCCAGCTCGAGTTGGTGGGGTTTCCCCAGACGATTCGGCTCGGCGAGTGCTCCGGGCCTTTCACGGTTCGAGCCGTTCAGAGCGACGGCGGCGCGTCGATTGACGCTTCAGCGAGGACCATCACCCTCTCCAGCAGCTCGGGCACCGTCGCGTTCTTTGGCTCCACCGACTGCAGCGTCCCCACCCAGCAGGTGTCGATTCCGCCCAACCTGGACTCCATCACCTTCCGGATGCGGACGAGCGCCCTGCAGAGCGTGACCGCAACGGCGAGCGCGGCCGAGCTGGGAACGGCGGTGGGCCTGGTGACCGTGGTGCCGCTGGTTCGACGCGGGACGTGTGACCTTCAGGCCGGAGCGACCACTCGCGTCTGTCCCATCACCCCGCCTCAGCTCTCCACCGCACACACCCTGCTCTGGTCGCAGGTGACGTCGGCCGCCACGGCCCCGGAGGTGGCCGAGGTCAACTGCGAGCTGACCGCGCTCGACGGCGTCACCTGTTCGCGGAACGCCTCGGGCGCGGTGACGCAGGTGGTGTGGCAGACCGTCGAATTCGAGGCCCTCAACGTGCAACGCGTCTCACGGGGCACCGACGGCGGGCATCACTTCGTCTCATTCAACAGCGTCACCCCCTCGAGGACGTTCACGCTCGCCTCCAGCCTCTCGGCGGGGATGATCTGGGACCACACTGACACCGGGGCCGTCACGCTCGAGAGCGCGACCAGCGCCGCCGTGCGCTTCGAGCTCGGGGGCTCCAACGTCGGCGCGTTGACCGTGCAGGTGGCCGAGCTGACCGGCGCCACGGTGAGCCGCTCGGCCAGCGCCGCCATGCCCGCCGACGCAGGTCAGCGCAGCGTCTCCATCCCCGCGCGAAACCTCAGCACCACGTTCTTGTTGCACAGTTGGACGAACCCCATCGCCGGCGCTGCGGCGCCGTTCTGCGACCGAGCCGTTCGTGGCGCCTTCTCAAGTCCGACCACGCTCGACTTCACGCGCGGGATTCAGTCGGTGAACTCGGTCTGCAACGACGTGGCGCTGGGCACCATCGCCTTCGAGGCCGTGGACCTGGGCGCGCACGGCACCGTCACGCCCTTCACCTTCAACGCTTCGGCCGGCGTGGCCGATGGCACGGTGGCGCTGGCCACCCCGGCCAACCTCGCGCGGTCGACGGTCTTCGCGTCCGGTCAGAGCGGCGGCACGGGCCAGTCGCTCGGGGAGAGCGACCTCACAAACACCACCCCGTCGCCCCCGGGCGAAGTCTCGTTTCTGCTCGGCCTGGATGGAGGCGGCAGCCTCGCGGGCACCCACGTGGTGCTGCACCGCGGGTCGACGCTCGGCAGCGCCCGGGTGTCGGGGTTCGTGGTGGAGTGGACGCCGTAGTGCCGGCGGGCCGGCCTACTTCGCCACGGACGCGTCTTCGATAATCACGGCGTAGGCGTACCCGGCGCCGAAATCACGGTCGAGGTGCACAGGGCCCTTCACCGTCACCGTGTCACCAATGGCCGCCGTGGCCGTCGACGTCACCACGATGTCGT
>CAZFXD010000339.1:0-2752 GCA_964522795.1 uncultured Myxococcaceae bacterium
CAGGGGCAGCTTTTGGTCGACTCCGACGGCGACGGCATTCCCGAGCTGGTCGAGCTGCACTCGGGCACCAACCCGCTCATCGCCGAAGACCTCGACGACAACGATCGCGACGGCGAATCGAACGTGGGCGAAGTGCTGGGCCACACCGACCCCGGCTCCGCCGACCCGGCGTTCCGCGACGCGCGCGGCTACGGCTACGCGATTGCCGACGCCGAACCGACGCCCGACGGCCGCGCTTGTTACGACATCGACGCCTACAACATCGGGCTGGTGCAGACGCTGGAGCGGCCGAACGCGCCGTTCCCCAACATTCCGCGCGGCTCGAACGACATCTACCTGTACCTGCAGGTGGGCCGCGACAATGACCCGCGCGGCACGGGCATCGGCTCGCTCTTCATTCCCCGCGTGCAGTACACGCCGCCCACGCGCCGCAAGCTCCTCTCGGCTTCGCCCCCCAAAATTCTTCGCGACGGCATCATCACCTTCACGCCCGACGACTTCGTGACAGGAAATTGACCACAGCCCCCGACACCGTTTGATCGGCCGGAAGGTGTGGAGCGCAGTCGCCACAAATGATGGGGGGTCGCGGCAACACACCCCAGTCTGAAGCGCGCAGTTCAGACGCTAAACACCTGATGATGTTGAAGAAGCGGGGCAGCAGAGCGGTGGATCGGCCTTTGCTCTATGTCCCGGTGAAGCTTTCCAAGGAGCCACACCATGAACGGACGCACGACTGCGAAACTGATGCTGGTAGCTGCAGTGATGGGGGTGGCCTACCCAGCACTCGCAGGCGCTGACAACCCGGAATGTCTCGGCACCTCCTGCGGTAAGCCGAAAGAAGAAGGCGGCGGCTGCGGCTGCGGCTGCGGCTGTTCTGTCTGGGTCGCCTACACCGACGACGGCAAGACCCTGGCGTACACCGACGACGCCGACGGCGACGGCAAGGCGGACGACGTCGACAACTGCCCGTTCGTGTCCAACCGCGAACAGGTGGACGTGGACGGCGACCTCGTCGGCGACGCGTGCGACAACTGCGCGGCGGCCTCGAACTTCTCGCAGCTCGACACGGACGGGAACGGCAAGGGCGACGCCTGTGACCCCGATATCGATGGCGACGGCGTGCTGAACGTGGACGATATCTGCAAGGCCATCCCCAACCCCAAGGTGGGCGGCGTGCAGCTCGACACTGATCACGACGGCATGGGCGATGTGTGCGACGACGACGACGACGACGACGGCATCAAAGACGGCGTGGACAACTGCCCGCTGATCGGGAACCCGGACCAGAAGGTTCAGGCGGGTTGGGTGTGCAACCGCGATGACGACCTCGACAACGTGACCGACGGCTTCGACAACTGCCCGGGCATCAAGAACCCCAACCAGCTCGACACCGACGGCGACGGCATCGGCGACCTCTGCGACCCCGACCAGGACAACGACGGCGTGCTCAACGTGGCCGACAACTGCCCCATCAACAAGAACCGCGAACAGCTGAACGACGACGGCGACAAGCTGGGTGACGCGTGCGACTCCCACTACTGCGTGGTGGTGGACCCGACGCACCCGGACGACTGCCTCGACCCGAACAGCCCGTTCAAGGCGAGCGGCGGTGGCTTCCTCGACGCGAAGAAGGGCGAGCTGATTCGTCTCCCGCTCTTCGCCAACCGCAACGGCGCGGCCATCGAATACACCTGGACCATCACCAAGCGTCCTGACGGCTCGAAGGTGGCCATCTCCAACCCGACCGGCGCGGTGACCATGAGCCGCCACTGGTCCTACGCGTACCCGGACGGCAACGTTCCGACCTTCGTGGCCGACGTCGAAGGCGCGTACGAGGTGCAGTTGAGCGCGCACCTGGTGTTCGACGACCGCGCGTACCCGAAGGCCGTGTACCCCGACTCGGACAAGAGCGTCTCCACGCTGGCTTTGGCGGTGGCGGGCTCGGTGCCCAGCACGACGGGTGGCACGAACTCGGGTGGTGGCTGCGCCGCCGCGCCGGTGGCTCCGTTCCTCGGAATGGGCCTCGCCGCGATGCTGCGCCGCCGCAACCGCAAGTCGTAAGCGGACCAGTCGAATGTGAGACCTCGTTGCCTCCAGTCGACGTTCGGCTGGAGGCAACTGTCGTTTCTGGCAGCACGTGGCGGGGTGGTCGGGCCTGCGTCCAGACGTCTGATAGCCGCAGCGGTTGGCGCTGGGTTTCAATGGCAGTTCAGCTAGCCTCGAGGTGTCCACATGAGCGCAAAGAGCAACAGCTTCAAGCTCGGGTGTGCGGCGCTGCTGGCCGCGGCATGCAGCGACGCGTACCTGCAACCCAAAGCCGCCATCGAGAACACCCTCGATGATCGCCTCGCGCTCACCGGGGACGTGTGCACCAGCGTGCCGGACCCCACGGGGTTTCCGGTGAAGGTCGTGCTCATCGTCGACCAGTCGGGCTCGATGTGCATTTCGGATCCGCCGGGAAGCCAAGGCCCCACGGGGTTCTGCGAAATGTATGGGCTGCGCAACGGCGTTCCCGGTCGCGTGGGCGCGCTCAATCGACTCCTGGACCAATTTCAGACGCAGCCCAACGTGCTGGTGTCGCTCGTGCCGTTCGAGACGAACATCAAGAATCCCTGGCCCCCCACCGTGGGTGCGGGCGCCAAGCGGTTCGCTCGTCCCGACTCCACCCTGCGAACCGCGGTGAACCGCCTCGCTTCGGAGCTGGGCAAAGGCACCGACTACCAGGGCGCGCTCTCGTACGCGTACCAGCTCA